>DDQE01000036.1 GCA_002342545.1 Caryophanales bacterium UBA2450
ATTTATTATCTCGTAGTGTTCCTCCTAAAACTGTTAAAGGGGTCAAAAGAAGATGTCGAGCCGGCTTTGGTAAATGTCAAGGCGGATTCTGTTCTCCAATGGTCACCATGATTTTAGCCAAACATTATGGCGTTTCTCCTTTAGATATTAAATGGGATAAATCAAATTCTAATATCCTCGTAGAGGAGGTGAAGAAATTATGATTAAACGTGATTTAGTAATTATCGGTGGTGGTAGCGCTGGAATGGCCGCGGCTATCGAAGCTAAGAAAAACGGAATTGATGATATTCTTATCCTTGAAAAGGATAGTGCTCTTGGTGGCATTTTAAATCAATGCATTCATAACGGCTTTGGTTTAACGGAATTTAAAGAAGAATTAACTGGTCCAGAATATTTATCTAGATTTGCTGATCAAGTTAAAGAATTAGGAATTGAATATAAACTTGATTCTTTAGTTTTAAATATTTCTAAAGAGAAAGTTGTCACTTATTCTAATGCGACTGATGGAGTTGTGGATATTGAGGCTAAGGCTATTGTCTTTGCCACTGGTTGCTATGAACGTAGTCCAGGAGCAATTCAACTTTCTGGAGATAGAGTTGCTGGCATTATTACCGCAGGTACTGCACAAAAATATTTAAATATCCACGGATTTCTTGCTGGGAAAAGAATTGTAATTCTTGGTAGTGGCGATATTGGCTTAATCATGGCTAGAAGAATGACTTTAGAAGGTGCTAAAGTACTTTGTGTTAGTGAACTTATGCCTTATTCTAATGGCTTAAATCGAAATATCGCTCAATGTTTAAACGATTATAATATTCCTCTTTATCTCTCTAGAAGTGTTCTTAGAGTTGAAGGTAAAGGTAGGGTAGAAAAAGTTATCTTAGCGGCAGTGGATGATAAGATGAAATTCATCCCTGGAACCGAGATGGAATTTGAATGTGATACTTTACTTTTGTCAGTTGGATTAATTCCTTATGTATCTCTACTTGAAAATATTGATGTGAATATTAGCTCTACTAAAGGAGCGATGGTCAACGATCAATTAGAAACAAGTATTCCTGGCATCTTTGCTTGTGGTAACTGCTTACATGTTCATGATGTTGTGGATTTTGTTACTGAAGAAGGTCGAGAAGCCGGTAGAGCTGCAGCTAGATATATAAAAGGCGAAGTATCTAAGAAAGTGAAGATTAAAGTTAATCCAGGAAACGGAGTGGGATATGTCATTCCTCAATTTATTGAGACTGATTTAGATCATGATGTCACTTTTAAATTTAGAGTGAGAAAACCAATTAAAAATGTTTTTGTGAATTTCTCTAGTGGAGAGACTATTTTCCATAAAGTTGTTAAGCCAGTTCTTATTCCTAGTGAAATGGTGATGATTAAAGTTAGTAAAGACAAGCTTGCTAATGTAAAAGGTGAGATAACTGTGTCATTGGAGGAAAGATAATATGAAAGAATTTACTTGTATCGTCTGTCCTCGCGGATGTCGATTAACAATTGATGATAAGCTAAATGTTACAGGAAATTCATGCCCAAGAGGGGCAGAGTACGCTAAAAATGAAGTGACCAATCCAAAAAGAATGATTACTTCATTTGTGAGGGTTAAAAATAGAGAGAACACAGTGGTTTCTGTTAAAACTTCTACTAGCATTCCTAAAGGTATGATTTTTGAAGTGATGGAAGAAATTAATAAAGTAGGAGTTGACGCTCCTACCCATATTGGTGATATCGCCATTAAAAATGTTTTAAATACTGGTGCAGATATCATCATTACAAAAAACATTGATTAAATGTTTTAAACTTTTTAAAATATAGTTAACTATTAGTTATAGTCAATTTTCTATTTGTAAAAGGAGATTTTAATGTCGGATCGAATTAAAGTATTTGCCCTTGCTGGCCTTGACGAAGATGGTAGAGATTGTTATGTCGTTGAGATTAACGATGATATTTTCGTTTTAGACGCAGGTAGTTCGCTTCCAGATAAAACTCTTCCTGGTGTTGACTATTTGCTACCTAATTTAGATTATCTTATTAATAATAAAAATCGTGTGAGGGGTTATTTTATCACTCACGGTCATGATGAATCTTTTGGAGCACTGAGATATTTTTATAAATACGCTCCTAGTAAAGTATATTGCACTCAAACTACTAAAGTTATTATTGAAGGGCAATTATCAATCATTGAAGCAAAAACTCAATTTGATTATGTGATTGTTAAGCCAACCGATGAAGTGATTGTTGCTAATCGTAAAATTAGATTTTTCCAAACATGTCATAACGCTGCTAACTCCTTTGGAGTTGCTATCTCTACTGATCAAGGAAATATTATCTATACTTCCGACTTTATTATTAACTTTGCTACTAATGAAACTGGTTATAGATTTGACCTTGGAATGACTAGTGACCTTGCTAAAGAAGAAACATTACTTTTAATGGCGGAATCTAAAGCCGCTGATAAAAATGGATATTGTTCTCCTAAACATCGAATTAATGACTTGGTAGAAAAATATTTTAAATTAGGCAAAAGAATGTTTGTGCTTTGCTATTGGCAAAACATGTATCGCTTAAGAGAAATCTGTAAATTAGCTCAAAGATATAACAAGAGAATTTATTGCTATGACCAATATACCGAAACCGTGATGAAATATGTCATGGAGGCTACTGGAACTTCAACATTTGCCAAAGCTAATTTTGTTTCTAGAGAAGATTTGTTAAGAGTTAAGAGCACTGACTTATTAATTTTAATGGTTGGTCACTCCGATGACTTATTTAAAGAAACTGGTGCTTTAGCGCACGGCTTAAATTCTGATAAGCGTATCAAAGTTATGCCTGATGACATCTTTATGAATGTTGCAGTTCCTAGACCAATATTTGAAACAGCTTGTACTAGAAACATGGATGAGATTTATCGCACTGGTTGTCAAGTGGTGTGGCTTAAAGGAAAAGATGTCCATTCAATGCACGCTCAAGAGGATGATTTAAGATTTATCTTAAATATCTTTAGACCAAAATATTATTTCCCAGTTCGTGGACACTATACCAAAATTATGGAAAACGCTAAATTAGCGGTCTCTTTAGGAATTGGCTTAAATCATATGAATGTCTTTGTTTTAGATAATGGGATGCAACTCATTTTTGAACCAGGTAAAAGACCAGTGATTTTGCCAAATGAAGTAACCGGAATTGATATTTCTCCAGTTATTGTGGACGGCAAAGGTTTAACTAAAGACGCTACTGAGGTTGTAGAAACTAGACAAAAGCTTGGTGTAGATGGAACGGTGGTTATTGCCGCAACTGTTTCTATTAAAGATAAGAAAATTATTGCAGGACCGGACTGCCAGATGCGTGGATTTGTTTATGTAAAAGAAGCTGAGCCAATTTTTAAATCTATTACCCAAATCTTTGTTGAAGAAGTAAATGCGGCTTTAACAAAAGGGACTGATTTAGAAGAAGCAAAAAAGACAATCAAAGATCGCGCTCGATGGTTTATTAGAAGAGAAAATGGTCGAGAACCTCTAATTGAACCGATTATCTTAGTTAACGACAAGTAAAAAGCACTAATTTAAGTGCTTTTTTTCTTTAACTTTAATGCGTGCACACATATAATATTACATATGGGCGAAAAAAAGAAATTCCAAATAAATTCCAAACTAGAAAACATGATCAAAGGTTTGACCCTTTGTTTGATTTCTATCATTTTGATTTTAAATGTTGGTAAAGTTGCTCGTACTTTCGCTTTTGTTCCTTTATATCTATTTGGAGCATCTTATTATATTTTATTTGCTTTAGTATTCTTATATGGCTTATTCAGAATTATTTTTAGAAGAAAAATTAAACTAAAGGAAGCGAATATCATTTTCTCTGTTCCTTTATTTTTCTTATCGATGTTTTTCTTTTTAAGCGTTTATGACACTCCTTCATTTGATAGTGTTGGGAATGCGATTAATTCTTATCACGCCTCTTTAAATGGATATTACACGCCAGTGTTTTTTAATCCATTTAATTATTATGGTGGATTTAAACATGGTCTACTTGGTCTATCTTTAGGTGCCGGAATTAATAATAACACTGTAGCGATATTCTTAGGAATCATGCTATTAGTTGTTTCTTTATTAATCTTCTTTATGCCTTTAATTATCTCATGGATCAAAAATGACAAAAAGAAAGAAAAACCATTAAAACTAATTCAGGAAGAGGAAAAAGAAGAAAAAGAAGTTGTGGCTATAAAAGAAGAAGAGCCGGCTCCTTCTTTAATTGCTCCTGAACCAGTTGAAGTTAAAAGAGGATTTGAAAGCGATCAAAGTCCATTCATTAATCAAAATAGTGGTTTCTCTAAGCCAACAATGTCTTTAGATGATAGTCATATGAGCGTTCACTCTCAATCTGATTCTCGTGAATTTACTCCTTTAGTGTTCTCTAGACAAAGAAAAGTTGAAGTTATGAGCGCACCTATTAGTGAGCCTATTTCTACTAAAGTAGAAATTGAACCAATTCAAGAAGAAACCTTAGAAGAACAGGTGGAAGTAGAGAACTTAATTGAAACTAGACCAGAAGTCGTTAATGAAGTAATCGAAGAAAAACCGCAAATTGATGAATCTTTAGTAAGAGCTCAACCAATTTTCTTAAACGAAGTTGAAAAAGAAGTAGCTCCTATAGAAAAGCCTCTTCCAATTATTGAAGAACCTAAGAAAAAAGAACCAATTAACTGGGTTCCACCTTCTACTGATTTATTAATGACTTATGAAAATGACGATGCGAACGAATTAAATAATCAAGTCGCCGCAAATAGAGTAGAGGCCATTAACAATATTTTAGCTAACTTTAGAGTTGGAGCACATTGTACTGGCTATAAGATTGGTCCTAGCGTTACTCGTTATAACATTGAATATGAACCAAACGTCACTATGAAATCTGTAGAGAAATTAGTAAGTGATATCTCTATGAGATTAGGTGGAGTAAGAACTAGATTTACTCCAATTGTCAGTGGAGAATCCTTCTCTGGCTTAGAAGCTCCTAACGCGAAAATCACTACAGTTAGTTTTAAAGAAGTGGTTGAAGCTCTTCCTGATGCCAAAAAACATCCCTTATCGGTTGGCTTTGGTAAGAATTTATCTGGCACAGTGATTTACGCTGATTTTAATAAATTTCCACATATTTTAGTTGCTGGTACCACTGGAAGTGGTAAATCTATTTTCATTCACTCGATTATCGCTTCTTTAATTATGAGAGCCTCACCTGATTTACTTAGAATCGTTTTAGTCGATCCAAAGATGGTGGAAATGTCTAAATATAAAGACATGCCTCATTTATTATGTCCAATTATTACTGAACCAGATAAAGCTAAAGTAATGCTTACTAAATTAGTCGATGAAATGAATCACCGTTATCAAATCTTTGCGGAAAACGGTATGGTTAGTGAAATTGACCAATATAACGAATGGGCTAGTGAAAACGGAAAAGAATTAATGCCGTTCATCGTTGTTGTTTTAGATGAATACGCTGATTTAGTGGATCGCTGTAAAGATATTGGTCTACCAGTAGTTTCTATTGCTCAAAAAGCTCGTGCTTGTGGAATTCATTTATTAATTTCCACTCAAAGACCATCCACAAATATTATTACTGGTGTTATTAAAGGTAATTTACCAACTCACGTTGCTTTAAGAACTGCAAGCTATACTGACTCTATGACTATTATCGGAGAAGGTGGAGCAGAGCAGTTATTAGGTAAAGGCGATATGTTAGTGGAATCTCCAGTTGTATCTACTGAAGAAAAAGTAAGATTACAAGGCTGCTTTGTACAAAATAAAGAAATACTTCGCGTTGTCGCCTATTTAAAAGAACATTATGAAACTAATTATGATCCTAACTTCTTAGATTTAGTGGATCATTCTAAAGAAGCAGGTAAACAATTAGTGGCTTCTGGAGAAGTACAAAAAGAGGCTGATGAAGCCGAAGAAATGAAGTATCAATCCGTTAAGGATTGGGTTTTAACTCAAAAATTTGTCTCGATGAGTAAGATTCAAAGAGAATGTATGGTGGGCTTTAATAGAGCTGGTAAATTCTTTAAACGTTTACAAATGGAAGGAATTGTTTCTACAGAAGTAGACGGCAACACCAAAGGATGCGCAGTTATTGGTGCCCCTAGCGATGATAATGAATATATTCCTAGTAGTGAGGAACTAATTGGTTAATTATGGATTATGGTTTAATAAACGCTGAACTCATTAATAAAAATAGTTTAGCAATCTTATATTATGGAGAATCTAGTGACATTAATGATATTAATTTCAAATTAGAAGTTAATGGCACTAGCTATCCTTTAAGAATTAATAGATTTTCTAGAAGTGATAAATTATTTAGAATTGAAGCTAGTAGTGACGTTGATATTATTTTAGGTAACGTTAATAACGTTAAAACTAATGTTGGTGATGAAATTAGCTTAGATTATCGTAGCTACGTTACTAGTAAAGAATTTGATGAACTATATTGTCCAATTGATGAAGAATTTGGAGCATTCTATTTTAAAGAAGAAACAGTCTTTAAATTCTGGAGTCCAATTAGTGATAAAGTGTTCCTAAAATTAGAAAAAAGCGATAATAACTTTGTTCTTTTACCAATGAAAAGAAAAGAAAAAGGTGTTTATAAATTAACGGTTAAAGGTGACCTATTTAACAAAAAGTATAACTATGTTATATATCAAAGTGGCACTAGTAAAGAAATTAGAGATCCATATGGTATAGGAACTTCCTTAAATTCTAAATATTCTGCGGTTATTGATTTATCCGCTTTAAATGTCATTGCTAAAGAAAAACCTAAATCTATTATTAATAAAGCTAACGAGGCTATTATTTATGAAATGGATATTAGAGACTTTACCGAAGCAGACAAGAACAATGAAAGTGCTGGAAAATATCTAGGTGTTTTAAATAAGATTGACTATTTAAAGAATTTAGGAGTCACTCACGTTCAACTTCTTCCAGTTCATGATTTCTTTGGAGTGGATGATATTGAAGTTGACCATTATAACTGGGGATATAATCCAACTAGCTATTTCTCTTTAGAAGGAAGTTATTCTAATTATCCAGAAGATCCTTTAGCGAGATTATTAGAATTTAAAAAGTTAGTTGCCGAATTACATAAAAATGATATAAGAGTTATTCTTGATGTGGTTTACAACCACATTTACGAATATCAAAATAGTGATTTCCATAAGAATTTACCAAATTATTACTTTAGAAGACTTGGCAAAAAAATCTCTGAAGGTAGTGGATGTGGTAACGATATTGCTAGCGAAAGAAGCATGGTCAGAAAGCATATTTTAGATTCCTTAAAATATTTCACTGAAACATTTGATTTAGATGGATATCGTTTTGATTTACTTGGCTTAATTGATTTAGAAACTGCTAAAGAGGCTATTAAGGTTGTGAAATCTATTAAACCTGACGCTTTGATGTATGGAGAAGGTTGGGATATGATGACTGGCTTATCTAAAGATAAGAAGTGTTGTAGCGATAACGCGCATCAAATTCCAGAGATGGGATTCTTTAATGATCAATTCCGTGATGTCATTAAAGGTGGGACCTTTGATAAATATTCCAAAGGCTTCATCATGAATGAATTTTATAAAGATGATTTAAACAATGTTTTATGTGCTTGCTTATTAAAGAATCGATATGATAATGCGTCTCAATCTATTAACTATGTTGAGTGTCATGATAATCAAACTTTATTTGATAAAATTTCTTACTTCTCCGATAACGATGAACTTAACCTTCAAAGAGTTAAATTTGCTAATGCCATGACTTTACTTTCTGTTGGCGTTCCATTTATCCATATGGGCCAAGAAATTGGCTTATCAAAATGTATGCTTGATAATACTTATAACGTTCCAAAAGTGAATAATATGGACTGGGATTTAGTGGAATCGCGTCATGAAATGGTCAAATTTATGAAAGAGTTAATTAAAGTCAGAAAAACTCTTCCGTTATTTAAAGCTAATTCCGCTAGCGAGTTAGAAAATGTTTATATTGATTATTTAGATAATGGGCTAGTAACTATTACCGTTACTGAAGAAAAATTATTATTACCTGGCTTTAAAGAAGGCTTAATTATCATCAATCCAAGCGAGGAAGTAAAAACTTTAGAATTAAAAGATTATTATCAAGTATTCTTTGGCTGTAACGGCATTGTAGAAGATGAATCCTATGCTAAAAATTTCACTTCTGCAGATTTATCGGTATCTATTTTAGGATTAAAATAATGTGGCATATTTTAAGAGCAGTTTTATTATCATCAATTAGAATTATCTGTGGATATTTTTCTTGGATGATTTCTTATTCAAGAAAAAACTGCAAAACTCCAATTGAAAAAAGATATAAAAAAGCTAGAAAACTTATTTTAAAAGTTAATCACAATTTAAAGCTTGATGTTTTAGTAGAAGGAAAAGAAAATATTCCAGAAGAAACATGTTGTTTTTATTCAAACCACATGGGAGCGGCAGACCCATTACTCTATTTTGCTGCTTTAGATAAGCCAACTACATTTGTTGCTAAAAAAGAAGTTAAAAACTTACCTTTTGTTGGTAAAGTCTTTAAAGCGATCAACGGACAATTTTTGGATCGAGCTGATTTAAAACAGTCTTTACGAGTGATGATGAAGGTTCAAGAATCCTTAGCTAAAAAGGAAATTAACTGGGTTATTTTCCCAGAAGGAAAAAGAACTAAAGACCATATGGAAAATATACTTCCTTTCCATCACGGCACTTTTAGGGCCGCTATGAAGGCTAAAGTTCCTCTAGTTCCTACTGTGGTATTTGGTAGCTTTAGAATTTTACATACAAAACATAATTTCAAAAGATATCCTACATATATTAAATTTTTAAAGCCAATTTATCCTAGTGAATATGAAGGAAAATCTACTGAAGAAATCGCAAAAGAAATTCAATCAAGAGTGCAAGCAGAATTAACTTTTGAAACAAGAAAAATCGACCACAAGAGAATGGTCGAACTTCATGATAAGTATTATCGATTCAATCGAATCTATTAAAATTTCTTTCTTAATCCCTTTGGATAATAATTTTTGATTACTTGACCGTCAGTTTTAGCAATATCAACTGCGGTCTTTTTATACGTTAATAAAACGTAACCCTTATATGGATTAATTTTATTTAACTGTTCACCATATAAATATTTCTTTAATTCTTCTAAAGTAAGTTCGATTATATCGAAACTATCTTTAGCGTAGCTTCTAGCGTAGTGAAGGTCATATTTAAAGATATCTTTTTTAAATTCGCCAACTTTCACTCCATATCTATAGATATTAAAGCCTTTTATATCTAGTCCGTTATTAACCGCAAATAAATAATCGTTTACTCTTTTAACGTCTTTATCTCCTTTTACTAATTGAGGGAATTTATTTATATGATTAAATTCGTTAATTTTAGAAGAACCTGGTTTTTTAAATTGGACGATATATTGACCTTCTCCTGAAAAATGAGACGGCATTAATCTAATTCCGATATCTTTAATATAAAAGCATTTATCTGAAGGTATATTAACTAGTTCAGCGTCGCTATTTTCTAATAAATAATGAGCGACATCTTCATCTTCTTCTTTGGAGTAGCTACAAGTGGAATAAGATAATGTGCCTCCTGGTTTAAGCATATAATAGGCAATTAGAATTAATTCTTTTTGAATTTCTTGATATTTATAAACTTTGTTTATACTCCAATCATTTATCATGGTGTCACTTTTTCTAAACATTCCGCTACCAGAACAAGGCGCATCTAAAACGATCTTATCGAAGGTATTTTCATATTTAAGATAAGTCTTACTTAAATCATTATTAGTGATAATTACATTACCAATTCCTAGTCTTTCTAGATTGTTACTAAGTAAGCCACATCTAGAAAAAGATAAATCATTAGAAATAATTAATCCTTTATCATTCATCTTAAAAGATGCTTGAATAGACTTTCCTCCAGGAGCAGCACACATATCAAGAACTAAATCGTCTTCTTTAAAATCAATTAAAGAAGAAACAACCATCGCACTTGGTTCTTGTAAGTAATAATAGCCAAGCTCATGATAAATATGTTTTCCAAGTTCATAGGTTTCTTTATCGTAAATAAAAGCATGCTTCACAATTGGATGGGGCTTTACTAATGGGAATTCTTTTAAAAATTCTTCATCACTAATTTTATTAGTGTTTAATAAAACTGCATGTTCACTTTTTTTACTTAAAGAATTAAGCAATAAATCTGCTTCGCTATCTCCAATTGAATTAATTAAATGCTCTTTAAAAGTCATGCTGTTATTATAAAGTAGAGCAATATATATTTCAAAAATAAATGTATATAAATACATTATTTGTGATAACATATTAACGAGGTATATAACATATGAGAATGGTAGATTTAATCATTAAAAAAAGAGATGGTCATGAATTAACTGACGAAGAAATTAAGTTCTGGATTGATGGCTACGTAAAAGGAGAAATTCCTGATTATCAATCTAGTGCGATGAATATGGCTATTTTCTTTAAAGGAATGACTAAAAGAGAAATTGCCACTTTAACTGACTATATGGAACATAGTGGTGAAGTTATTGATTTAAGTGAAATCGAAGGTATTAAAGTTGATAAACACTCTACAGGTGGAGTTGGTGATAAAACTTCTTTAGTTTTAGGACCAATGGTTGCCGCAGTAGGTGGAAAAGTCGCTAAAATGTCTGGTCGTGGATTAGGCCATACTGGTGGTACACTTGATAAATTAGAATCTATCCCAGGATTAATTATTGCTAAAAGCAAAGAACAAATGGTGGAGCAAGTTAATCGTATTGGCTTAGCTATTGTTGGTCAAACCAGCACCTTAGTTCCTGCTGATAAAAAGTTATACGCTCTTAGAGATGTTACCGGAACTGTCGAGTCTATCCCATTAATCGCTGCTAGTGTCATGTCTAAAAAACTCGCTAGTGGAACCGATGTTATCCTTTTAGACGTCACTGTTGGTGAAGGAGCATTCATGAAAAACATGGATCAAGCTAGAGAACTAGCTAAAACCATGGTCGGTATTGGTAAGTCTTTAAATAGAGACACAGTCGCGGTATTAAGTGATATGAGTGAGCCATTAGGATTTGCCGTAGGCAACTCCTTAGAAGTTAAAGAGGCTATTGATTCTTTACACGGTAAAGGACCAAAAGATTTAATGGAATTATGCTATACCTCTGGTAGTATCATGCTTGTTCAAGCAAAAGTCTGTAAGAGCATTGAAGAAGCCCGTAAGAAACTCCATGAAGTTATTGAAAATGGAGAAGCTTTTGAAAAATTCTGCTTAATGGTAGAAGCTCAAGGTGGAGATGTTAGTTATATTAGACATCCTGAAAAATTTGAAATTAGCAAAAATATTGTTGAAATTAGATCTGAAAGAGATGGCTATATCAAAGAAATTAACGCTTTAGAGATTGGAATTAGCGCGATGAAACTCGGCGCTGGTAGAGAAACTCTTGAAGATGTCATTGATATGTCTGCTGGTATCGTATTAGCGAAAAAAGTTGGCGCTAAAGTTACTAGAGGCGACTTATTATGCACTGTTTATACAAATAAAACCCCAGAAGAATATCTTCCAGTTTTAGATGAAATTAGACAAGCATATGCCTATAGCGATAAAGAAGTTAAAGAACTTCCAGTTATTAGAGAAATTATTAGAGAAGCTTAATGAAAGTAGTATTACAAACTGTTAAAAGCGCTCGTGTAGATATATTAGGTAAAACCGTTGGAAGTATTTCTAACGGTTACCTTTTACTTACCGGTTTTACTATGGGTGATGATAAAGAAACCGTCACTAAGATGGCGGATAAAATTGTTAAACTTCGAGTGTTTGCGGATGAAAAAAGACAAATTAATTTGTCTTTAGAGGCAGTGAATGGAAATATCCTTTCCATTAGTCAATTTACTTTATACGCGGACACCACCGGAGGTAGACGTCCATCTTTTGTTAACGCTCTTCATCCTCATGAAGCAGAACCATTATATGAATTCTTTAATGAAGAATTAGCTAGACTTAGCGGTAAACATATTGAAACTGGTGTATTTGGTGCCGATATGGATGTTTATAGCGTTAATGATGGACCATTCACTTTGGTGTTAGACAGCAAGGAATTATTTTAAATGAAGGTTTTAGTAGGATTATCGGGTGGCGTTGATAGTGCAGTAGCCGCGTATCTACTTCAAAAAGAAGGATACGAAGTAACTGCCTGTTTTATGCGTAACTGGGATAGCCTCGCTAATAATGACTATTTAGGTAATCCAAACATCAATAACTCGCAGTGTCCTCAAGAAAAAGATTATGATGACGCGGTAGCGGTAGCAAAAAAGCTAGGCATTGAACTATTAAGAATTGATTTTGTTAAAGAATACTGGGATGATGTATTCTCTTATTTAATCAGAGAATATGAAGCTGGTAGAACTCCAAACCCAGATATATTCTGCAATAAATATATTAAATTTGATGCTTTCTTAAAATTCGCTAAGTCAAAAGGCTTTGATATGATTGCTATGGGTCATTACGCAAAACGTATCGATAAAAATGATAAAGCCTATTTATGTAAGAGTTTTGATCAAAATAAAGATCAAACCTATTTCTTATCTCAAATTTCTCAAGAACAACTTAAATATTCATTATTCCCATTAGGAGATATTGATAAAAAAGAGGTTAGAAAAATTGCTCATGATTTAAACCTTGATATTGCTGATAAAAAAGACTCAACAGGCGTGTGCTTTATTGGAGAGAGAAACTTCAAAGAATTCTTAAAAAATTATATTCCTGCGAAAAAAGGAAATATTGTCGATATCGATACTAATAGAGTAATAGGCACTCATGATGGAGCGATGTATTATACAATTGGTCAAAGAAAAGGTCTTGGAATAGGTGGAATTCACGGAGAAACCGCTCAAGGTTGGTTTATTGTAAAAAAAGATATCAAAAACAACATTTTATATGTTGCTAGTGGTCCAGAATCTGATCGACTCAATTCTGATTCTTGTTTAGTGAGTAATTTAAATTTCATCACTGATAAGCCAAAAGAAGGACAACATATCTATGCGAAATTTAGATATCGACAAAAAGATAATGGAGTCACTATTTTCTATAAAGGTGATGATCTAGTGGAATTAAAATTTGATGAGCCATATAAGGCTGTTACTCCAGGGCAAGCTGCTGTATTTTATGATGGAGATATCTGCTTAGGTGGAGGCTTAATTGACTCAACTTTTTATAAAGGCAAAAGAACAGATTTATAGGTTAATATTAGTAACTTAGCCAAATAATAGCCTCTAAAAGATGGAGGTTTTTTATTTTGAAAAAAAATATTCTTCATGCGCGTCATTCAAGGTTAATGACTGCGCGCGCGAGGCTTAAAAAATAACTTTTTTATAGAATCTAATTATGTAAAAATAATGACATCTGATCGGAGAACTATTTATGGAAAACAAAAAGAAATTTTTATCTATTTTATTCCCAGTTTTGTTTTATGGAGCGCTTTGGGGAATTTTTGAAGCTACTCTAGGTACTTTATTACATCTTCCTGCTTTTGAAGCTGGCGGATTATTTACTAAGAGTAGCATTATTATGGTCCCTGTCGCCTTCTTAATTATGACTTTATGTTATAAGAAGACTGGTTCATTAATTTCTGTTGTGTTTGCAGGATTAATTTCCGCCACAATTAAATTAAGTACTGGAATTATCGTACCATTTGGAATTTATGTCTATTTCCCAGCAATTTATATTGTAGTGGAATCCTTAGCAATGTTTGGCGCATTAGCAATCTTTAGACCATCTAATGTATTAAGTACTAAAACATTTGCCGCATTTGTCGTAGCTGCTGTTACTTATCAATTTACTTATATAAGTATTTGTTCAATTACCGCAGTTGCTGCTCCAGGACTTACTGGAAATATCAATGCTTTTGAAAGTATGGCAAACTGGAAGAAAGTTGGAGAAAAATACTTATTCACCTATAACGGAGTTGCTATTATTTATGCCTTAGCTCTTGGTGGAGCGGCATATGGCGTTAGTAAACTTTTAACAAAGTTAAATGTTGAAACTAAATTTGACTATAAGAAAATTTTTAACTCTCCAATTACTGCTTCTGCCACTTTAGCAGTTGCCTTTGCGTTAACTATTTCTTTATCTTTGGTCAAATAATTAATTTGCTTTCTTGATATACTGTTTAGCCATCTGGCCGTAGCAGTGGATAAATAAAGATAAATAATCCTCAAAACTTACTTGGTGCGATCCATGATACACTGTGTCATAACGGACACCATATTCACAGGTTTTGAGGATATTTTCTTTAAATCCGTTTCTATAATAGAAATCTCTTCTTCTTTTTCTTAACTGGTTATCACTATATTTATCATCAACTTCTTCAAAACAAAGTACGAAAGTTTTATCAGGATATTTTTTAAATACTTCTTGGATGATTTGACTGCCATATCCTTTATTTCTATAACTTGGAGAAACCGCTAAAAAGAAGATATAGCAGAGATCTTTATGAAATAAAAGGTTAGTAAATCCTATAAAAGAGTCATTATCATACACCGCGTATATGTCATTATCTTCCTTTAATGCAAAAGAGAAAAACATCTCTACTGGTGGTCTTTCTTCTTCTGGAAAGCTAGAGACATATAATGGCTCGATATCTTTTTTGATATTTTGATTTGTTTTGTAATTTATGAATTTCATTAGATTAATTCTATCACTAGGATGATAATATATCATATATGCTTGTAAAAGATTTAGCGACTGCGATTATATTTCTATTCTTAGGTGTCACTGTTTTTATCGTCGGCATGAATCTTATGTCAGGTGGACTAAAAAAAGCGACAGGTAAATCTCTTAAGAAAATATTTAAAAAAACACAAAATAGCCCTTTTGCGTGTTTAGGAATTGGTAGTGGAGTTACCGCTTTAATTCAAAGTAGTGCGGCTACTTGTGTACTTACAGTTGGCTTTATTAATGCCGGCGTGATGACTCTATATCAAGGAGTGAATATCATGCTTGGTTCTTTTATTGGTACCACAGTTACAGGCATATTAGTATCACTTTCATCATTTAGTATTGGTTTATATTTAGCCCTTATTGCTTTTATTGGCATTGTGATGATGTTCTTTAACAAAGAAAAAGTCAAAAATTTAGGTGAAGTTCTTACTGGATTTGGTCTAGTTTTCTTAGGTTTAGACTTATTAAAAAGCGCTTTTAGTCAGGCTGATATTAATAACGCTACTCAACAATTATTCTCTTCAGTTAGTTTCCCATTATTACTTCTTTTAATTGGCATTGTTTTGACGGCTTTAGTGCAGTCTAGTAGTGCAGTTACTGGTATTGCGATTGTCATGGTCTCTAGTGGAGCAATTCCTTTTTCTAGTGCGATATATATCGCTTTAGGAGCGACAATTGGAACTTGTATTACCACTTTAATTGCCACTATTGGAGGCACAGTTAACGCCAAAAGGTCAGGCTTTATTTCTTTGGTGATAAAAGTAGTTGCGGCCTTAATCGCCATTGCGATTATTTGGCCTTTATCTACTCCAATTTCTAATTTCTTCTCCTCTAGCTTTGGTTCTTCTGGCTTAGGCTTAGCGATGTTTACATTACTTTATAGTGTGGTTTTCTTTGTTGCTTCTATGCCTTTAGTGAAACCTTTAATTAAAGTATCTGAAAGAGTTATCAAAGATAAAGATTTAGAAAATAAGAAGAATTTACTTTTATATATCGATGATAGATTATTAAACACTCCTGATATCGCTGTGATGCAAGTGAAAAATGAAATTTTACATATGTATAATCTCGCGATGCTTAATTTTAGATATGGCTATGAATGCTTAGTAAAAGGCGATAAGACTAATTCAGGATCTATCGCTGATACTGAAAGCAATATTGATTATATCAATAGTAAAATTACTGAATATTTAATCTCTTTATCTAATAAAGTTAGCAAAGAAGATTCTAAAGTTGTGGGTTCTTATTTCCACGTTATTAATGATATTGAGCGTATTGGAGACCATGCCTATAACTTCTATGAAAACTCTAAGAGATTAGAAGAAAGTGATTTAAGATTCTCTAATGTCGCCGTTAAAGAGATAGATGTTTTCTTTGATTTAATTATGGATATGTCTGATTTAACTATGGGCATCTTTAAAAACGAAGAATATCAAAAACTAGATAAACTCCATGAATTAGAAGATAGAAGCGATGTCCTTGCTAAAGAGTTAAGTGATAACCATTATAAGCGAATGACTGCGAATGAATGTAACGGGGCTCTTTCAGATGACTTTGCCACTTTAATTAGCGAACTAGAAAGAGTGGCGGACCACTTAACTAATATCGGTTATTCTGTTATTAACCCAACTGGAGACGAAGAATAAAAATAAAATGGTAAGTCTATGACTTACCAATTAACTTCAATTACTTCATCCACTAGATCAAGGACTTCTTGACTAGGGGCTTCAAATTTATTAACAAGGCCCACTAATATATCATCAGGAACTCGTAAGGCGACTTCTCTTAAGTTGTTATATTTTCTTGATTTTTCTAGGGTATTTGGGAATAAGACTAAAATCTTTTTATCGAATTCTGGAGTAGTGGATAAGTATTTTAATCTTACAGCGTTAACATCATTAAGAGCGTCTACAATAACTGTAACATCTTCACCTTTAGCGGCATATTCATGAATTCTTTTTTCAAAAAGTTCCCAAACTTCTTTTTGTTTTGAGTGGTCTTGAAAATCTCCATGAGTAACTTCCATTCTTACCTCATCACTATTAACAATATAAGTGTTTGGGTGAGTCGCTTGATACTCTTTTGCCCAGGTCGATTTCCCAGACGCAGGTATCGCGCTTAACATAATCATTGTTTTCATAAGCTTCTCCTTAAGTGTCCAACCTTCAAAAGGAATAAGAACGAATTAAATATAAGGGATAATCTATCTTCTTTCAAATATTTATTTGATTATTTGGGAAAATATCGAATTGTTACTATATCTCCAATTTCTAAATATTGCATGAAAACGTGCAATAAATCGATATAAATAAGTAAAACATAACTAAAAGTTGCATGAAATCGTGCAAATGATATAATAGAGACATGGAAAAACTATTTCATGGTTCAGACAAAGAAATAATTAAGCCTATCTATGGTTATGGAAGAAATGATTGTGACTATGGATCTGGTTTTTATTTATGTAAAGAACTCGATATAGCTCGTATGTGGGCGTGTCAATATCCTGAAGGCGGATATATCAATTCCTATGTCATTAATATGGACAAATTGAATGTTTTATGGCTCAACCACGTAACTGATAAAGATATCTTAACTTGGATCGCCTTATTATGCGCTAATAGGATAGATCAACAGACTAAATCAAATTCGAAAGAAGAAATTGATTTTTTAATCAAAAACTTTTTGCCTAATTTAAATGGTGTCGATATGATTGTTGGCTATCGTGCGGATGATTCTTATTATCAATATACTCGAGCGTTTTTAAATAACGATTTACCTTTAGAATTATTAAAAGAATCTATGGAATTAGGAAAACTTGGTCTTCAATACGTTTTAATTAGTAAAAAAGCTTTTGATGAGATTAGATTTATTGATTCTTTATTTGTTCCTAGTTCAAATGAATATCAAATAGTGGAAGAGACCGCTAATAAGGAATATGAGCAAATATTAAGAAAGAGAAATGTCAACCAGACATATTTGAGGGATATTATCCGTGAAATCAGTAAACATTAATGAAATTAAAAATAAATTTGGATATCTTCTTTCCTTTTTACATTTACAGTGTGAATTAGATAGCGATTCAATATCTAATGTAATTGTGAAATCTAATTTTTTTGATTTTTTAGAAAATAATGATGTTGAATCATTTTTATCTAAGGATATTGTGACTATCTCTAAAAATATTTTTAGAGCCAGCCAAAAAAAATATTCCCCGAATTTTTTGAACGATTATGTTTACGCTGGAGAATGTTATATTTCAATATCAATATCTTTATGTATTCCTTTAAGACAGTTATTTCTAATTTATCCTTTATCAAAAATGCTTTCTTTATATCCTTTATATCATGAGGTCGCTCAATTTAGAGTAATTGAAAAAGTGAGAAATGATATCTCTACAAAAACAGCGTTTTCTATTCTTTTAGAAAAAAGCGAATATAGTGTTCTTTCGGTTTCTAAAATATGTGACATAAATAGAAATTATTTATCGTCCTTATTAAAAGAGGCAAAACAAGAAGATAAATTAACATATTTACAAATAAGTAAGTTATCTGATTTATTTGGTGTTGATAAGATATTTTTTACAAGTAGTAATTTTGTTCCGTATTATTCTTCCTTATGGAATGACTATCAATTTGTAATTTTTGTGATTAAACACCTTTCTTTAATATGTGAGAATAAACATGTATATTTTGATTTTGATGGAAATAGACTAGAAGCTAGTAAAAACAAAACATATATTGTGATATCCCCTGATGAAGCTTATTTATATAAAAAAAATAATAGGAGCAAAATTCCTAATGCAAAATTTGATTTAGCAATCAAACTTTCCTTAATAGAATATAGAGAATATTGTCTTAATAAAAGCATTGCCTTTTGCTAATTCGTTTTCTAAGTAATATCAGACTTTTTATTTGCCTATTTATTAAAGTTCAATCAGATTATTAATTATTGTTTATTAAAAATTATAAATTTGTAATAATAGTGGTTGAGGTAATTAACTATTATGAAAACATTAATTGTATATTTCTCACGTACTGGAGAGAATTCTGTTAATGGCGAAATGGAAGTAATCACCAAAGGTTTTACAGAAATCGTTGCGGAAAAAATCGCTGCTAAAACTGGTGGTGAATTATTTAAATTAGAACCAGAAATCCCATATCCAACTAATTATGAGGAATGTGTAAAAAGAAGCAAAATTGAAGATCAATATAATGAAAGAGTGGCTTATAAAAATCCACTTTCATCTTTAGATGAATATGATGTGATTTATTTAGGCTTCCCTTGCTGGTGGAGAACCTATCCTAGAATTGTCGCTAGCTTTATAAAAGATCATTCTTGGCTTGGAAAGACTGTTTATCCTTTTGCCACTAACGAAGAAGGGGCGTTAGGCTTAGCTGAACTTGAACTTAAAGGCTCTTTAAAAGGAGCATTAATTAAAAAAGGATTTGCTTGTAAAGGGAGCGAAGTAAATCAAATTGATGACAAGCTTAATGCTTGGATAGGAGCCTAATTATGAAGAATGTCACAAAAGATATTTATTATGTTGGGGTTAATGACCATCAAATAGATTTATTTGAAGGCCAATATGTTGTTCCTTTAGGAATGGCGTATAACTCTTATGTCATTGTTGATGATTTAGTGGTGGTCATGGACACAGTTGACCAACATTTCACTAAAGAATGGTTAGCGAATATCAAAGAAGTGCTAGGGGCTAGAAAACCTGACATCTTAGTAGTTCAACATATGGAACCAGACCATTCAGCGAATATCATCAACTTCTTAAAAGAATATCCATCCGCAAAAGTTTTAGGTAACGCGAAAACATTTAAGATGATGGAACAATTCTTCCATGAAGAGATTAAAAATAGAATTGTTGTTAATGAAGGTGATACCTTAAATTTAGGTAAGCATATCTTAACATTTGTTTTTGCACCTATGGTGCACTGGCCAGAAGTAATGGTCACATATGATAGTTATGATAAAGTCTTATTCTCAGCGGACGGGTTTGGCAAATTTGGCGCTAACGACGTTGAAGATCCTGAAGGGTGGGATTGCGAAGCTAGAAGATACTATATCGGTATCGTTGGTAAATACGGCGCCCAAGTCCAAGCTTTATTAAAGAAAGCAGCAACTTTAGATATTCAAATTATTTGTCCATTACACGGACCAGTATTAGACCATGATTTAGGTCACTATTTAAAACAATATGACACATGGAGTTCTTATAGAACTGAATCTGAGGGGGTTGCAGTCTTTTATACTTCCGTATATGGCCACACTAAAAAGGCAGTGGAGTTCTTGTGTGAAGAATTAAAAAGACTTGGTTGTCCAAAGGTTGCTTGTAGTGATTTAGCGCGTGATGATATGCCTGAATGTGTTGAAGACGCGTTTAGATATGGAAAAATTGTTTTAGCCACAACTACATATAACGCGGGAATCTTCCCATTTATGGATACCTTTATTGCTCACTTAGTGGAGCGTAACTTCCAAAATAAGAAAATCGGCTTAATTGAAAATGGTACCTGGGCCCCAATGGCGGCTAAAGTTATGAGCGATAAACTCTCTGGTTGCAAGAATGTGGAAATTATCGAGCCAAAAGTTAGAATCTTATCAGCGATGACTGAAGAAAATAAAGCGCAAATTTCTGCTTTAGCAGAATCGTTATGTGCTGAATATAAAGCTCATAAAGAAATTAAGGAAGAAAAGAAACCAGAACTTGATCCAAAAGCTTTATTTAAAATCGGATATGGCTTATATGTTGTAACTTCTAAAGACGGAAGTAAAGATAATGGCTTAATTGTGAATACAGTTTCTCAATTAACTGATTCTCCTCTTAGAGTCGCGGTTAATATCAATAAAGCCAATTATTCTCATGACATCATTAAAAAGACTGGTGTTCTTAATGTGAACTGTTTAAATATTGAAGCACCTTTTTCAGTGTTTCAAGAGTACGGCTTTGTTTCTGGCAAAGACAAAGATAAATTTGCGGGTAAAGAAGTGATTAGAAGTGAAAACGGCTTAGTAGTCTTACCTAACTATGTTAATGCTTTCATTTCCTTAAAAGTTGATAACTATGTTGATTTAGATACTCACGGCATGTTTATTTGCTCTGTTACTGAAAGTAAGATTATCAATAACGTTGAGACCATGACTTATAATTATTATCAAGCAAATGTTAAACCTAAACCAGACACTAATAAAAAGAAAGGCTACGTCTGTAAGGTGTGCGGCTATGTCTATGAAGGAGAGGAACTCCCAGAAGATTTTGTCTGTCCACTTTGTAAACATGGCGCGGCTGATTTTGAACCAATAAAATAAGAAAGGAAAATCACAATGAAATACGTTTGTACTGCATGTGGATTCGTCTATGACGAAGATGAGGGATGCCCAGAAATGGGAATCGCTCCTGGAACTAAATTTGAAGATCTTCCAGAAGACTTTACTTGCCCATGGTGTGGCGTCGGTAAAGACATGTTTCAAAAATCTGAATAATCTAGGCTAACATAGAGGGAACGCTTAAAGCGTTCTTTTCTTTTGCCCGATTTATTCTATTAATATTGTATCGAATTGTATTTTTTTGTATAATTTTGTTGAAAGGAAGAAAAGTATGATCAAATGGTTTAATGTCAAAGACCGGAATGGCGTTGCTTCTTTAAATATAAATAGCATCGTTTTAAATACAACCGCTATGTATCCTTTTGATAGCGCGTATCGAGTGCAAGTGGGGATTGAAGATAAAAAAATTATTGTTAAGCCTCTAACAAAAGATGTAGTGGATTCTGGAATATTAGATGAATGTTGTTTATTAAAATTAGAGATTCATAAGAGTTTTTCAAGAATTTCTTCAACTCAATTGATGAATCAAATTGCAGATGAATTATCGATCAAATTTGATAAAAAGCCGATTAGATTTATTTCAAGTTGGGATAGCGTTAATAACTATTTGATAATTGATACTTCAAAGGAGGCTAATTGATTATGGAACAATATATGTGGATTATCTGGCTATCATTATTCGTTTTGATGATTATTATTGAAGCAAGTGGGCCAGCATTAATCTCAATTTGGTTTGCTTTTGGAGCATTAATATCATTAATCGTTTCAGTTATTCCTGGAGCGCCTTGGTGGTCAGAATTAATTATCTTTATCGTGATATCTATCTCCACCTTATTAGCGTTAAGACCAATATTTAAGAAGTATCTTAAACGGAACACTGTTAGAACTAATATTGATAGCTTTATTGGTAAAAAAGGATATGTAATTGAAGATATTTCATTTCTTCGCCCAGGAGCTATTAAAATTGGAGATATTAGTTGGACTGCGATACCAGCAAACGAAAAAGAAACAATCAAGGAAGATGAAATAGTTGAAGTAGTCTCCTTAAACGGAAACAAAGTTATTGTTAAGAAAGTCGAGGATTAAAATATGATTGCGTTAATTGTTATCTTATCTATCTTAGGAGCGATTTTATTAATTGTTATTCTCAGCTCCATTAAAATTGTCAAACAAACAGAAAAAGTGATCGTTGAAAGATTAGGTGCATATCGTACCACTTGGAATGTGGGTATTCATATGTTACTTCCATTTTTTGATCGTGTAGCGTTGCGTGTTTCAATGAAGGAACAAGTTAAGGATTTTGAACCACAATCAGTTATTACAAAAGATAATGTTACAATGGAAATTGATACGGTTGTCTTCTTTGTAGTTACAGATGCAAAATTATATGCTTATGGTGTAGAAGATCCTCTTAGTGCTATTAGTTATTTAAGTGCTACAACATTAAGAAACATTATTGGAGAACTTGCCCTTGATGAATGTTTGACTTCTAGAGAAATCATTAATGAAAAAATGAGAAAGATTCTTGATGAAGCAACTGATCCTTGGGGTATTAAAGTTAATCGTGTTGAAGTTAAAAATATTCTTCCACCAAAAGATATACGCGAAGCAATGGAAAAGCAAATGCGTGCTGAACGTGAAAAAAGAGAAAAAATACTTCTTGCTGAAGGTGAAAAACAATCCGCTATTTTAGTGGCTGAAGGCGAAAAACAATCTGCAATTTTAAAAGCTGAAGCTGATAAACAAATGACGATTCTACGTGCTGAGGGTGAAGCTGAAAGTTTAAGACAAGTCAAACAAGCTGAAGCAGACTCCATTAAAATGGTCAAACAAGCTGAAGCAGAAGGCTTGAAACTAATTAACGAATCTAAACCAAGTCAAGAAGCTTTACAACTAAGATACTACGAAGCCTTAACCAAAGTTGCAGACGGACAATCTACAAAAATCTTCCTACCAAGTGACGGACTAAAGATTGGTTCAATTGCTTCTATTGCTAAAGAAGTAAGTAAAGATTAATTATTAAATCATATAACGCTCCTTGCGAGCGTTTTTCTTTTATATTTTTTTGATTATCCCAAATATGTTTTAATAAAAAAGATTGTCTTTTAGTTTTGACTAATTATAATTGTAGCACTAGGAGGATGTAAGACATGAGTAATACAAGAAACAAGAAAATCATCTTATTAGCTTCTACAGGTCTAGTCACCTTATCAACCATGGCAGTTGTCTTATTAGGACAAAATGATGTGGAACTTATGCCATCAAAAGCGGCTGCTACTCCAGGAAGAGTAGTTACCGTTAATAAAGACAATCGTATCTTAAATTATTATGATGACGGAAACCAAAATTATGGTGGTGCAATTTTTCTATTGGATGATAAATTAGCCTATGGCTATGTTGATGCTTTACAAAGCCAAAAAGACGTACATCAAAATAAAAATAATTGCGTTATTTGCTTATGGGGCGATTATAATGCCGGATTTGGGTGTGCTTTCTATGTTAACATTGAAAGATTTTACAATGATGATGTATATTCTTTAGATGGACAACATGGAATTGATGTAGTTCCTTTTAGACATCTCACTGGAATAGATTTTACACTAGAAAAAGGAAGCGATCGTCTAACTACTTTAAGAGGTAAACATCCAGATCATACAACCGGAACAATGACAACGATTGCGGATACAAACGATTATATGAAATATCATTGGACTCCTCAAGGCGGTTATCTTGATAGCGATTCAAATGCTTATTTCGAGCCAGACGAACCATTCGGAACTGAACATAAAGCCTTATGGATCACAGAAATGACTTTCTATTACGATTGTTAATCAAATTAATCATAGAAATTAACGCTCCTCGTGAGCGTTTTTTTTCTTGGAATTGAAAAACTATAATTCGCCAAAAGTTGGTAAAAATAGTCATTTCTGGCGGATTATCCATATAAAAAATGCCTATAATTCGCCAAAAGTGGCTAAAAATAGTTGATTCTGGCGGATTATCCTGTTTTAATATATGTGAGGATTTAAAAATGATTATCGGGAGAAAAAATCAAATTAATTTGCTTAATCAAACACTTGAAAGCGATAAATCAGAATTTGTAGTAGTGTATGGAAGAAGAAGAGTTGGCAAAACTTTTTTGATTGATGAATTCTTTAATGGCAATTATGCCTTTTACGCTACTGGAGTTGTTGAAAGAAATCAAAAAAATCAACTAAAAGTATTTGAGCGTTTTTTATTGAAATATGGTCATAATAAGAATAAAACCCCATCTGATTGGTACGAAGCTTTTGATTTGCTTATAAATATTCTCGAATCAGATAATGTTAATAGAGAAATTTCTAGCAACAAAAGAATTGTATTTTTGGATGAGCTTCCATGGATGGATACTCCTAAATCGAATTTTAAATCTGCGCTTGATTATTTTTGGAATAGTTATGCATCTAAACACAAAGATATAGTGCTGATAGTCTGTGGATCGGCAACATCTTGGATTTTGAACAATTTATTAAATTCTAAAACCGGTTTTTACAACCGTGTAACTAAAAAGATTTTGTTGGAGCCTTTTACATTAAAAGAAACATATGAATATCTATTATCCAAGGGATTTCAATATACAAAACAAACTGTCATTGATGCTTATATGGTTTTTGGTGGTGTTCCATTTTATTTAGAAATGTTGTCTCCAAGATTGTCATTAGATCAAAATATTGAGAAATTATGTTTTGAAGAAAAAGGCGATCTTCACTACGAATTAAATAATTTATTTAAATCTTTGTTTAAGAATCATAATAAACATTTGGAAGTGATTTTATCATTAAGCAAAGTTAAATCAGGAATAACCAGACAACAAATTATCGAAAAAACAAAGATAAATGGGCAAACATTGACTGATATTTTACTTGAGTTAGAGCAATGTTCTTTTATAAGAAAGTTCACCAATTTTACAATGCAAAAAAACGGTAGCTTTTATCAAATAATTGATCCGTTTATTTTGTTTTCTTTAAAATTTGATTTTGCAAATAAAAAGATTTCTTGGCTTTCATTTATAAATTCTTCTGATTATTATTCCTGGTGCGGATTGGCTTTTGAAAAAGTATGTTTAAATAACATCAATTCAATTAAGATGGCGCTCGGAATCTCTTCAATTGAAACAGAAGTTTTTTCTTGGAGAAGCAAGAATTCTGAAACCGGTGCACAAATTGACTTGGTTATTGATAGAGGTGATCGAACAATTAATATTTGTGAAATGAAGCATTCGATTTCTGCCTTTGAAATAGATAAAAAGTACGCTGAAAATCTATTGAATAAGAGAGCTGTTTTTATAAATGAAACTAAAACAAATAAATCTGTGCAAATTTCTTTGTTTACTGTTAACGGACTAAAAAAGAACCAGTATTCAAATATAGTCCAAAACAGTTTTGATTGTGACTCTTTATTTTTAATATAATTCGCCAGAAGTACGCGGAAAATAATAGTTTTGGCGGATTATCTATATAAAAAATGCGTATAATTCGCCAAAAGTGGCTAAAAATAGTTGATTCTGGCGGATTATCCGTTTTAAAAATTTTTAATTGAATAAATTCTTTATTGGATTATAAATTGATAAATGTAATAATATCTAGCGAAGGAAAGAAATTTATTTCTTCTATTCTAAGAGAGCGTTACATTGGTGCAATAACGTAATAGAGAATAAATGGGCCACTCCTTGTCGTGTGGGTAATGCCACCGTAAAGTTAACGAAATAACTATTAATTAAGTGTCTCTCCCAATTTGGAGAGGAAATAGGATGGTATCGCGGACTTGTTCGTTCCTAAAAGGAACGTTTTCTTATATTTGGAGGAAAAAAATATGAAAAAGATGTCTTCAAGTGAAATTAGACAAATGTGGTTAGACTTCTTTAAAAGTAAAGGACACCACGTCGAACCAGGTAGTTCTTTAATTCCTAAAAATGATCCAACTTTACTTTGGATTAACGCTGGAGTTGCGGCTTTAAAGAAATATTTTGATGGTAGTGAAGTCCCACCAAGTAGAAGAATTACCAATGCTCAAAAATCAATTAGAACTAACGATATTGAAAATGTGGGTGACGCCACTCACTTAACTTTCTTTGAAATGCTTGGTAATTTCTCTATTGGAGATTACTTTAGAAAAGAAGTTATCCCTTGGGCATGGGAGCTTCTAACTAGTGAAAAATGGTTTAACTTTCCAAAAGAAAAATTATATGTTACATATCATCCAGATGATTTAGAAACTAAAAAATGTTGGTTAGATGTTGGAGTCGAAGAATCTCATTTAATCAAAAAAGAAGATAACTTCTGGGAAATTGGAGAAGGGCCTTGTGGACCTGATACTGAAGTCCATTTTGATCGTGGAGAAAAATTTGATCCAGAACATGTTGGAGTGAAATTACTAGAAGAAGATTTACCAAACTTTAGATATGTCGAAATTTGGAATATCGTTTTCTCTCAGTTCAATAGTGAAATTGGTAAGAAAAGAAGCGAATATAAAGAACTTCCAAGTAAAAACATCGATACTGGCGCGGGCTTAGAAAGATTTGCCTGTGTCATTCAAGAGACTGATACAGCCTATGAAACCGATTTATTCTGGCCAATTATTAAAAAGACAGAAGAAATATCAAAAAAAGAATATTCCTCAAATAAACGCGCTTTTAGAGTGATTGCTGACCATATTAGAACCATTACCTTTGCTTTAGCAGATGGAGAAATGTTCTCTAACGAAGGTAGAGGCTACGTCTTACGTAGATTACTCCGTAGAGCGGAAAGATATGGACACGTATTAGGAATAGATACTCATTTCTTACATAAACTTGTTCCAGTAGTAGCGGAGATTATGAAATCCTACTACCCATATTTATTAGATAAACAAGAATTTATCTCTAAGATGGTGCAAGCTGAAGAAGAAAAATTCTTAAAGACACTTCAAAATGGTGAATCTTTACTTATGTCTTTAATTAAAGATAGTAAATCTTTATCTGGTAAAGACATGTTTAAACTCTATGACACATTTGGTTTCCCTAAAGAACTAACTTTAGAAATCTGTGAAGAAAATGGTGTCACAGTCGATGAAAAAGAATTTGAAGAAGAAATGAATAAACAAAAAGAGCGAGCGAGAGCCGCTCGTGGTGATCAACAATCTATGAACAAACAATCTATAGATTTAATGAATTTCAAAGAACGAAGTTCTTTCAATTATGAAAAAGCTGAATTAGAAAGCGAAGTTATTGGCTTATTTGTTAATGGAGAAAAAGTAGATTCATTATCTGGAGAAGGCGACTTAATCGTTAAAGAAACTCCATTCTACGCAGAAAGCGGAGGACAAGTTTCTGATATTGGCACTATCTCAAATAAATCTATGGAAGCAAAAGTTATTTCTGTTTCTAAAGCTCCTAATAAACAACATTTACATCATGTCACTGTTTTATTTGGAGAAATTAAAGTCGGCGATAAAGTTAATTTAAAAATTGACTCCTATAATCGTGAATTAATTAGAAGAAATCACTCTTCAGTCCATTTACTTCAAAGTGCTTTAACTGAAGTCCTTGGTGATCACGTCGCTCAAAAAGGTAGTTATGTCTGTGCTGATTATATTCACTTTGACTTCTCGCACTTTAAAAAGATGAGTGAAGAAGAAATTGCCGAAGTGGAAAGAAAGGTTAATAGATGGATCTCTGAAGCAATTGAAGAAGAGACTAAAGTCTTATCCATTGACGAGGCTAAAAAGATTGGGGCAAAAGCCTTGTTTGATGATAAATATGGAGACATCGTTAGAGTAGTTTGTTTTGGCGAGGTTTCTAAGGAATTCTGTGGTGGCACTCACGTTAGTAACACAAGAGATATTGGTGTCTTTGTCATTGAAAGTGAAGAATCAGTTGCTAGTGGAGTTAGACGTATTGTTTCTAGAACCTCCATTGGCGCTTATGAATTACTTAAAAAACGTGAAAATATGCTTGTACAAGCTAGAAATAGCTTAGGTGCAGGTTCAATTAGTGAAGTGAACATTAGACTTAACGCTTTATTAGTAGAGAAATCTGAACTTAAGAAAACTGTCGAATCATTAAGCCAAAAGCTCGCGAATGCGGAAAGTGCTTCATTAGATGGAGAATTTGTCTCTTGTAACGATAAAGAAGTATTAATTAAACACATCAAAGATGCGGATAGAAACGCCTTAGTATCTTTAGTTGATAAACTTAAAGTTACTCATAAAGATTCTGTGATTATCTTTGTCGGTGGCGGTAAAGATTCTATCCCTGTAGTTTGTAGTGTAAATGGTAACGCTCAAAAAGCTTATAGAGCAGGTGATTTAGTTAAGTCTGTTGCTACTATATTAGGAGGTTCTGGAGGAGGAAGACCAGACTTCGCTAGCGGAGCAGGTAAAGACGCTACTAAGATTTCTGAAGCTTTAGAAGCCGCTAAAGGATTAGTGAAATAATGGAAAAATATCTTGGACTAGATTTAGGAACAACTACCTTAGGTGTTGCTAGTAGTGATGTCTTAGGATTTGTACACGGAGTAGAGACCTTTAGATTTCCTAAAGAAGCTTATTCGCAAGCTAGAGACTATGTTCATAAGTTAGTGGAAAAAACCGGTGTTAAAAATTTAGTAATTGGTTTACCAATTAATATGGATGGAACTCAAGGCTTTAGAGCGGATTCTTCTAAAAGATTTAAAGAAGACCTTCTAAAAGAAGATCCAACTCTAAAAATTGAACTTGTGGATGAGCGCTTAACCACAGTGTCTGCGCATAAGACACTTAACCAATTAAATGTTTCAGGACAGCAAAGAAAAGGTGCTGTTGATCGAATTGCGGCCTGTGAAATATTAGATTTCTATTTAAGAATGAAAGGAAGATGAGCAAATGATTGAAGATGAAAAACAAATAACTATCCGTGATGAAGAGGGAAATGAACATTTAATGGAAATTCTTTTCACCTATGAACACGATGAAAGAAAGAAAAAATACGTCTTCTTATATAATAAAGAAACCCCAGAAGACATAATGTGTATGGAATATAACGACAAAGGCGAATTATTTGAAATCGAATCTGATGAAGAATATGAAGAAGTTGAAGAAGTCTTCAATGCCTTTATGGATGAAAACGCGGCCGATTAAACGGTAAAGATAATTATTCCAAGTAATGCTGATAAGCCTAGAAGTTTAATAGCTCCTAGGTTTTTCTTTTTGATTTTTTTATAAATAAATAGCATCGAGGAAAGAATTACTAATAAAGTGAAACTTCTAATATCAAATTCAAATTCTCCTTTAAAGGAGGTGCCTCTAAAGAAGAGAACTTTGATAAATAAAACTAAAGCAGTGGATAAGATTAGAGCAAGAACAACTGGCCTAACTCCAGATAACGCTCCTTGAACATATTTATTCTTCATAAACTTCTTCATAATCATCGCAATAATTAAAATGATGATAATTGAAGGAAGAATAACTCCAATAGTGGAACAAATTGCTCCAAACACACCTCCAACGGAATTACCAACGAAAGTGGAGATGTTAATGGCAAATGGTCCAGGAGTTGCTTCACTCACTGCGATAAAGTCTGTGAGACTAGATTCACTAATCCAGCCTTTAGAAACAACTTGTTCTTGAATCATTGGAATCATCGCGTAGCCTCCACCAAAGGTGAATAAGCCAATTAGAAAGAAGGTATAGAAAAGTTCAAAGAAAATCATTTACTATCCTCCTTTTTATTAGCGATTAAAGTTAAAACAATTCCGGTGATTATTCCTAATAAAATTAGGGATAAAGATAAATATTTAAAACCAATATCGATGAAGGAGAAGATAAGCATTATGCTTAGGGCAGAAACAAATAAAATGGTGCCCACTAAGTTGACTTTAACGCCTTTTCTTAATCTTAAAACAGCAGAGAATAATAAAATTATGACTCCAACTTTTAAGCCTTTAAACATTGCGGAGATTACTGGCCACTTCATAAAGTCTTGATAGAAGAAAGAAATAACAAAAATAATGACAAAAGAAGGAATGGTGAGACCGATAGTGGCAACTATCCCTCCAACTATCCCTGCAACTTTATAGCCAACATAAGTAGCGGTATTAACAGCGATTGGTCCAGGAGTAGACTCGCTTATAGCGAGAATATCCATGATTTCTATTTCACTAATCCATTTCCTTTTTTTGGTGACTTCTTCTTCGATAATTGGAATCATCGCGTAGCCTCCACCAAAGGTGAGTGCCCCAATTTTCATAAAAGTCAGAAATAGAATTAGTAGCTTAAATAGATAAGAATTCTTCTTCATAACGGACTTATTATATACGAAGTCAATAGATTAATCTATTTGAACCAAGTATATGTATTTTGAAAAAATCTTGGAATATGTAACTCGTTATTGCTATAATAACGCTTGACTGAATTTGTGAGGTATTAATAATGGCAGAAAAAGTAATCTTAACAAAAGCTGGTAAAGAAGAACTTGAAAAAGAACTTCGTGAATTAATTGATAACACCAGAGAAGAAGTAAAAAGACAATTAACTGAAGCTCGTGCACAAGGCGACTTAAGTGAAAACGCTGACTACGATGCTGCAAGAAATAGACAAGCTGAAGTCGAAGGTCGTATTAAAGAGATTGAAAACATCCTCTCCAATGCTGAAATTATCGATGATGAAGCAAAAGCTAAAAAAGGTGGCAATAAAGTTGCCCTTGGTTCAACTGTTACAGTGAAGTTCATTGAAACAGGTAAAGAAGGCAAATACATGATTGTTGGTACTGTTGAAAGCGACCCATTCAATAACAAAATTTCCAACGCTTCTCCATTAGGTGAGGCTTTAATTGGAAAAGTTGTTGGTGATGTCATTGATGTCAAAGGACCAAAAAAAGTCTACAAAGTAGAAGTCCTAAAAATAGGCGCCTAAAAAAATTTTTTTGCAAAAAAATCGCAAAACCTCCCTCTTTATATAATGAAGGAGGTTTTTAATTTTATGTTTAAAATCCTGATTGGGGTCGTAGTTGTGACAATCGCCGTCATTGCCGCATTTGTGATGATCGACCCAAAGTCGCAAATTCAGTCTGCTGGGACAGTTACTGAGGTTGCGAATACCTTTACCGTTGCTATTGAAGGTGAGGTTTATAAGACTGGCAATTTTACAATGAAAGATGGTAGCACTATGCTCGATTTAATTGAGACTGCTGGTGGTACAACTGTTAATGCTGATTCTAGAGCGTATTATGATGAAGCCCTTTTAACTAAAGGCATGACTTACTATATTGCCTCTAGATATGATACTAGTGATGTTTGTAGTGCTAGTGAAGTTAGTAAAGTGAATATCAATATTGATGATGCTGAAACTTTAGCTACAGTAAGTGGTATTACTTCCACAATTGCTAATTCCATTATTACTTATCGAGAGACTAATGGAATATTTGCTACTTTAGAAGAGCTAATGGAAGTATACGGCATTGGTAATGCTACTTATCGTAAGATCCGTAACTATGTAATTCTTCACGCGTGAGTTTATTAGTTCTATTTGTTCTTCTATATCTTGGTATTAATGTTCGAGTATCAATAATTCTAGGAGTCATAGAACTAGTAATTGTTCTTGCTTTTGCCTTTTATCGCTTCGGTAAGAAAGTATTTATTGCTGGGATGATATCTTGCCTCATTGGTGTTGGTTTGTCCTTTATAAGGCCTAATTTCAATAAGAGCGAATATAGCGGAATAGTGGAAGAAGTTAAAGAAAACTATTTCATCTTTAATTCCACTTTTGAAAAACTTTATGTTTATCAAAGAGAACATTCTTTTGAAATAGGGGATATCTTATCGATAAAAGGTAGTAAAGTTCCTTTGGATTTTGAGATTTTAGAATCAAACTTCAATTTCCAAAAATACCTCAATAATAAAGGGGTATATTCCCAGATGTATCCCACATCAATTGAGGTTAAATTTAGAAACCCAATTAGAGTCTTATCTTTTAAAAAGGAATTTCTTTCTCATTTTTCTAGTAATTCTAAAGCTTTAATTGGCTCATTTCTTTTCTCTATGGGAAGTGATGAAGATGTCTATAGTGAGATGAGATCGCTTCATTTAAATCGTCTATTATCTAATAGCGGATTTTATTTAACGATTTTATATTCATTTTTAGCGTTTTGTGTTTCTAGATTCATTAAAAAAGACAAATATAAAGACTTAGTACTTATAGGGCTATTCTTACCTACTTTTATCTTGTCTTATCCACGGTTTGTGGTCATTAAATTTGTCTTTTTAAAACTCTTAAGGTGGATCAATAATCATTTATTAAAAAAGAAGTTTTCTTATTTAGAATTAGTCTCCTTTTCTGGAATATTCTTTTTAATTATTAATCCGTTTTACGCTTATCAAGATGGATTCTTGTTAACTTATCTAATCCCCATTAGCGCTTTTTTCTTTCAGAATTCCTTCAAAGGATATAAACCCTTTCAAAAGAAACTACTCATTAGTGGATTGATTCTAATAGAGTTTATTCCTTTTGCCTTAGCTTTTTACCAAGAGATCTCCATAGTTTCTATTATTTATCACATTATTTTATCTCCGTTTTTTGTTTTATATTATTTTCTTTCCTTATTATCTATTACCCATATTCCGATATATGGGATAGTTAATGGTTATGGAGATTTCTTATCTCAGGCGATATCTTTCTTTTCTAAATATAACCTCACAATATATGGAATAGAAATGAGTAATTTAACGATTCTTTTATTTGAAGTTCTATTCTTTATTGTCGTTTATTTTTTATCTAGTCGCTTTAAGCCAATGATCTACGCTTCTAGTGGGCTATTATTAATTCTTAATCTATTTTATTTTATTCCTCTAAATAGTTTATTTAATGACCAAGTATTTTTTATCAATGTAGGTCAAGGAGATGCGACATTAATTAGAAGAAAAGATACCGCTATTTTAATTGATACCGGTGGACATAAAAGTATTAATATGGCAAAAGAAACATTGATTCCGTTTTTTAAAAAGAATCAGATTTACGATATTGATTTATTAATTACCACTCATGATGACTTCGACCATTCTGGAGCGGTTAATTCTTTAATTGAGAATTTTACAGTGAAACGTTACGAAAAAGATTATAAATCTTTTCCTATTAGTATAGGAGGATTTAATTTGACTAATTATAATATCTATCCTGAATTATGGAATGAAGAAAACGATCGTTCGTTAGTGATTGGATTTAACACTAAAGAATATCATTATCTCATTATGGGTGATGCTCCTAAAAAGATTGAATCTAGGATAATGAAAGATAATGTTTCTATTCCTTGTGACATTTTAAAGGTGGGACACCATGGGTCAAACACTTCTAGCGGTGACGCTTTTATTAAATATCTTTCTCCAAAAGTTGGAGTGATATCGTGTGGAAAAAAGAATAAATACGGACATCCTCATAGTGAAGTAGTAGCGATTTTAAATAAATATAAAGTCCGAATTCGAAGAACTGATTTAGAAGGAACAATAACTTATTACTAGTAGAACTGAAAATAAGTTATAATAGTTAGCGATGATTTATTTTGTTTACGGTAATCAAGGACCAAATATTAAGTCGCAAATCCGAAAGATTGGCGAATCTTTTTTAGAGGAAGAAAAACCAGATGAACTTAATTTTATTAAGTTAGATGGCCATAATGTCTTAATCCAAGATGCAGTTGATGAATGTAAATATGTAGCCTTAGGTTATGAAAAGAAAGTTGTTTCATTAGAAAACTGTTATTTTCTTTTAAAACCAAAGCCAAAAAACAAAATTGAATCTGATCAAAATTATGACGAGCTATTAAACTATATTGAAAACAGTTCTCAGGACTTAGAATCATGCTTGATACTTTCAGTATGTAGTTCTTCTATTGATGAAAAAAGCACTCTATTTAAATTGTTAAAAGAAAAAGCAAAAGTTATTCAAATAGTGGATCCAGATGAAAAAGGCTGGAATGAATATGTAAGAGCTTATTTAGCTAAAAAAGGAATCGTTATCGATAGAGACGCGATTATGGAACTCGCAGAACGTACCTCTGGAGATGTTTCTTTATTTCAAAATAGTGTCCAAATCTTAACTTTATATACCGACCACATTCGTTATAAAGATGTTATTTTGATGATTAATAAACCATTAGAAGATAACGCTTTCTTAATCTTTAATTTATTAGTGGATAATAAAAACGCTGAAGCGATTGGTTTATTCCGTGATTTGCAAGTTAAGAATATTCAATCTCCAACTTTAATTGCTCAACTTGGTAATCAATTTCGCTTATTATCAGAGATTAGTTACTTAAGCAAAAAGAGAATGCCTAAAGAAGAGATTGCTAATGAATTAAAAATTAAACCAGGTAGAGTCTATGTTCTTTCTAAACTCTTGCCAATGATTTCTGATAAAGCCATCAAAAGAACTTTAGACGATTTATATCAACTAGATTTCGACATAAAAAGCGGCCTTGTCGACCGCAATTATGGTTTTGAATTGTTTTTAATAAAGTTTAAAACGCAATAAGGTTTACTTATTTAATAGAGTTAACTAATCTTTGGATCTCGCTTTTTTGTCTTGCAGCGGTGTTTTTGTGTTGAACACCATCAGAGACGGATTTATCGATTAAACGATATGCTTCTAATAAAGCTTTTTCAGCTTCTTCTTTTTTGCCAGCTTCAACTGCAACTTTTACTTTCTTAATAGAAGTTCTAATTGCACTTTTTGCAGCCTTGTTTCTTAAGCGTGCTTTTTCGTTTGTACGATTACGTTTGATTTGAGATTTAATGTTTGCCATGTGTATACCTTCTTTTTTGCGTCAGCGTTAATGATACTAAATGCTTATAAATAATGCAAATAATATTTGTAATTATTTCTTCTTCTTTTGTAATGAAACAATTTCTTCAGCGAAATCATTAATACAAGTTAATTTACCATAAGATGTTTCTGGAATGGTGACTTTGAATTGATCTTGAACAGTGGTGATTAATTCCACATAACTCATGGAATCTCCTCCTAAAGCATCAATCCAGTGTGCGTCATCATCAATCTTAAATTCTGGAAGAATTAAGATTTTAGAGAAGATTTTTCTTAATGGTTCAACAACTTTCTCCATAGTTTCTTTAGAGAAGTTTTTGTTGCCTTTAACTTCTTTTTTGAAATCAAATGGGATATAGTCGCCGTTCATTGTTTCAATACTCTTTTTAACAACGAAACGTTTAACTTTCATGTTGTTAGCGATTGGTAATTTATTTCTTGCGAAATAGAATTCTGTAATCTTTGTGCCTTTTGGTAAATTGAGTCCGGCTTTCTTAACTTCTTCTTTTAAAGCATCGATTTCATCGCTAGAAATGCTGTTATCAATTTCTACTGCACAAACAATTCTTTGATTCTTTGTACCTTTTTGATCAACACCTAAGACACAGACAGCTTGGATATGAGGAATCTTCTTAAAGAAGATTTCAAGTTCGTCAGGGAAGATGTTTTCTCCATCCGCATTAATGATGACGTCTTTCATTCTACCTTTTAAATAATATCTATTTGTGGCATCGACTTCAGCGATATCGCCAGTAGAGAAATATCCGTCTTTATCAAGCTGAGTTTCTCTTTCTACTCCACCGATAATTTCTCTAATATGAGTGATATCAGATTTAACTAATAATTCACCAGTACGTCCTTTGCCATTTGTTGGTTTAATCTTATAGGACACGCCATGAAGTGGGATGCCGATAGAACCTTTAAGTCTTAATTCCACAATTGGAGATAATTCAACAGAAGTAATACCGATTTCTGTCATTCCATATCCATTATATAATGGATAACCAACACCATTAATCACGGTTTGAGTCTTGCTATCTAGATATCCGCCACCGGAAATACAGAAGCGAATTTTATTACCTAATAATTTCTTTTGAATAGTGTTTTGAACCATTTTTACTGGGCCAGCTTCTTCTTTTAAGATTTTGCCAGTGTTATAGCCAATTAATTTATCTATGTATTGTTGTCTAGTTGGAGTCTCTAAGGCCTTCTTTCTTTCTAAACCTTGGGCTAAAGAATCCCAAAATAGTGGGACAGAGAAGACGTGAGTGACTTTACATTTTTGACAGACACTTTGAACTTCTGATGGGGCTAAATTACGAACAAAAACGAAGTTTGCTCCATAATAGAAATACCATAAGAAAGTGGCGATGAAGCCAAAGATATGATGGAATGGAATCATTGCTAAAACTTTGAGTGGTCCCATTGATTTTGGATATAAGAGGTCTTTAGAAGTCTCAGCAAAATCTAAAGCTGCTAAGATTTGATGGCATAAGTTTTCGCCGTTAAAGACCATAAGCTTCACATCACCAGTAGTGCCGCTAGAACAGAAGATGACTTCGTTTTCCCAGTTAGGAGCGAATTCGTAACTATGTTTTTCTTGTAATAAGTCTCTTAAAGAGAACTTAGGAACATCATATGTATTGTTATCATCTGTAATAATAGCAATAGCCTTACCTTGCTTAATTAAGTTTTCAGTTCCTTCTTTAGATGTTTTTGCGTCAACTAATAATGGCTTGTAGCCAGTCATTAAAATCGCCCAGAAAATCTCTCCCCAGTGTGGTCCATTATTCGCTTTAAGAACAATAGGAACATTCTTAGGCTGTTGAATCATGAAATTAGATAAAATAGACGCGATTTCAAAGGCGTGCTTTCTAAATCTTGAATATTTGTATTTCTTTAATTTACCTTCGTTATTAGTGTAGGTAACTGCGATTCTTTTTAAATTTCTTTTTGTGGATAAGACAAATATGTCTTCCATAGTTCTTGATGTGTTAAGAAGTAAGTTTGCTTCTTCCGCACAGGATTTAACTTTTTTGTATTCAGGGTACATGCTAGTCTCCTTTGTTTCCTTGTGTATTTTAAACCATTTGTTCATTTATGAGAATATCTTTTGCTTCTATATCATAAACTATGATAGAGCTAGAACCTTCATTAATATCCATAATCATAAATGTTCCATTAGTGTTGTCTCTAGGAAGAGTAGTAGAGCCAGGATTTAAAAAAATCTTGTCTCCTTCTATATAAAATTTATATTGATGGGTGTGTCCATTAATAAGAAATTTATTATCTTTAATTTGTTCATTAGTAAAAGACGGCTTATGTTTCATTAATAAATATCCCTTGGGAGTGTAGATTCTTATCAATTCATCAAACGGATAATAATCGGTATTTCCTTTAACTGATTCAAAAGGGTATAGAGTATCTCTATCTAGCCCGCTATCACCAGCGTGTAAATAATAATCCATATTTGGATAAGCATTAACAAGCTCTTTTAATATCTTCTCGTCTCCATGAGAGTCACTAACCACTAAAATTTTCACGATAAATATTATACTCTTTTCTCTTTATAGTTAGTATCTTTAAGTATATAATTATTCTTATGAATAAGAAGCGCATCATTTTTATGGGAACTCCAGAAATATCCGCTACTGTTTTAGAGGGTATTATTTCTAGTGGGTATAATGTGGTTGCTGTTATCGCTCAACCTGATCGCCCAGTTGGTAGAAAAAAGATATTGATGCCTGTTCCTACTAAAGAAGTAGCGTTAAGACATAACATCCCAGTATATCAACCTATTAAGATCAGAAAAGAATATGAATTTGTTAAAGAATTAAACCCAGATGTCATTATCACTTTAGCGTATGGACAAATTGTTCCTCAAGGCTTGTTAGATATTCCTTCTTTAGGGTGCTTAAATCTTCATGGAAGCTTACTTCCAAAATATCGAGGTGCCGCTCCGATACAATACGCACTTATGAATAACGACAAAGTGACCGGAATGACCTTAATGAAAATGGTTAAGGAAATGGATGCCGGAGAGATGTATGCGACTGAAGAAGTGATAATCGAAGAAAGTGATAATTCAACTTCTTTATTCAAAAAGATGGGTGAGGCTGCTCTTAGATTAATTCTTAAAGAATTACCAAATATTCTAGAAGGAAAGTTAGTGGGAACCTCACAAGATGAATCTATGGTGAGTTTTGCTCCAAGCATCAAACCTGAAGAGGAAAAACTTGATTTAAATAAATCAAAAGAAGAGTTACATGGTTATATTAGAGCCTTAAGCGATGTTCCTGGAGCCTATTTATATTTAGAAGGTCTTAAATTTAAAATTTATCGTTCTTCTATTGTTTCTGACGAACTAATTGGAAAAGTTGGAGAAATTGTTAAAGCAGATAAAAAAGGACTACATCTACAAACCAAAAATGGGGTTTTAGCCTTATTAGATGTTCAACTTGAAGGCAAAAAAAGAATGGATTATATGTCCTTTATTAATGGACATCCAAATTTATTACACGAATTATTGCAATGAAAATAGAAAAGAAAGCTCATATTGAACTATCAGTCCATCAATTGGTGGATTTTCTTTTAAGAAGCGGCGATATTGACAACCGCGTTTTTAATCGTTCTAGTCAAACCGAAGGAAGTAGACTTCATTCTGTTTATCAATCTAGTCAAGGCAAGAACTATATTTCCGAATACCCATTAAGAAAGCAATTCCTAATTGATAATATCGAAATTGTTCTACAAGGTAGAGCGGACGGGATTATTAAAAAAAGCGAAAAAGAATATATTATTGATGAAATCAAAACCACAGTGATTGAACTTGATGAATTTCGTGAAGAAAACCTTGAATGGCATCTAGGCCAGGCTAAATGTTATGCCTATATGTTCGCGGACGCCCTTAAATTAGACTCTATCGGAATTAGGCTAACTTATATTAAGCAAGGCAAAAATAGCAAAAAGTTAATTGATGAGTATTATTTTCAATTTCCGGAATTAGAAAAAGACATTCTTAACTATCTAGATAATTATTTAGAGTTCTATCACGTCATTATGCGTTTAAATGAGCAAAGAAACGTCTCTATTGAACAATTGGTTTTCCCATTTAAAAGTTATCGTAAAGGACAAAAAAGCTTCTCTAAAGCGGTTTATGAGGCTGCACAAAATAAAGAAAAAATCTTTATTGAGGCACCAACTGGCATTGGAAAAACCATGTCAGCAATTTATCCATATGTAAAATATTTAAAAGAAGATGAACAAAGTAAGATATTTTATCTTACTGCGAAGGCTACAGGAAAAGAAAACGCTCATAAAGCATTAACTATTTTAAAGGAAAATGGGCTTAGCATTACCGATATAGTGATCACCTCGAAAGAAAAAATATGTTTTTGCAAAGGTAAAAGCTGTAACCCCGATGAATGTCCATTCACTAAAGGTTATTACAATAAAATTAAAACGATCATTAAGGAATCTATCTTAAGATATGATGATTTTGATTATGACACGATTTGTCATATCGCTCGTAAAAATGAAATATGTCCTTTTGAATTAGAATTAGATTTGTCTTTATATTCTGATGTTATTATATGCGATTATAACTATGTTTTTGATCCAATTTCATATATGAAACGCTATTTTGATGAAGATGCATCTCATTATTTAGTTTTAGTAGATGAGGCTCATAATTTAGTGGATCGTAGCAAAGATATGTATTCAGCATCTGTAGATAAGAATTTATTTTTAAAGGCTAAACAAAGTTTAAGAGGTGTTTCTAATCGTAAAATCAAAAATGCCTTAGCAAGAGTTAATAAAGTATTTTTGTATTATGAAGACACTTTTGAAATTGGTACGGTTAATTTAGATGATTTCTCTTTGGAAACATATAAAGAATTCAATCACTTTATCACCTCTTATCAGGAAGTGAGCAAAGAAGAAAATAAATCAATTAGTAAAGAGCTTACTGATTTGTATATTGAAGTTAACAAATTTGTTAAAATATCAGAATTAATTTCTGATCATTTCTTAACATATGTCAAAAAAGAAACTGACAACGTGATTTTAAAAATATATTGCCTAGACGCATCAAGATTTTTAGCGTCAACTTATTCAAGAGTTAATTCAACTGCCTTGTTCTCTGCAACATTATCTCCAATTGATTACTACGTTAATGTATTGGGCGGAGATATAAACAAGAATCAAAGCATGATTTTAGAATCTCCATTTCCAAAAGAAAATTTAAAATTAATCATCGCTCCAAAAATTTCAACGAGATATAAAAATAGAGAAAAAAGCTACGCAGATGTCGCTAACTACATTAAAACATTTGTTTCCAGTAAGATTGGTAACTATTTTATTTATTTACCAAGCTACGAGTATTTAGATAACATTCTTCCTCTAATTGAATTCGACGAAAACGTTGATGTTTATATTCAAAAAAAGGACATGAGCGAACAAGAAAAACAAACGTTTATCTCTAATTTTCATCAGATTGATGAAAGAAGTAAAGTAGGACTCGCGATTATTGGCGGAGCGTTTGGCGAAGGAATTGACCTTGTGGGTGATGCTTTAATCGGAGTGGCAATTGTTGGAATTGGTTTACCAAAGATTAATTTTGAGAGTGATCACGTTGCTGAATATTATAAAAACAATAATGTTGATGGCTTTAGTTATGCCTATACGTATCCAGGTATGAATAAAGTTATGCAGGCAGTTGGTAGATTAATTAGAACTGAGTCTGATCGAGGGGCTGCTTTATTAATTGATGAAAGATATATGTGGAATGATTACAAATCTCTTTTTAAAAAAGAGTGGAGTGATTATGAAGTAGTCTTATCGGTTGATGAACTAAAGAAGACTCTACAAAACTTTTTCAAATCCTAACATAAATGTTATAATGCATAGCAAATCTATATATGATACGTATAATTATTCAAGGACCAATTAGATGAAAAGTTGTTTAGTTGTCATTCAAAATTTAACTAAAAGTGGCTCACCACAAACATTTTTGCATGTAATTGAAGCCTTAAAAAAAGAAGGTTTTGTAGTCGATACTTATGCCTATTCGGTGTTTGATGATAAAGCAGATTTAGCAATGCTAAAAGCGTATCAAGATGTTTGCAGAAACATTTATTTTAATAAAATTAATGGGAACTCTCTTTTATATAGATTCTTTCCTTTCTTGCTTCTTTCTAGTATTAAAAAACTAATCAAGAAAGGGCAGTATGATATGTTTTTAACAAACAATTTTTATATCTCTGCTTATGTTGCAAAAAAAGAATATGGAAAAATCAAAAATATCTATTATTCTCTTGGAAACGTAAATCAAAAGAGCAAATATTGGATCTTTAGAAGAAAAGATATTTATATTAAAAAACTAGTCACTAAAGTTGATGCTTATATTGGAATATCAAATTTAGCTTTTTTTGATGATATTGAAATTCCGAATAATAAAAAATTTGTTTTAATGGATTATCCAAACGAATGTTATCCAAACATTGTTAAAGACAATAAGCAAGATTTAACTATTGGACAAATTGGATATTTTTCTCAAAACAAGAATCAGCTTTTTACGATAGAACTGTTTAACAAAGTTAAAGAATGCTTTCCAAATGCAACTTTGTTATTTGTTGGATATCAATCATCTGATGAACCAAATTATATTGAGGAAGTTAAAAAGAGAGTTGCTGATTTAGGACTTTCTAGTAGCGTTATCTTTCTTCCGCCTAATTATGATAAAGAAGCATTATTTAAACAGATTGATGTATTGCTTCTTCCTTCATTTCTTGAAGGCCTTCCAATTTCGTTGATGGAAGCACAATTCTCAAATACACCTTGTATTGCTTCCGAATTTATTTCTAGTGATGCAGATTTTGGTTTATTAAAAAGATTACCGCTCAACACTGATGAATGGTTAAAAGAAATAAGAAACACTGATTATAAAATTCCTAGACGTCCGAAGTATATTTATACTTCTGAAGAATTTAAAAAACGTATTAAGCACATAATTGATTACGTTTTTAAGTCATCAAGTCAATCTTAATAAACCTCTATTTATAAATTTAACATAAATGTTATAATGCTTAGCAAATATGAATTTTGATCAAAAATACACAAGAAATTTCTCAATTATCGCTCATATCGATCACGGCAAGAGCACACTTGCTGATCGTATTTTAGAATCGACTGGGGCGGTCTCTTCTAGAGAAATGAAAGATCAAATCCTTGACTCTATGGATTTAGAAAGAGAGCGAGGAATCACTATTAAGTTAAATGCAGTGACATTATCCTACACTAGTGATGATGGAAACACTTATATTTTTAATTTAATAGACACTCCTGGGCATGTTGACTTTACTTATGAAGTGTCACGTTCTTTAGCAGCTTGCGAAGGAGCGGTCTTGGTGGTGGATGCTACTCAAGGAGTAGAAGCTCAAACATTAGCAAATGTCTATCTAGCAATTGATAATGATTTAGCAATTTTACCTGTAATCAATAAAATTGATTTACCAAGCGCTATGCCAGAATGGGCAAAAGAAGAAATCGAAAAGCGTATTGGAATATCTAGTGAAGAAGCAGTGGAAGTCTCCGCTAAAACTGGTTTTCATATCCATGAATTATTAGAAGCAATTGTTAAAGAAATTCCTGCTCCTAATGGAGATGAATCTGCTCCACTTAAAGCGCTTATTTTTGATTCATATTACGACTCTTATAGAGGTGTAGTAATTCTTATTAGAATTAAAGAAGGCTCAGTTAAAGTTGGAGACCATATTAAATTAATGCAATCAAACAAGGACTATATTGTTACCGAACTTGGAATTAGATCCCCTGATGAAATTAAACTCAAAGAGTTAAAGTGCGGACAAGTTGGCTACTTATGCGCGCAAATAAAAGACATCCGTGATGTGCGTCCTGGTGACACTGTAACTTCATTTGATAACCCTGCTAATAAAGCTCTATCTGGATATCGAGATATCAACCCGATGGTGTTTTGCGGACTATACCCAGTAGATAGTGACGATTATCAAGATTTAAAAGATGCTTTAGAGAAGTTATCTCTAAATGATGCTTCATTACAATTTGTTCCTGAAACTTCTCAAGCCTTAGGCTTTGGCTTTAGATGTGGCTTTTTAGGACTCCTTCATATGGATGTCATTCAAGAAAGGCTTGAAAGAGAATATAATATTGACCTAATTTTAACTGCACCTTCGGTGATATATCATGTTTATCTCACTAATGGAGAGATGGTGCCAATTGATAACCCATCTAAACTTCCAGACTCTTCTAAGATCAATAGAATCGAAGAACCATATGTTAAGGCTAATATTATGACTCCAAAGGAGTATGTAGGCCCAATCATGGAACTTTGCCAAGAGAAGCGTGGCATTTATTTAGATCTACAATATTTTGATGACACTAGAATGATATTGGTTTATGAATTACCATTATCTGAAATTGTTTACAATTTCTTTGATAAACTAAAAAGCTGCACTAAAGGTTATGCTTCATTTGATTATGAACCATCCATTTATCGACCAAGTGATTTAATTAAGATGGATGTTTTATTAAACGGACAAGTAGTAGATGCTTTGTCTAGTATTGTTTATAGACCTCAAGCTTATAATAGAGGCTTAGGAATAATTCGAAGAATTAAAACTGTTATTCCTCGTCAACAATTCGAAATTCCTATTCAGGCAGCAATAGGTGGTAAGATTATCGCTCGTGTAGATGTAAAGGCTGTGCGCAAAGACGTTCTCGCTAAGTGTTATGGTGGAGATATATCCCGTAAAAAGAAGCTTTTGGAGAAACAAAAAGAAGGTAAGAAGCGCATGAAGAAAGTTGGATCTGTAGAAGTTCCTCAAGAAGCATTCATGTCAATCTTATCGATTGACGAAGAAGAAAATTAATAATAATTTGGTAAAAAATTAGTAGGTTTTTAGTTTTGCTATTGTAAAACAAATCTGCTTTTTTTATAATGTAAACAGCAAAGGAGTTTATTTTATGGGTGTTAATGATATTGCAGTAAGATTTACTGAAGATAAATACGCTACTAAAAACGAAGTATCACGTGAATTAAAAATCTCTGTGATTGATGGTGTTTGGGATAAGATTTTATCTTATCGTGCTCCATTTTGTCATTATTTAGCAATTAGAGGAACAGATAAGAACCAATTAAGAGTTTGCTTATGTCCAACTATTTCCAGCAATTTAAATACAGTCGAGGCTAAATTATTAAGAATTGTTAGCGAAGCAAACAAACTAGATAGCGTGAATAGCGATAAACAATATTTCCGTCAGTCTTGCTTAGTGAAGAGTTTACAAAATATTGCTTTAGCAAATCTCGCCGTTAGCGATGAACAACATGTTAGAGGCGTTTTGCTAGGATCAACTAATGATATTGCTTTAGCAAATTATCTAAAAGCTTTGAAATATGTTGAATCAAAGCATGAAGAACCTCTTGATGTTGATTATTTAGCTGAACTTTATAGTAGAGTTACAGGCAATGATGAATTAACCTCTTTCTATCGTACAAAAGAAATGGAAGATAGTGGGGCTAATGTTCTTATTTCCCGTGTTTATAAATGCGCACCAACCCATTTAATTGAACCAATGATGGATTCATTATTCAACTTTGTTGAAAAATCCAATATATCTCCTTTATGCCGCGCTTTGATTAGCTATTACTATATTCAATTTGTTAAGCCATTTGATAAATGTAATAATGAGATTTCAACTTTATTTGCCAAAGCTGTACTTGCTCATTATTCATTGGGGGAATTTGCTATTTACATTCCTTTTGAAGCCTTCCTTAATGAGAGTGAAGGTGAAATGGAAAAGATTTTACACGATGTTCAGACAAGTTCAGATGTCACTTATTTCTTAACTTTTGCCTTAAGATTTATTGGCAAAGAATTCGATAAAATGCTTGATTCTTTAGCGGAATATTCTACTAAGGTCATCAAAGATGACTTCTATCAACTTGACGAAGAAGAAAAGTCAGATCAAATAAGTTTATTCTCTATCGAACCAGAGCCAGTTAAAGAAGAGCCTAAGCCAGAACCAAAGCCTGCGGTTGAACCTGCTCCAGCTATAAAAGAAACTCCAAAAGTGGAGCCTGTCAAAAAAGAAGTTGAAGTTAAAACTTCGCCAATTATTGAAAAACCAGCGGGTCTTGCTGTATCTTATATCCCAGAAGAACTCGATGAGAAAACCGCTGCTAGATTAGAAAGACATCTACTTGAATTAGATGTAAGATTATCTAAGGGGCAAGCTCATTTCTATGCTAGACACTGCACCCTTGGTATGTATTACACAATTGATCAATACAAAAAAGCGACTAGATGTGTCTATGAAACAGCGAGAACTTCGATGGATAAACTCGTAGAGTTTGGTTATTATGCCAAAACACAGGCCGGGAAGAAATTTGTTTATACTCCAGTAAAAAGAAATTAATCAGAAAGTGAGATAAATATTATGACATTAGCAGCATTAAATGGTGGAATCATATTCCTAATCATCTTAGGCGCCGCAGCAATTATTGCGTTAATCGCCTTCTTGATTTACTTATATTTGAAACCAAAACTAAAAAAAGATGATAAACCAACCGAAGAACAAATTGTTCGTGAGGAAATTGAACGAGTTTTGAAACCAATTGATGACGAAGAAACCGCTAAGGCGGTTGAACAATATAAGGATGAGGACGAAGACTAATTTTCCTAAAGCCTTATATATTCACATTCCTTTTTGTGAATCAATATGTGATTACTGTGACTTTACGAAGTTGCAGTATTTTCATTCTTTCGCTGAAAAATATCTAGTAGCGTTAAAAAAAGAACTAAATGAAAAGGTGACTAATAAAGAATTAGACACCATTTATATAGGTGGGGGAACTCCTACATCTTTAAACGATGAGCAATTTGAAGAACTGCTTAAAATGGTGGATCCACTAGCTAAAAGTGTTAAAGAATATACAGTAGAAGCTAATCCGGAATCATTAACTTTATCAAAGATAAAATTATTAAAGAAATATGGAGTTAACCGTGTTTCTATTGGAGTAGAATCGACCAATAATCAAATTTTAAAATCTATTAATCGTAAGCATACTTTTGAAGATGTTAAAACCGCTGTTGATAATTTAAGAGAAAATGGAATTAACAACATTAATCTTGATTTAATTATTGGTTTGCCAAATGTTTCATTCAAAATGTTAGAAAAAGATATTTGTAATATCTTATCATTAAATCCAAATCATATTTCTTGCTATAGTTTAACAGTGCATGAACATACAGTGTTTTATATCAATAAGATTGAAGAACCTAATGAAGAATATTCCTATGAAGCATACAAAACAATAAATTCATTATTAGAAGAAAATGGATTTATCCATTATGAAGTTTCTAATTGGTCTAAGCCTGGATTTGAAAGTCTACATAATTTAACTTATTGGCGTAATGAACAATATTATGGTCTTGGACTAGGCGCTAGTGGATATATCGATAATATTAGATATAAAAATACCACAAACTTTAATAAATATATTTCATTTAAAAATGAAATAGAACAGGAAGTAGTGACATTAGAAGATAATAGACAATACGAAATCATGCTTCGTTTAAGAACAAAAGAAGGAATTGATGTCTTAGATTTTAAAGATAAATTTGGCTATGACATTTATGAAAGAAATAAAGATGTTATCGATGACTATATTAATAGAGGCTATTTATTAACAAGCGCTAGAAGAATTGTTCCAACATTTGAAGGAATGATGATATTAGACAAAATTTATCTAGATCTTGCCTAAAAATATAAAAATATAAGGATATATAGGCGCGTAAAGGCGTCTTTTTTCATATTTTTACTTCGTAATTAAAAAAATTAGCACTTATGTGTTGACAGTGCTAACAAAGAAGTTATAATAGTATTAGCACTTGAAAATGAGGAGTGCTAAAAGGAGGTCAAAAATGTCATTAACAAGAAGCGAAGCCATCTTAAAGATGATAGTGGAATATTTCATTAAAACCGCTGAACCTGTTGGCTCCCATACCCTTATTGAAGAATATCAACTTCCTTATAGTAGCGCGACCATTAGAAATGAGATGAGTGCTCTAGAGAAGATGGGGTATCTTGAAAAGCCTCACACAAGCGCAGGCAGAATTCCTTCTTCTAAAGGATATGAATATTATTGCGAACATTTAAGAGACAAAGATGTTGATGATCAACTTAGATATTCACTTCAAAATGTCTTATCTAGCAAGATTCAAAGTATTGAAGAAGTAATCAAACAAAGCTGCGAGATTATATCACATATGACTAATCTCGTTAGTGTGGTCTCTCGAAGTGATGAAGATCTTGAAAGACTAGCGTCAGTGCAATTAATTCCAATTAACGAGAATACAATTACCGCAATCTTTGTGACTGATAAAGGCTATGTTCAAAATAAAACATTCATCTTAAGCGAGAACATCAAATCAGAAGACATCGTAAAGTGTGTTGAACTTCTTAATCAAAGATTAAAAGGAACTCCAATTGGCGAATTAGTGCCAAAGATGGAACTAATTAAACCAATTCTCTCGGATTACGTTATCTCTCATGATGCGGTGTATCAAGCTTTATTAGAAACATTTGTAAGATTTGCGGGAGATCGATTATCGCTTTATGGAAGAGAAGAATTATTCTCTCACCCAGAATTCAAAAATGATACTGAAGCGTTAATTAGAGTAATGAAACTCCTTGATGATGCCTCCTTATTTAAAAAAGTAGATATGAAGGCTCTTGGAGAAAAAGAACCAGTAGTGAACATCGGAGATGTTGAAGGTAACCCAGATGTTGCTCTTATCACAGCGAAAATTAAAGTTGGCGATGAAGAAAACACCATCACCTTGGTGGGACCAAAAAGAATGGACTACGATAAAGCAATGTCCGCTCTAGAATATCTCTCCGAAGAATTAGATAAGTATTTCAACGATAAAGGAGGAAATGAAAGTGGAGAATAAAGAAGAATTACACGAAGAACTCCCTAAAAAAGAAAAAAAGAAATTAGAAAAAGCTAATGACGAAATTGAAAAGTTAAAAGCGGAAGCTAACCACTGGAAAAACGAATATTATCGAGCCTACGCTGATACAAAGAACTTAAGAAATAATCTTGAACAAGATTACAAAAACGCTCTTAAGTATCGTAGCGAAGGATTTATCGAAGAACTTCTTCCGATATTAGATAGCTTCCATATGGCTCTTGCTAACGAGCCATCTGATCCGACACTTAAGAATTACTTAACTGGATTCCAATATGTTTATCGAAACATGGTGGCGGTATTAGAGAACGAAGGAGTGAGTGAACTCGTTCCTGAAGTTGGCAAAAAATTCGATCCAAATACTATGGACGCTGTTGATACAGTTGAAGGAGAACAAGATAACATTGTTCTAAAGGTCTATGGTAACGGATATAAATTACATGATCGCATTATTCGCCCAGCGAAAGTGCAGGTCGCAATCTTAAAACCAATAAAAGAGGAAAAAACCGAAGAAAAAGCATCATTTGATGCATAGGAGGAAATAAATTATGGCAAAAGAAATTATCTTAGGTATCGACCTTGGAACTACTAACTCAGTAGTATCCTATTTACAAGCAGATGGCACTGTGAAAGTCATCCCTTCTCCAGAAGGAACAATGACCACTCCATCAGTTGTTGCCTTTAAGGCAAATGGTGAAGAAATCGTTGGTAACGCTGCTAAAAGACAAGCAATTACTAACCCTGATACAGTCGCCTCTATTAAAAGAAAAATGGGTAGTGCAGAAAAAGTTCACATTAACTGTGTGAATAAAGACTTCACCCCACAAGAAATCTCTGCAAAAATTCTTGCTTACATGAAGAAATATGCAGAAACTAACATTGGCCACAAAGTGGAAAAAGCAGTTATTACTGTTCCTGCTTACTTCAACGACGCTCAAAGACAAGCGACTAAAGACGCTGGTCAAATCGCTGGATTAGATGTTGTCCGTATTATTAACGAACCAACCGCTGCTGCCTTAGCCTATGGCTTACAAACCGAAAAATCTGAAAAGATCTTAGTGTTTGACTTAGGTGGTGGTACATTCGATGTCTCTATTCTTGATATTGGAGATGGCACATTCGAAGTTGTTTCTACCGCTGGAGATAATAAACTCGGTGGTGATGACTGGGATGCTGTAGTCGCTGATTATATCAAAGCTCAAATTAAGATGGATTGTGGTGTTGATATCACTGATAAAGGTAGCTTACAAAGAATTAAAGAAGCTGCTGAAAAGGCCAAGATTGAATTATCTTCATCCTTAGAAACAGTGGTCTCCTTACCATTCATTTCTATGACCAGTGCTGGCCCTGTGAACTTTGAACACACTTTAACCCGTGCTAAGTTCCAAGACTTAACAAGACATCTCTTGAAGAGATGTGAAGAACCAGTTAGACGTGCCTTAAGCGACGCTAATATGAAAGCTAGCGAACTTGATCAAGTCTTATTAATCGGTGGTTCTATCCGTATGCCAGCGGTTCAAGAATTAGTGAAAACTTTAACTGGCAAACAACCAAACTTATCTGTTAACCCAGATGAAGCTGTCTCAATCGGTGCAGCTTATCAAGGTGGTGTTGTTTCTGGTGATGTTAAAGATGTTGTTCTTCTTGATGTTACCCCATTAACCTTAGGCATTGAAACTTTAGGTGGTGTGTTGACTCCTCTTATTAAGAGAAATACCACAATTCCAACCACTCAAAGTCAAATCTTCTCAACCGCTGCTGATAATCAACCTGCAGTTGATATCATGGTTTATCAAGGTGAAAGACCAATGGCCCATGATAATAAATTACTTGGTCACTTCCAATTAACTGGTATTAAACCAGCTAGACGTGGCGAACCTCGAATTGAAGTTACATTCTCTATTGACGTTAACGGTATCGTTAAAGTGTCCGCTAAAGACTTAGATACTCAAAAAGAACAAGAAATTACCATCACCGGTAGTAATGGACTTTCTAAAGAAGACATCGATAGAATGGTCAGAGAAGCCGAAGAAAATGCTGAAGCTGATGCTAAACGTAAAGAAGAAACCGAAGTGAAGAATAAGGCCGAATCCTTAATTAACGATATCGATATTTCTTTACAAGAAAAAGGCGACAGCATTGATCCTACCCAAAAAGAACAAACTCAAAAATTAAGAGATGAACTCAAGACTGCGTTAGATAATAACGATATTGAAACTCTTAAAAAGAGAATCTCTGAATTAGAGCAAGCAGCAGCCTACATGGCTAACGCTCAAGCTGGCAAAGGTCAACAAGCTGGTCAAGAAGGCACCCCAGGAAGCAATCCTGATGATGTCGTTGATGCTGACTTCTCAGACAAAAACAAAGCGTAATTTGTATTATATAAATTTCCTTTCGCTAGAGGGCTTCGGCCCTCTTTAGCCTAAGGAAGAAAGGACTAACATGGCAAAAAGAGATTATTATGAAGTTTTAGGTGTTAGCAGGACTGCATCTAAAGATGAAATCAAATCTGCCTATCGTAAATTAGCGAAAAAATATCACCCAGATAATAAAGAAACTGGTGATGAAGCAAAATTTAAAGAAGTGCAAGAAGCCTATGATATTTTGTTCGATGATCAAAAGCGTGATGCCTATAATCAATTTGGCCATGCGGCATTTGAACAAACTGGAGGAGGCCCTGGTGGAGGCAATCCATTTAGTGGTGGATTCTCTGGTTTTGGTGAAGATATCAATTTAGGTGATATATTCTCTTCCTTCTTTGGAGGAGGCTCTGCTAGAAGAAACGCTAGTAGAACTGGCCCTCAAAGAGGAGATGACATCTTAATGAAACATCGTGTCGATTTTATGGATACGGTGAACGGTAAAGATGAAGAAGTGTCATTCGACTACGATGAAGATTGCCCACATTGTCACGGCACAGGGGCTGAAAGTCCTAGTGACATCAAAACCTGTTCTAGATGTAGCGGCAAAGGAACAATTATTCGTCAACAACGTGGCATCTTTGGAATGATGAATACTGAAACCATTTGTCCTGATTGTAATGGGGCAGGTAGAACAATTCTTAAGAAATGTTCTGTTTGTGGTGGAAGCGGTCATAAACGTACCAAAAAGACCATGAAAATTCATATCCCAGTTGGTATTCAAAACGGACAACAAATTCGTTTACAAGGAATGGGCGCTGCTGGAACTAATGGTGGGGAGCACGGAGATTTATATATTGAAATTTCTGTTAAACCACACCCATATTTCCAAAGAGAAAGAAATGATATTCATCTTACTATCCCTATCGACTTTGTCGATGCAATATTAGGGGCAAAGATTGAAGTTCCTACTGTTAATGGAAACGTTTACTTAACAATTCCAGAAGGAACTCAACCTGGTCAAACTCTAAGAATGCGCGGACAAGGTATTAAAGATTTAAGAACTGGTAAGCCTGGTGATCAATATGTGCACCTTGATATTAAATCCCCAACTTCGCTTAATAGGAAACAAAAAGAAGCTCTTAAAGCCTATAAGGAGAATACCAAGGAGAGCGATGATCCTTACTACAAGTTCCAAAAAAACTTTAAAAAATAAGACCCTTTGGGTCTTTTCTTTTTTTGAGACACCTTTTTAAAATTTTTTTGCAAAAAAATCGCATTTTTTCCCTCTTTATATAATGTAGGGACATTCTCTACAAAGGAGGAAAAATGTACTTCATATCCCAAGTCGGCCAACATGATTGTGCCTTTGCTTGTCTAAAGATGTTATTGGCCAATTATCATCATGACAAGAATTATTTATTTTTGCAGTGCGAGGATAAGCCATATAGTTTTATGGACTTAAAGAAAATCGCAGCCACGTATCATATGGATGTATCAGGCGTCCGAGTAGAAGGATCTAAAGAGCTTGAGAATAATAAGCAATATCCTTTTATTGTCACATTAGAGAAAAAGAAAGGAGTGAAACATAGCGTTCTCGTTCTAGGAATGAGCCGGAAATACGTAAAAATATACGATCCGGAAACTGGCAAAAGGAAAATCCTTTCTGAAATCTTTTATGGTCAATGGGACCGTAAAGCTTTAATAGTCAATAAAGAAAAAGGCTACCAAAAGTTTAAATGTGATGTGCAAATCAATGATTTCATTGATAAGAAAGATAAAATCACCATCCCATTATGGCAAATTATTAGTTCCATATCTTTAGCGGTGGGAATGTATTTTATTAACGCTAATTCATATTTCTTTCTCCCAATTATCTTTTTAGCGTTATTCATTATCTTTGAATTGATGTTTAGAAAAAATTTGATTTCCGCGATGCAAAGGATGGATGACAACATTTTCAACTACAAGATCAAAGCAGAAAAGAAAGAGTTTTACGATTTCTTTAAAGTGATGGAAAAATATCGTTATGTCTCTTTAACGATTATTCCGAACTTACTTTATGTAGTTTTAATTTCTGTGTTTGTCACTATGGTGTTAGTGATGAATAGCACAATAAATATAATTTATGTTTTGCTTTCTTTATTACTCGCTTTCATCCATGTTTATATTTATCTCCCATATCAAAAAAATAAATATGATGAAGCAATTGAAAAAGAAGCAGAAGTTAAAGAAGTGGAAAATCAATTTCAATTTCGTTCAGTAATTAACACCGCTCATGAGAGCGCTTATAAGCTAGGTTTGTTTAAAAATGCCTTAACTTATATTGAAATTGCGGTTTTACTGATGAGTATTATCACGGTGATGGCAGTGTCACACATTGTGAACATTACCTATGTTATTTTCTATTTATGCATATCTGTTTATCTAAAAGATAATTTCATTCGTCTAATGCAATATTCAGATAGCAGTGAAGATTATAATAATCAATTGGCCAAATTACTTCATTATATCGATTTGTCGATTAAAAATAATCCCGTGGATTGAGTTTATTATCTATGATAAGATATTCTCATGGAATTAGATTTTAATTCAAAATTCGCTGAATGCGAATCATATGAAGATTTTTATTTAGAATTGATGGATGTGACTTTTAAAAAGTTAAACATCAAATGCGACCCAATTGTGTCGGTCAGTATTGTTGACAACCGTTATATCCATAAAATCAATAAAAAATATCGTCATATTGATCGCCCAACAGATGTCATTAGTTTTGCCTTCCTTGATAGCGAGAATAATTATGATAAAGTTTTGTTTTCGCCAGGACCAGTAGTGCTAGGAGATATTTATATCTCTTTAGAAAAAGCTAAAGAACAGGCTGAGGAATATGGACATAGTCTACACCGCGAGTTATCATTCTTATTTGTACATGGCCTACTCCATCTATTGGGATACGACCATATGAATGAGGAAGACGAAAAAGAAATGTTCCAATTACAAGAAGAAATCTTATCTGACAAAGGAGTATAATCTCATGGACAAAAATCAATTAATCATCAAAGCTAAAGAAGCAAGAAGCTTATCTTATTCTCCCTATAGCCATTTCGCTGTTGGGGCCGCGCTTTTAACAAAAGATGGAAAAGTCTTTGTTGGCGCTAATATTGAAAACTCCAGTTATCCATTATGTATGTGTGCTGAAAGAAACGCATTATACAATGCGATGATGAATGGCTATAAAAAAGAAGACTTTGTGGCTTTAGCTTTATCTGCAGATACTGACGAGCCATGTTCCCCTTGTGGAGCATGCCGCCAAGTGATTAGTGAACTTTTTCCTAGAGAAGCTCCTATCTATATGAGCAATCTTAAAGGAGATGAAAAAGAGACAACAATCGATGAACTTCTCCCATTTGCGTTCTCTGGAGATGATCTTAAATAATGAAATCTGGGTTTGTAACAATTTTAGGACATCCAAATGTTGGCAAGTCGACCATTTTAAATGGTTTAATCAACCATAAGATATCGATTGTCACTGATAAAAGTCAAACTACGAGAAATATTATCAAAGGTATTTATCGCGGTGCAGATTCACAAATTATCTTCATTGACACCCCTGGTATTCATAAGCCTCACGCTAAATTAGGCGAAGAGATGAATGCTATGGCTTATTCAAGTGCACATGATGCTGATGTAAATATTTTAGTGGTGGATGCTTCTAAACCGTTTGGTGAAGGAGATCAATATCTATTAGACCATTTAGATATAAAAAACGCCCCTTTAGTTATTGTTTTTAATAAAATTGATCAAGCAAGAATTGATAAAGTCGAAAAGTTAAAAGCAATCTACAAAGAAAAACTTCCAGAAAGCCACTTTATTGACACTGTGGCGAGCGAAAAGTTCAATTTGGATTTGCTCATCAAAGTAGTGGAAAATCTCCTTCCAGAAGGCCCAGAATATTATCCAGGTGAAGAAATCACTGATAAGGATGAAGTTTTCCAAATTAAAGAAATTATTAGAGAGAAAGCTTTAAATATCCTTAGAGATGAAGTGCCACATAGCATTGCGATTTATGTAAATAACATTGATTATGAATCTAAACCAATGCACATCGTTGCTTCAATTATTGTAGAAAAAGATTCCCAAAAGGGAATAGTAATTGGTAGTGGCGGCAAACGCATTAAACTCATCGGACAAAAAGCCCGACAAAGCATAGAAAAATATTTAGGCAAACATGTCTATTTAGAATTATTTGTAAAGGTGCAATCAGATTGGCGTAACGACGATGCTTCATTAGAAGCATATGGATATAAGAACAAAAAGAAATAACATGAAAGTTATTATTTTAAGCAAAAGCAATTATAAAGAAAAAGATTGTATTTATAACGCTCTTAGCCAAGAAGGATTAATTTCTTTTATGGCTAAAGGAGCGCAAGATCCAAAAAGCAAGTATGTATGGCTCAACAACCCATTAACAATAGTGGATGTCGATTTTCTTTCAGATGGGCGATATAAGCACAAAGTAATTAATAGTGCAGTTCTAATATCATCGCCAATGCAAAAATCCACTAACTATGAGTATTTAGTGGCAATTAATGTTCTAACTGAACTTAGTAAAAACGTTTTGGCAGATGAAGAAAAACATCTCATTATTAATGAAGTAGAAGCTGCACTAAATGCTTTAAGGAATGATAAAGACCATTATATGGTCATCCTTGTGTATTTGGCCAAATTAATTAAATTAGGTGGAGCAGAATTAGAAGTTGACAAATGTGTTTTCTGCGGTAGCAAACAAGACATTGTTGCTTTTAGTTTTGAAGATGGCGGATTTGTTTGCAGAAATTGTTTGAATAAAGAAACAGTTAGAGATCTTAATGGAACACAACTACATCTAATTAGATACATTTTTAAAGCAAACGATTATTCTTTACCAGAAATCGATAAATATTCATTAGATGACAAAAAGGTAATTTTATTAAAATTAAAAGATTTCGTCGATGAATATATGGGAGTGAAACTTAACTCCCTTGATGCATTAATCCAAATACAATAATAAAATACACTGATAATAGGTTGACAAGATACATAACAAATCATATACTTTTTCCTGCAGTTTTTTGGAGGTTTATCACATGAGTGATTTTAGTTTTGATAAAGTATGTAGTCATTTAATTTCATCTGGTTATTATTACCAAGGAAGTGAGATTTATGGTGGCTTATCAAATACATGGGATTATGGACCATTAGGTTCGGAAATTAAGAATAACATTCGTAGAATGTGGTGGAAAAAATTTGTTCAAGAAAGCCCAACTAACGTCGGTATTGACGCTGCTATTTTAATGAATCCAAAAGTTTGGGAAGCAACTGGACACGTTTCTACATTTAATGATCCATTAATTGATTGTAAGAAATGTAAGCAACGTTTCAGAGCCGATCAATTAATTGAAGCGGCTGATCCAAGTGCTCCAGTGACATCCATGAACAACGATCAAATGATGGAATATATTCGTTCACATCATATAACATGTCCAAATTGTGGAGATGAGGATTTCACTGATATTCGTCAATTCAATATGATGTTTAAAACACATATTGGTGTTACTGAAGATTCTAAATCTACAGTTTATTTAAGACCAGAAACCGCTCAAGGCATGTTTGTGAATTTTAAAAACGTCTGTAGAACAACAAGAAGAAAATTACCTCTAGGTATTTGTAATGTCGGTAAAGCTTTTAGAAATGAAATCACTCCAGGTCAAATGACATTCAGAATGCGTGAATTTGAACAAATGGAAATGGAATTCTTCTGCAAACCAGGAGAAGACTTAAAATGGTTTGAACATTGGAAAAAAGAATGTTTAGAATTTATTAATACCTTAGGTATTAAGAATGAAAACCTCCGTTACCGTGATCATGACCCAGAAGAACTTGCTTTCTATTCTAAAGCCACAACTGATATTGAATACTTATTCCCATTTGGATGGGGTGAAGTATGGGGCATTGCCGATAGAACTGATTATGATTTAAAACGTCATATGAGCTATAGCGGAGAATCTCTAGAATATTTAGATCCAGAAGACAATACAAAATATGTTCCATATTGTATTGAACCATCAGTTGGATTAGATAGATTGGTATTAATGGTTTTATCTGATGCATACGATGAAGAAGTGCTTGAAAATGGTGAAACCCGTATTGTAATGCACTTATCTCCATTAGTGGCGCCTGTTAAAGCAGCAATCTTACCTTTATCCAAAAAACTAGAGGATAAAGCAAGAGACATCCAAAGAATCTTGTCTAAGTATATGCCTGTCGTCTATGACGACACTGGTAGTATCGGAAAGAGATATCGTCGTCAAGATGCAGTGGGAACTCCATTCTGTATTACTGTTGACTTTGAGTCTCTTGATGATAATCAAGTTACAATTAGAGAAAGAGATTCAATGAACCAAATTAGATTACCGATTGAAAAACTTGTTGAGTATCTTGGAGTCAAAATCTTTTATTAGTTTGTTTTTAGTATTAAATTAGTAGTTTTATAATTTATTATATGGCATACAATAAATCAATTGCAGAAGACGTATTAAAGCATGCGGATATTGTTCAAGTCATCTCTTCATTCATTCCATTAATCAAACAAGGAAAGAATTATAAGGCGGTTTGTCCGTTCCATGATGACACAAATCCATCTTTGGTGGTGTCTCCTGAAAAGCAATTCTTTAAATGTTTCGTTTGCGGAACAAGTGGAACCGCCATTTCCTTTGTTCAAAAATATAAAAAAGTCTCCTATGGAGAAGCGATTAAAATTGTCGCTGATATAGTTGGATATCATCCAGAAGGACTTGATTCTATTGCTAAACCTAAAAAGGTTGACGAAAAAAGAGAATCTTTGCTCAAATGCCTTCATGACTTAAGCCTATATTATCAATTTGCATTGAATACTCCTGAAGGAAAAGAGGGTTTAGATTATTTTGAATCTCGTCATTTAGATGCTCCAATCAGAAATAAATATAAATTAGGCTATGCCTATAAAGATGGAAAAGCCACAATTGCGTATTTGCAAAAGAAAGGACATTCAATCAAAACTATCGAAGATACAGGTGTTGCTAAAATGTTATCTGTCGGTAATTATGCTGATATGAATGAGGGCAGAGTGATATTCCCGATTTGCGATATTGATGGCAATGTTGTTGGTTTCAGTGCTCGAAGATTAGTGGATGATGATACCGCTAAATATATGAACACTCCTGAAACGTATTTATTTCATAAATCGAGCAATTTATATAACATTCATATCGCAAAAGACGCAGCCAAATTAAAAGGTTATATCTATATCTGTGAAGGCTTTATGGATGTTTATGCATTAAGCAAAATTGGAATAGATGCCGCCGTTGCGATTATGGGAACATCGTTGACTAGCGAGCACATTCAGATATTAAGATCGTTGAATGTTGAAATTAGACTTTGTCTAGATGGTGATTTGCCAGGGCAAAGCGCAATGATGAAGTATTCCAAATTATTATCTAAGGCTGGATTAAAATATCGTGTAGTGGATAACCAAGGCAGTTCAAAAGATCCAGATGAGATATTAAATGAAGATGGAAAAGAAGCTCTTGAAGCATATGTAAATAATCTTATTTCTCAAGTGGATTTTGCTCTTAATTATTATTCAAGGTCCAATCCACTTAAAACAATAGATGAGAAAAAGGCACTAATTAAAGAGTTTTTACCAATATTATCAAAGATAAATAGTCAAATTGAACTAGACACGTATATTCGTAAGTTGGCAAGAATCACAGGATTTGATGTTGAATCTATAAGAGGTGTTGTTAGAAGAACGAGATTATCGACTGCAGATGATAATGTAGTGGCAACAACAAAAATTATGGAAGAGTATCGTCCTGAAAACAAGGAGCTCCAGAAGCTCTTAACAGCAGAGAGAGAACTTTTATACCAAATGACACAAAACAAGTCTGCTGTGAGCTTTTATGAAGAAAAAACGCCAGGATTCTATGATGATATCTATCGCACAATTGCAAATTTTGTCATTGAATATGCTGCAAACCACGAAATGATGGATGATGCTGGCTTACTTGCCTTACTTGAATCTAGTGATTTAGAAAATAAGGAAAGAATTATTCGAGATTTGGTTAATATTTATTCTGAAACACATCCAAAAATATGTACTGACGAGCTTCTTAACAACTTGTTAGAGACTATCGAAGATGAAAGAAAACGTATTAGTGATGAAGATGTCTTGTCTCAATCACTAGAAGGCAAGTCCGAATTAGAAAAAGCAAGGATCATTAACGAGTTTAATCGTCGAATGGTCTCTAAGAAATAACGAAGTTAAAAAGAAATCTTATTGATTTGAAGGGAGAACAAAACAATGGGAAGACCAAAAAAAGTGGCTGAAGAGCCAAAGAAAGCAACTGCTAAAAAAGAAGCTAAACCTGCAAAGGCTAAGTCCGGTGCTGCTAGTGGTTCTAAGAAAAGAAACACCAAAACTTTAACCACATTAGCGGAAATTGAAAGCAAGCTTCTAAAAAAAGCAAAAAACAATGGGGATTGTATTGATCAAGATGAAATCTATGATGCATTATCGCAATACGAACTTGACGATGATGTAATTGAGGATTTAATTAAATACTTCGCTGATCATGACATTGAAGTTTTATCTTCTGATGAAGATGAAGATGAAGATCTTGATGCTGAAGAAGATGAAGAATTTGATGAAAGTAAAATGTCTTTAGAAGACGATGAAGACGATTATTATGACAGCGATGAGACTGATGAAAGCGAAGAAATAGATTTTGATATCGATCATTTCGACACATCAGTTGGCAGCGACGTTAAAGTAAATGATTCAGTTAAGATTTATCTTAAAGAGATTGGTAAATTTGATCTTTTAAAACCTGAAGAAGAACCAATTCTTGCTGCTAAAATCTTAGAAGGTGATGAAGAAGCCAAGCAAAGATTAATTAACGCTAACTTGAGATTGGTTGTTAATATTGCTAAACATTATGTTGGACGTGGTATGTTGTTCTTGGATTTAATTCAAGAAGGTAACCTTGGTTTAATGAAAGCTGTTGATAAATTTGACTATACTAAAGGTTTTAAATTTTCAACTTATGCGACATGGTGGATTAAACAAGCTATTGCTAGAGCAATTGCTGATCAGGCACGTACCATTCGAATTCCTGTTCATATGGTCGAAACAATCAATAAAATGACCAAAGTCCAGAGACAATTAGTCCAAGACTTAGATAGAGATCCAACTGCTGAAGAAATTTCTGAAGCGATGGGTGGAGAACTTACTCCAAAAAGAATTAGAGAGATTCAAAGAATTGCCCTTGAACCAGTTTCATTTGAAACCCCAATCGGCGAAGAGGATGATTCTCATTTAATTGATTTTATCGAAGATAAAGATAATGAATCTCCTGTTGAATATACAACAAAAAGACTTCTTAAGGAAGAACTTGACTCTATTCTTACGGAATTAACAGATAGAGAAGAAAGAGTTTTAAGACTTAGATATGGTCTAGATGACAATCGTCCTAGAACTCTAGAAGAAGTTGGAAAAGAATTTGGCGTTACTCGTGAACGTATTCGTCAAATCGAAGCTAAGGCTATTAAGAAATTAAAGCATCCAACAAGACGTAAAAAATTAGGAGACTATCGTAGCTCATAATGAAATTATCAAAAAGATTACAAGCCATTTATGATATGGTTCCTAACGGTGTCGTCGCTGACATTGGTAGTGACCATGGGAAATTAATAATTTCCTTATTTCAAAATGGCATTATCTCTAAAGGATACGCTATAGAAAATAAAAAGGGTCCATATTCCAGATTAGTGAAAGCAATTGAAGATAGTGGATGTTCTGATTCTATTGTTCCAATGTTTTCCGACGGAATAAGTGAATTACCAAGTGACGTTGACACAATTGTTATCGCAGGAATGGGAGGTTTCAATATAATTGAAATTTTAAAAGCTCATCCATTAAAACTTAAAAATGTTAGAACAATTATTGTTGATGCTCACAATTCCATTCCAGAGATGAGAAAACAAATTTGCTATATGGGTTACATCATTGCTGATGAAGATATAGTCAATGATGGTGGAAAATATTACGAAATCATCAAATTTATTGCTGGAGAGTGTGCTTATCTAGATAATAATGATTTTGAATTTGGACCAGTTCTAAGAAAAGAAAAATCATTAACTTTTAAAGAAAAATATCAATCTAGAATTGCCGAAATTGATAATTTATTATCAACAAAGAAACTATCTGGCGATAGAATTCTAGACCTTGATAAAGAAAAAGAAAGAATTAGAAGAGTACTATGAAAACTAAAGATCTTTTAAGAAAACTATCTAAGATGTTCCCAAAGCGTTACGCCAAAATGAATCATGACTATGTTGGTCTTGCTGTTGGTAAGCTCCCAGAGGAAGTTCACAAAGTTTTTTTATGTTTAGATTGTGATTGGGAAATATTCCCAATTATTGAAAAAGAAAGACCAGATTTGGTTATTACACATCATCCTTTTATTTATGGTACTAAAACTCGAGTATTTAAAAGAGATCCTAGCAAAAAGGTTTTGTTCGACACATTAGCGAAGCTAAATATTCCTGTCTATAGCTATCATACGAACTTTGATACTGGATTAGGTGGAATGAATGATGCCTTGGCTAATGCTTTAGATTTGCAAGACATTAAAATAATTGAAAATTGCATTATGATGCGAGGTGGTAGACTTAAAAAGTCTATGCCTGTTGAAGAATTCGCTAAATACGCTAAAAATGCGTTAGGCGTCGATTATGGCTTGTTGATAGCTTGCGGAAAGCCTGTTGTGGAATCTGTAGCTGTAATTGGCGGTGGCGGCTCTGGGCACTGGGTCGAAGCTAAAGAAGCTGGATATGATATTTATATTTCAGGCGACGCACCTCATCATGTAAGAAGAGAAATCGTTAACGCTAAATATAATTATTTAGATGTTCCGCATGAAGTCGAAAAAATCTTTATTCCAACTATGAAAAAAATCCTCGAGGGATATGATAATTCATTAGAAATTGTGACTGTTGATCACGAAAAAATGCCAAAAGTTATTTGTTAACCAAATAACTATATATTTCATCCACAACATATTGTGGAGTTGAAGCCCCTGATATAACAGCGGCTTTTTTCTTGCTTCCAACCTGACTAAATGATTGTAATTCTTTTAGATCATTTACCATTAAAACTAAGGCAGATGGATAATTTGATTTTGCAATTTCAAATAATTTATTTGAATTGCTGGACTTTTGGTGACCAACTACGATAATTAAATCAGTATCTTTATCAATTTTAGTAACAGCCTCTTGTCTTAATCTGGTGGCAGCGCAAACTTCGTTTTCAATTCTAGCGCCAGGAATATGCTCTAAAATATCGGAATAATACTTGTCCAGACTCTTATAATTAAGGGTTGTTTGATTGATTACATACGGATTTGTATCAGTAATTAAATAGTAGTTAATTAGTAATTGTGTATCATATAATGATACATTTTTTGAAACTGATAAGGCAGCATTTGTTTCTTTATGCCCTTTTTGTCCTATATATATAACTTGATGACCTGATTCTATTTCTCTTTTTATTTTTTCTAAGTTACTTTTAACTTTAAAACACGTCGCATCATAAATAATTAAACCCTTTTGTTTTGCTTTTTCTTCTATAGCGTCGTTATGACCATGCGCAGTAAAGATTAATACATCTCCTGGATTCAAAGAATAGATTGCAGCAAATTCATCTTTGTCATCTAATGTAATTAATCCTTCTTTTGCTAGGTCATCAGTCAATGTTTTGTTATGAGCAAGCATTCCTAAAATATATATATTCTTATTAGGATGTTCTAATCTTGCTTTTTTCGCTATCGAAACTGCTTTTAATACACCTGAACAAAATCCTTGAGGTTTTACTAGAGTAACTTTCATGAAAATATGTTAACATATTCCAGAGGATAGCAAAATATGGAAAAAACTGAATTATATATAGGAAGCCATGTGAGTATGAATGCTCCTGATTTTTTTGTAGGAAGCGTTAAAGAGGCAATATCTTATGGTTCAAACACATTTATGTTTTATACTGGTGCTCCGCAAAACTCTTTTCGCAAGCCTTTAAATGAATTAAAGATTGAAGAAGGAAGAAAGCTTCTAAAAGAAGCTGGTTTTGATGAAACAAAATTAATTGTCCACGCTCCATATATTATTAATGCCGCAAATTATACAAAACCAGATTTATGGGAAATGTCTATTAATACAATTGTTAGTGAACTTCGAAGAACTGCAGCTTTTGGAGTTAAAACATTAGTTTTACATCCTGGAAGTCATGTTGGGATGGGTGCTGAAAATGGTATTTTGGCTTTAGCTAAAGCATTGGACTTGGCATTTACCGCTGACGGTACGGATGTAAAAATTGCATTAGAGACAATGGCGGGAAAAGGACATGAAATAGGAATCACTTTTGAGGAGATTCGTTCTATTATAGATCACTGTAACCACAAGGAACGTTTAGGCGTTTGCCTAGATACATGTCACATTAATGATGCTGGATATAATGTTGAAAATTTTGACGAAATTCTTAAAGAATTCGATAAAGTCATAGGATTAGACAGATTACTAGTTGTTCATGTTAACGATTCAAAAAATCCGATCGGCGCCCATAAAGATCGCCATGAAAATATTGGTTATGGCTATTTAGGATTTGATACCTTATATAAAGTTGTGCATCATCCTCTTTTAAAAGGCGTACCGATGATTCTTGAAACTCCTTATTACAATGAAAAAGCTCCTTATAAGCAAGAAATTGAAATGCTTAGGAGTGGTAAATTCATTAAAGGATGGAGAGATTAGAATTTATTTATTTCTTCAATTAAAGCTTCCAGAGCATCAGCTTCTGGAACTTTTTTAATAACTTTATCTTTTTTAAAGATAACATATTCGTGATGCCCGCCAGCAATCCCAATATCAGCGTTTTTGGCTTCTCCTGGTCCATTTACAACACAACCCATAACAGCGACATGAATTGGCTTATTAACTGTTTCTAGATATTCCATGACTTTTCTAGCTAATTGTTCAACATTAACTTGGGTTCTTCCACAAGTTGGACAAGCAACTAAAGTTGGATAGTTTGGATATAGCCCACAATCATGAAGTAATTGCTTACAAACTTTAATTTCATCTTTAGGATCGCCAGAAATCGAAATTCTGATTGTGTCTCCAATTCCTTCTAAAAGCAAAGGAGCTAATCCAGCAGAACTTCTAACCATAGATATTTCTTTATACCCAGCTTCTGTAATTCCTAAATGAAGTGGGTATGGAAATGTTTTAGAAGCTAATCGATAGGCTGCAATTGTTTCTAAAATGTTAGATCCTTTCAAGGATATGACTACGTCATAAAATCCTAGATTTTCTAATATTTCAACATGCTTTTTAGCAGATGCTACTAACTTTTCTGCGGTATATTGACTTGAATAATCATGAATTGTTTTGTCTAATGAACCTGAATTCACGCCTATACGAATTGGAATATGCTTTTCTTTGGCCATGGCGACAACTTTTTTGACATTTTCAATATCGCCTATATTTCCTGGGTTGATTCTAATCTTATCGACCCCATTTTCCATAGCGAGTAAAGCTAAACGATAATCAAAATGAATATCCGCTACTAAAGGAACAGAAATTCTTTTCTTAATTTCTTTTATAGCAGCGGCATCTTTTTCATCCATAACTGAAACGCGCATTAATTCGGCTCCAATTTTAGCGCATTCATTTATTTGCTCGCTTACAGCGAGATAATTTTCAGTCTTGATGTTACACATTGATTGAATAACAACTCTGTTTTGTCCGCCAATTGCTAAATCTTTGACTTTTACTTGTCTAGTTAATTCTCTTTTTGTCATCTTTTGTATTTTAGCACTCACTATAATAAAAATGTACTTTTATTATTTTAAGTGATGTGATAACATAACATACGCAATTCAAGGAGACAATATCTATGGCCAAAAAAGAAGATAGAATTTCTATAACATTAAAATGCACAGAATGTGGTGAAGAAAATTACCTTACTTCAAAAAACAAAAGAGCAAATCCTGATAGATTAGAAAAATTGAAGTATTGCCCACGTTGCCAAAAGAAAACACTTCACAAAGAGAAAAAGAAATAGGGTAACACCTATTTTTATTTTATAAAAATATATGGAAATCTATAAGTTTGATTATAATCCTATCGATGATTTAGTCAGCAACACATATGTTCTTGCTGATAGTGATTTAAACTGTATCATCATCGATCCGGGAAAAGGAAATGATAAGCTTATAGATTTTATTAATAGACACAACTTAAAACCATTAGCGATTCTTTTAACTCATGGGCATATAGACCATATTCGCGGAGTTGATCGTTTGGCAAAAGTCTTTAAAGTAAAAACATATATTCATTATTTAGATGAAGAAATGATTAAGGATAGCGAGTTAAATTTATCTAACCAATTAGGAGAACCATTAAAAGTTGAATCAGACATTATCACAGTTTCTGATAATGAAGAGCTAAATCTTTTCAAAGAAAAGATAATTGTGATTCACACGCCTTTTCACACCAAAGGTAGTGTCTGCTATTATCTTCCAGAAGAAAAAGCTTTATTTACTGGAGATACTTTATTTAAACAATCGATTGGTAGAGATGATTTACCAAACAACGATAAACATCAAAGAGCGGAATCGCTCAACAAAATAAAGAAACTACCTAGCGATATAACTATTTATCCTGGGCATGGTCCTAACACAACTTTAGAAAGTGAATTATTAAATAATCACTTTTTAATATATTAATAGTTTGGTATAATACCAAAGGAATTTAAAGAAAGAAGACTAACTATTAAAAAAC
>DDQE01000034.1:0-28687 GCA_002342545.1 Caryophanales bacterium UBA2450
AGAAGATATTAATAAAATTATTAATCAATATGATTTACAAGTTGATTTAGATAAGAAAGTTAAAGATATCTCTGTAGAAATGCAGCAAAAAGTAGAAATCATTAAAATGTTATATCGTAAAAACGATATTCTCATTTTTGATGAGCCTACCGCGGTATTAACAGAGCAAGAAATTCAAGACTTCTTAAAAGTTATGAATAACCTTAAAAAAGAAGGTAAATCCATTATCTTTATTTCTCATAAACTAAATGAAGTCTTTGAAGTCAGTGATGAAATCACTGTTATTAGAAAAGGTCAATATATTGATACTTTAAAAACTAAAGAGACCACTAAAGAAGAAATATCGGCTTTAATGGTGGGAAGAAAACTCAAAGAATTTAAATGTAAATCTAAAATAACTCCAAAAGAAGAAGTTTTAAGAGTGGAACATTTAACAATGATTGACCCATTCTCTAAAAAGAAGGTAGTTAATGATGTCTCTTTTAACGTTAGAAAAGGAGAAATTGTCACTTTAGCGGGAATTGATGGGAATGGGCAACAAGAAGTCATTTACGGTATTACCGGCATTAAAAAAGCTCATGAGGGCACTATTCTTTTAGATAAGAAAAATATCTCTTCTTATTCTATTAGAGAAAAAATTAAAGCAGGTATCTCTCATATCCCAGAAGATCGACATAAACATGGTTTAATCTTAGATTATTCTATCTATGAGAATACTGTACTAGACCGATATTACGAAAAAGAATTCTCAAAATGCTTATTTTTAAATGAAAAGAATATTAAAAANNAGCAATAGACCTACTGCTAAAGAATTATTAGAGAATAATATATGGTTAAATGAAAAGAATATTAAAAAATACGCGGATGAATTAATTGATAAATATGATGTTAGATCTAGTGGAGATGGTAACACAATTGTTAGAAGTATGTCAGGTGGTAACCAACAGAAAATTATTGTTGGTAGAGAAATAGAACGTAACCAAGATTTATTAATTGCTGTTCAGCCAACTAGAGGCTTAGACATTGGGGCAATTGAAGGGATTCATAACCTTTTGCTTAAGCAAAGAGAAGAAGACAAAGCAATTTTATTAGTCTCTTTAGAGTTAGATCAAGTCTTTGCGCTTTCTGATCGTATATTAGTAATGTATGAAGGCGAAATTGTTGGTGAATTTACTCCAGATAATGTGAATAAAGAAACTTTAGGTTTATATATGTCAGGCGCGAAAAAAGACAAAGTTAATGCGATTAAGGAGGGTATAAATGAATAAGATTAAATCATTTTTCTCTTCTTTAATTAAAAAAGACTCTACTAAAACAGTAGTGACCTCTTTATGGTGCGCTTTAATTGGCTTAATTCTTGGATTTTTAATTTTATTAGTTATTAATCCTTCTAATGCAGCATATGGCATGACTTCAGTACTAGGAAATTATTTAATCTTTTCTAGTCCAACTGATAGATTAAATTATTTTGGTCAAACATTAGCAAAAACTGCGCCATTAATTGCGATGAGCTTATCAATTTTAGTCTCTTATAAGGCTGGATTATTTAATTTAGGTGCTTCTGGGCAATATTCTATTGCCGTACTCGTGATTTGCCTTTTAGGAGCTGGAGCGAATTGGCCGTGGTATATTGTGATGATTATTGCCATGATTGCCGCTGCTATTTGGTCTGCTCTTACTGGTTTATTAAAAGCGTTCTTTAATGTTAACGAAGTTATTTCTGGAATTATGCTTAACTGGATTGCCTTATATTTAGTTAATGGTATTTTATCTAATGCTGGTGAAAGCATTTGGGATGGAGCTCACTCTGAATCAGTTGCAATTACAAGCTCATCTAATTCCTTTATTCCTTCGATTGGATTAGACAAATTATTTGCCGGTAACTCAATAGCTGGATTAGGAATGATTTTAATTCTAATAGTAGTCATAATTATCTTTATCTTGTTAAAGAAAACGACAGTCGGCTACGAACTTAAGGCTACTGGCTTAAATAGTGATGCCGCTAGATATGCTGGAATTAGCAAAGTTAAAAGTATTTTAATTGCGACCGCGATTTCAGGAGCCTTAGCAGGATTAGCGGCCTCACTTAGTTTACAAAACGGCTTTACTAGTTGGAGATTATCTTCCGTTCCTCCAGAAATTGGCTTCCAAGGAATTTCTTCAGCCTTCTTAGGAGGGCTTCATCCAATTGGAATAATCTTCTCTTCATATTTCATTATACATATCACTGAAGGTGGATCAATGATTACTGATTTAGGCTTCTCTCCTGAAACTGCCTCAATTATGACTTCAGTGATCATTTATTTATCTGGATTTGTCTTCTTTATTAAAGAAGTGATGAGAAAATATGAAATTAAAAATGAACTTAATATGCTAAGTAGAAATAAGGAGAACAAAGTATGAGTGCGGTATTATTTCTTTTAGCGTTTGTTTCTATTCTTACTATTGTTGCTTTAGGAGGAATGTTCTCCGAAAAAAGTGGAACAGTCGCCTTATCTTTAGAGGGCTGCATGACTTTTGGCGCTTTTAATGCTGGCATGGTGATGTATGTTCTTCCTAATACAGTTCCCGCTGGGATTAGCGCTTTAATTGTCATTCTAGTTGCGATAGTTAGTGCGGGACTATATTCTCTTTTATTAGCGGTCGCGTGTGTCACTTTTAAAGCTAATCAAACTTTAGTCGGAACTGCTTTAAATATCTTAGCTACTGCTTTAGCAGTAGTCTTAATCAAACAAATCACTAAAACTGAAGCTTTACCAGTTGGTAATTCTAGACTCTCCTTTATGAGATTCTATGAGATATTTAATGTTAATTTCTTTGGTATGCAGGGAGTAAGATTTAACTGGCTTATTCTTATTGCCTTAGTTTTAGTTCCTATTATTTACGTCGTTATTTATAAAACTAGATTCGGTTTAAGATTATCTAGCTGTGGAGAAAATCCATCTAGCGCGGATTCTTTAGGAATTAATGTTAATAAGACTCGATATATTGGTATTCTTCTTTCTGGAATGTTAGCGGGATTTGGTGGCTTATTTTTAATCACTATGAATTCTGAATGGGAATTCGCTAACGGGGCAACTGGATTTGGCTACCTCGCTTTAGCGGTCTTAATCTTTGGTCAGTGGAAGCCTTTATACATTTTATTAGGCGCTTTAATCTTCTCTGGATTTAAGACCCTATCAGTTTTCTATTCATCAATTAATTTCTTAGAAAAACTTGGTATATCATCTTATTTCTATTTAGCTTTACCTTATGTGGTGTGTTTAATTGTTCTGATATTTACCAGTAAGAAAAATGTTGGCCCGAAAGCTTTAGGTGAGCCCTACGATAAAGGCAAAAGATAGAGAATTAAAACAGCCCTATATGGGCTGTTATTTTTGGTTTGAGCAGTGATTAAGCTTGAGGCTTATCGCTAACTTCTACTTTGATTTTGCTAACTCCTTTTAGAGGAAGAATTTCAAATGTGAAGTTAGATTCATCAACTGTTAATTTTCCTCCGTTATAAGTAACGGTAATTACTTTACCTTCTAACCAATATTTACTCTCATCGGTGACTCCTAAAGATAGTCTAACTTTTTGACCAACTTCAAATTCTTTAGGTAAATCTTTAATGGTGTATCCAGTAGTGGAATTCTCATCTAAAGATAGGGTCACTTTTTGAGCTTTAGTTTGAACTATGAAATCATATGTTTTTGCATTGGCAGCAAAAGTATAACTAATTGAGCCATCTAGATTAACGGTGTATTCACTTTCTTTTAATCTCTTATCATTAACTTCGATAGAATGGAGATCTTTATATTCGTTTAGTTTAAATTTAACGGTAACAGAGCTCTTGCCGTCAACTTCATAAACATCGTAGCCCATATCTTCGCTTGCCTGTTTACCTTCAATTTCAGCTTTGAATGCGCCTCTATTAATTCTAACAGTAGATTTATAAGAATCTTGTTCTTGAATTTCGACTTCAAATAAAGATGATTTATCGCTAGTGGCTTTATATTTTGCAGTTTGTTCGCTATTTAGTTTATAGATCTTGCTTTCTGGCTCTTCTTCACCATCTGGAGGTGTAAATGGAGTTAAAGGTGATCCTTCAAATGATATAGCAGTAAGAGTGGCGGTTGGATGATCTTCATTAGCGTAGAATGTTACATAAATTGCGCCTTCAAGTTCTGCGGCTAATAATTTACCTTTCTCTTTATTGGTGCCAGTTAATTCGATAACTTCTTTACCTTCTGTTTCTCTATCGCCTTCTTCAGCGGCAAAGGAGATATTGATTGGTTTAGCAAATGGAACAGTGAAAGTATATAAATCTTTTTCTTCTTCTCTTTCAATGGTTTGTCCGTTGACAATCATCTTGAGATTTTTATATCCTCTTTTTGGTCTTAAGTTAATCGAAACTTTATTACCAAAACCAATCGCGTTTTCTAAATATAGAGAAGCTTTAGGTTCAGTTTCCATAAATCCTTTAACGTATTTATTTGCGGAAACAGTATCAATAACAAAGAATTCATTAGCAATTTTTGGTGTCCAAGTAGCGTTGATAGTGACCTTGCCATCTATTACATCTTTATCATCAATTAAAATACTATAAACAACAATTTCTTTTCCATCAGGGTCAAATAACTTACGATCTTGGATTAATTTGTTACCAAATTTCATGCTTAGGACACTAAAGTATTCGGCGTGATATTGGCTAAATTCGACATAAAGATAATATGTTTGTAAAGTAACAAATTCAGTGTCTGAAGAGACTAATTTTCTTTTTTGCCATTCTTCATATGTGAAACCATCAAATGAATAAATTTTGTCGTCAGCATCTAAACCATTAAATACTAATTTGGTTTTCTCAGCTACATATGGAGCGGTAGTTATAACAATTTTAGATATGACTGCTTCGTTAATGCCTTTAAAATCAATGGAATTTTGTCCTAGATTACCTTTAGTTAAAGTAGTGGTCCAAACTCCATTTGCGTAACTTTCAAATTGATCAGCGTTAATTAACGCTAGTTGGTTTTTATCTCCAACAAAGGTGAATTCAATTTTTCTAATCCAAACGTCTTTACCTTCGCTTTTGGTACGACAAATTAATTGAAATTGTTTTCCGTTAGCAACATTTAAATTGTTATTTTTAAATACGTTTTCAAAGCCTGCTTCGGCAACATATGGTTCGACAACCACTCTAGTTCCACCTTTTGTTAACTTTTCTGTGTAATTCTCTTCGGTTAATCCTTCAAAAGTATAAACTACTTTGTTTTCTAATTTATTTGTTGTTACTTTTAAGGTATATGTTTTTTCTTCAGTAGGAGTGAATGTATATTTGTTGCTATTACTTGGTGGTAATTCCACTTCATTCATCTTCACGGAAGAAACGCTATATTCTTCGTTTATTGGGCTAACAGTGAATTCAATAGCCTTATTTAATTCATATTCGCCTGCTTTTAAAGTGGTGGTCATGTATTGATTTACTTCAATACTGATCGTAGCTTTTTTAATAGGAGCGTTATCCCCACAAGAGGATAAGAACATTCCACATAAAACAGGAAATAATAGTAATCTTTTTACTTTCATTGAATATTCCTCAACTTTCTTACGAATATATTATATTAAGTATGCGCACAAAAGTGTCACACTAAAAAAATATTATCGTAATTATATGACAATAATATTCTTTGTGTTATTATAGTTAGTGATGACTAACTCGGTCATCAAGGAGATTTAAAATTATGAATAAATATATATTAGGAATTGATGGAATGGCGTGCGGGATGTGTGAGATGCATGTCGAAGATAAATTAAGAAAAGCTATTAAACTAAAAAAAGTTAATGCCTCTCACATTAAAAATAATGTTGTTGTCATTACAGAATTAGAATTAAGCGAAGAAGATTTTAAGAAGATTTTAGATCCGACCGGCTATCGAATTACTTCTTTTGAAAAATCTGTAGCGGTGAAAAAATTCTTCAGATGGAGATAACATGGAGCAATATGTCTACCCATTAATTGGAGTACCTTTAATTTTTATATGTACGACTTTAGGAGCGGTATTTGTTTTCTTTATTAGAAAAAAAGATATTTCTCCTAGGTTAAATAAGATATTCATTGGTTTTGCCGCTGGAGTAATGTTTTCCGCTTCATTTTTCTCGTTAATTAAACCAGCTTTAGAGACAAATGTAAGTTATATGCCTACTTGGGTGATAGTGATGATATCTATTGCTTTAGGAGCGGGTTTCTTATGGCTTATTGATAAAATTGTTCCTCATTTTCACGCTTCTGAGAATTCTGATGAAGGTTTACCAACTAGAAGACTAAGTAAAACATCAAAGATGTTTATCGCGGTCACCATCCATAACGTTCCTGAAGGTTTATCAGTTGGCATTGCTTTTGGTGTCGCTTTATCTGAGCCAAATAACGCAGCTTTATTAATGGGGGCGTTATTACTCTCTATTGGTATTGGCATACAAAATATTCCAGAAGGAGCGGTGGTCTCTTTACCTATCAAAAGTGAAACCGGTTCATCTACTAAAGCATTTATCTTTGGGATGTTATCTGGAATAGTGGAACCAATCGCTGCAGTGATTGGTTTATTCCTCGCAATGCAAATTCAAGGCATTATGCCTTGGGCATTAGCCTTTGCTGCTGGATGTATGATTTATGTGGTGGCAGAAGAAATGATCCCAGAAATGACTAGTGAAGGTCATGATCATTTTGGAGTGTGGTCATTTATTTTTGGCTTTATAATTATGCTGGCCTTAGATTGCATTCAATTTTGACTTATTATAGAATAATAATATATGAAAATTCTGCCTATTGTTTCTCTGCTAGCAGTTTCCATGAGTTTTACTTCTTGTGGCAATAAAATTGATTATAGTTCATCTCCATATATTGGTGCAAACGGATCTAGTTATGTTGCTACAGCTGGGTCTGGAGATAATTTTAGAACAATGCAATTTTTCTTCTACCCTGATGGATATGGGGCTTGGGGATCCACTAGAATTGTTGATGATGAAACAAAGGTTGTTGCACTTTATGAATGTGATTTCACCATAAGCGGAGAAGTTAATGTTGAAATGATACAACGAGAAGACAAAGTGAAAATATTTGGTTATTTTACTACCAACATGTATGGCCAAGTATTTGTATCATCTGATATTCTCTTTTATAGAAGCAAATAAATTAATAAAATAAATAAGTTATGAAACGCTTAGAATCACAAGAAGACTATTTAGAAAAAATCTTACAAATTTCTCAAAAGAAAGAATCAGTTCATGCGATTGATATTGCTCGAGAAATGTCTTTTTCTAAACCTTCAGTTTCTGTAGCGATGAATAAACTAAAAGAATTAGGTTATATCGAGATTAATGATAAGGGCGAAATATCTTTAACTGATTCCGGGAAAGAAATTGCACAAAAAACTCTAGAGAAGCATATTGTTTTAACGAGAATGCTCATGTATTTAGGAGTTAAAGAAGAAGTTGCTGCATTAGATGCATGTCGCATGGAACATGATATTTCTGATGAGACATGGTCACTAATTAAAAAATACTGGGACAACCAGAAAAAATAAAATATTTTATTACTTGTAATAAAGAGATAAGAGTTAGTTAATACTAACTTTTTTCTTTACACGCGAATAAATAGGTATATAATATATTCGGTTAGTCGAAACTAACTATTTTAAGGAGGATATTATATGCCAATTGCATTAGCACCAATTAATCAAGAATTAAAAGTTATTAAAGTTCTTGCTGATGATAAGACCAAAAAGCATTTAGAAAGCTTAGGTATTTTGGTCAATTCCTCTTTGACTATTGTTTCTTCTGTTAATGGTGGCGTAGTAGTCGCTGTTAAAGAAGGTCGACTTGCTTTAGATCGTTCTATAGCAAGTAAAATTCTAGTAGCGTAGAAAGGAAGGAATTTATGCTTAAAAAACTAGATGAGTTTAACGTAGGCGAGACTGGCCTAATTAAAATGGTAGAAGGCGAAGGTAGAATTCGCCGTAGACTATTTGATATGGGTGTCACTCCCGGAGCGACAGTGTATCTCCGTAAAAAAGCCCCACTCGGTGATCCTTTAGAAGTGACGATTAGAGGATACGAATTAACGCTTCGTAAAAATGAAGCACATTTCGTCATATTAGAAGTTAAGGAGGACCTAAAATGAAAAGATTTGCGTTAGCAGGTAATCCTAACTGTGGTAAAACCACTTTATTTAACTCTTTAACCGGTAGTACCGCGCATGTTGGTAACTGGCCTGGAGTTACTGTTGAAAAGAAAGATGGAGTTTACAAAAAACTTAAAGAACCAATTTCCATTATCGATTTACCAGGAATTTATTCTTTATCCCCATATACTCCAGAAGAAGTAGTTTCAAGAAACTATATCTTAGATGAACATCCTGATTGTGTTATCAATATTATTGACGCCACTAATCTAGAAAGAAATCTATATTTAACTACCCAATTATTAGAAATTAATGTTCCAGTCATTGTTGCTTTAAATATGATGGATGTCCTTGTTAAAAACGGTGACTCAATTGATGTTGAATCTATTGAAAAGAAATTAGGTGTTCCAGTAGTTTCTATTTCCGCTTTAAAAGAAGATAATTTAGAAGAATTAATGTCTAGAGCATTAGAAGCTTCTAACCAACCTAGAGAAGGAAAAACGATTATTTCTAATAAAGATTTATTACATCTCATTGGCGATGTTCGTATTGCCTTTGAAGGCCAAAAAGTTGAAAATCCACTTTTCCACGCGATTAAATTAGTGGAAAAAGATGAATTAGAAACCAAAATGCATCCTGATTTAATCCCGATGGTGGAAGCTTTTAAGAAGACATTTAACGATGAAACATTCGGTAATGACTTTGAAGCGGTTATCGCTGATAGTAGATATCAATTTATTTCTTCTAATTTCCATAACGTAGTAAAAAGAAAAGAAGTGGAAATTGTCGAAGACAAAAAACATAAAAAACATAAAGAATCTAAATCAGATCGAATTGATAAAGTTTTAACACATAAAGTGTTTGGCTTAATCATTTTTGCGGTCATTATGTTCTTTGTTTTCCATTTAACATTCTCTGAAAATTTATTTTTCGTAGGTGCAGCATTTAAAAATAATGGGGTTGCTCCTTCTTTTGAAGGGACAATTTACGAAGGATTAATTTGGACAGATAGTGGAATTAATTCCCCTGGTGTTATTTTATTCAATTTCTTTGATATGTCGTTCTCTGCTTTAATCGGAGATGATGTACCAGGAATTGGTATGGGTGTTATCCGTAGCGGCATGATTAACGCTTTCGGTGACGGACACTGGTTTGTTGGATTTGTGAATGATGGTGTATTAGCGGGTCTATTTGCTATTTTGGGCTTCTTACCACAAATATTAGTCTTATTCTTATTCTTCTCTATTATGGAAGATACTGGATATATGGCTCGTGTCGCCTTTATTTTAGATAGAATATTCCGTAAATTTGGTTTATCAGGAAGAGCGTTTATCCCAATGATTATGGGATTTGGTTGCTCAGTCCCAGCAATGGTGAATACCAGAACTTTAGCCGATGATAAAGAAAGAACTGCCACTATTAGAGTTATTCCTTTCTTCTCATGCGGTGCTAAACTTCCTATTTTAGTTGCAATCGCAGGTGGTATTTTACAAGTATTTCACGCAGGTAATGTTGATGTCATTATTTATAGCATGTACGCTGTTGGTGTTGTGGCGGCTATTATCTGTGCTTTAATCATGAGACATACTACAATGCGAGGAGAAGCTGCTCCATTCATTATGGAATTGCCAGAATATCACTGGCCACAATTTAAAGGTTTAATGATCCATTTATGGGATAAAACTAAACACTTTGTTAAGAAAGCATTTACCATTATTTTAGCTTCTACAATTGTTATTTGGTTCTTATCTAATTTCGGTTGGAACTGGCAATATCTTGGAAGCTTTGAAGGGTCAATATTACAAAGTATTGGTCAATTCATTCAACCAATCTTTACTCCACTTGGTTTTGGTTCTCAACTCAATTCTCTTGGCTGGGTATTTGCGGTTGCTGCTATTACCGGATTAATTGCTAAAGAAAATGTTATTTCTACTTTTGCCGCTTTAGCAGCGATTGTTGTATCCACTAACCCAGCAATTGTTGCTGAACTTGAAGCCTTAGGCGAAGTTGAAGAAGGTGTCGATAGTGCTTATGCAATGATTGCCGCAACTGGTATAACCTGGCAAGGCTGTATTTCCTTTATCGCCTTTAATATGTTAACCATTCCTTGCTTTGCAGCCTGCGCAACAGCGAAAGCAGAATTACCAAAAGGTAAATTTAGATGGACATTATTATTCTGGATTGTTGCTAGCTTCGTTGCCTCTTCTGTTATCTATTTATTCTTAAGCATGTTTGATAGAACAAGTTATATTTGGGCTATTCCAAGCTTTGCGGGTATAGCTTTATTAGCCGCTATTGCGATTTATTTAATCGTCAGATATAACAAATCTCACCCAGTTATGAGGGCATAAAATATGAATACATCCCCTTGGCTTGAAATTATTGTTGGAATTGCGATATTTATCTTCTTTTTAGGACTCTTTTTAAGATACCTTTATAAGAAGAAACATCATATTCATACTTGCGAATGTGGGATGGTTCATAAAAATAAAGAACAATTATTAAAAGAATACCGAAAAACTTATTGTTCCAAAAAATAACCTCAAAGGCCGCTTGGATAAAAGCGGTCTTTTCTTATGCGCGCTAAAGGTGATAAAATTAACAATAATAAAATAGTTAGGGGTAATCTTATGAAAATCTTGAGACTTGTATTTTCTAAATGGCTAATCAGTGTCCTTTTACTTTTAGCCCAAGTTGCTGCAATAGTATTAGTGGCCATTTATTTAATTGAATACCTTATCTGGTTCCAAATCGTAAGTGTAGCGATTGGCGTGATTGTTTTCTTTATCTGCGTTAATCGTAGACAAAACCCAGAATATAAAATCCCATGGTTATTTTTGATTTTATTCTTACCAATTTTTGGTGTTTTATTCTATTTAATGTTTTCTAGAGTCAATACTTCTAGAAAAATGAGAAAGATATACGCTAAAGCGTATGATGAACTACTCCCTTATGTTAATAATATTGATAAGGATATTGAAAAAGCTTATGAATATATGGGTGATAGACAAGGAATTGATCGCTATTTAAAAGAGAATTCTGGTTTAGGACCTCAACAAAATAACGAAGTGAAATATTATCCAGTTGGCGAATTAATGTGGAAAGATATGCTTGAAGCATTGGAGTCCGCAAAGAAATTTATTTTGATGGAATATTTTATTGTTGATCCAGGTCATATGTGGGATTCCATTCACGAAATTTTAGCTAGAAAAGCCAAAGAAGGAGTAAGAGTCCATCTTGTCTATGATGATTTAGGCACAATGACAATGCTAAAAAGTGGCTATTATAAAAAACTTAGAAAAGAAGGCATTGACGCGCATAAATTTAATCCATTTACCCCAATTGTCTCTGCTGTTTATAATAACCGTTCTCACCGTAAGATTATGGTAGTGGATGGCTTAATCGGATTTACCGGCGGTATCAATTTAGGTGATGAATATATCAATGAAAATAATCGATTAGGCCACTGGAAAGATACTGGTTTAAGAATGAGAGGGACTGCTGTTAATTCTTTAACCGCTTTATTCTTTACAGACTTTATTATTGCTAAAAGAGAGATTCCTGAATTCGATTTTTATTTTAATAAAAAACCAGAGAAATTTAATACTCCTGGCACTATTTGTCCATTTGGAGATGGTCCTAGACCACTCTACTATGAACAAATTGGAGAAGAAAACTTCATTAATATTGTGGGACAAGCTAAGAAATATTTCTATATTTCAACCCCTTACTTAATTATTGACCATCACTTTACTCAAGCTCTTAAAAATGCAGCGATGAGAGGAGTGGATGTGAGAGTCATTACTCCTCATATTCCAGATAAAAAGATTGTCTTCTGTTTAACTCGTAGTTCTTATAAAGAGTTAAGAAAAGCAGGTGTAAAAGTTTATGAATACACTCCAGGATTTATCCATGCGAAGATGCTTGTTAGTGATGATGATATGGCATTTGTGGGCACTATCAATATGGACTTTAGAAGCTTAACTCACCATTTTGAATGTGGCGCGGTACTTTATAAAAATGATTGCATTAAAGACATTTATAATGACTTCCAACATATCTTTAAAGTCTCTCAAGAAATTGATAACAATTTCAAATTGTCTTTTGGTGCTAAAGTGGCTAAAGTATTGTTAGAAACATTTAGAACTTTATTCTAAATTTAATTATTTTTTACATCATTATGAAAATTCAAACTAAATCAAGTGCCCAAAATATTGTTAAGTGCTTATTAATCACCTCTGTTGTCTTCTTTCATGCTTCTATGTTTTTAGTGGCTAATCCCGCTGAAGTCATGTCGCAATTTAATATTTTATTAACTTTATTCCCATTTTTAATGATGGTGTTCTTTTTCTATGCTGGATATAACTACACTCCAGGAAAAAGAAGCGTTGGTCAAAATATCAAAAGAAGAACTTTTCAACTTTTAATTCCAATGGTTATCACTTTTGCTGTAGCTATTGGGATTATTTTCGCTATTAAATTACCTACTTCTAGCGATCAGGTGATTGAAATAGAAAAAATGAAAAATAGTATTTTATATTCTTTGATGTCTGAACCATTATCCAAAATGATTGGCTTCCCTAGTAATGGTTTATTAAGTTTTGATATGACTTTGGCTCTTGGCATTCTTTGGTTCTTATATGCTTTATATATTTGCTCTATATTCTTCTTTTTAATTGTCGATTATGCGATTAAAAAGCCATCTAGATTACTATCTATTATTTTCATTTTATTAATTGGAGCATTCTGTATGGGCCAATTTGCGGGAGTATATCTACCTTATACAGTACAGTGCTATCCAGTTGCTTTAGCAATGATGTTACTTGCGGCTTATTTAAAACAATTTAATTTCTTAGATAAGAAACCAGAATCTAAAAAAGATTTAATATTCTTAATCATCAACACAGTAGTCGCCGAACTAGTGGTTGTGGGTATTGGTTTATTTGGTTATTTCTCTTATGGTTCTACGATGGTTGGCTCTCTTCCAGGAGGAATGTTTGATAGTAATATCAAAGGATTTGATGCTTTTGTGTCCTTTATCATGGGCTTTTTAGGCACGTTTGTCGTTCATCAGTTAAGCCGATTAATTATGAAGGTACCTGTTTTATCTACAGTCTTTGATTGGTATGGTAGGCATTCTGCTTATGTATATTTAGCACATCCATTATTTTTATCATTTATTCACACAATTATTTTCCAAGAACAAACTAAAGTTGGAGGATTCCAACCATATTTATATGTCTTTATGACTATTGCGATGCTAGTAGTTATCTTCTTATTTGTTGATTGGATAATTGCCATTATTAAAAACAAAAAACATCCAGTGGAGGCAGCTAGTTAATGCCTGCTAGTCAAAGACCAATTGATAATTATATTTTCGAAGATATTTATAAAGTTAGTGAAGATAAACAAAATATTCCTGCTTTAAGTTTTAAAGGTGTTTCTTATACTTTTAAAGAATTAAATGACAGCGTTAATTATTTTGCTTCTAAATTAATTAAAAAAGGTGTTAAGCCTCATGACCATGTGGCTTTACTTGGAATGAACTCTTATAGCTGGGTAGTGGCATTCTACGCGATTATAAAAGTTGGGGCGGTCGCAGTTTTGCTAAATTATATGTCTAGACACGACCCATTAGTAGAAGCAATAAAAAATAGTGACTGCAAATATTTAGTTGCTGGAGGCTATTTAGCAGCCTCTAGAGAAAAAGGAGAATTCCCTAGATTATTAAAAGAAGTAGGAATTGACCTTGACCATGAATTATCGCTTTTACAAGCTGATTTACAGTTTAAAGATGTTTTAAGTAAGCATAAGAATATCCCTGAAGTTCCAAATGCTTTCTCTAGAGAAATAGATAGTAAAAGAACTTCTTATATCATTTTTACTACTGGAACAACTTCGAAACCAAAAGCGGCAATGTTATCTCAATTTGGAATGCTTAATACGATATATCATAACTTATATAAGTTAGACCCAGTTTTTCCTCAGAAATTTATGTGTCTACTTCCAGCGTTTCACTGCTTTGGTTTATTAGTAATTAATGCTTATTTAGCGTATCAAAGAACAGTCTATTTAAATGATTTATCTAATCCAGTTCAGTTATATAAAGAATTCTTAAAAAATAAATGTGGAGATTACGCTTCGGTATCATTTATCTATGATAAACTCGCTAGAGCCCCATTTTGGTGGTGGCATAGAGCGAGATTTGTTAAACACTGTATTGTCGGAGGAGGATTTACCTCAGAACAAGAATTTAACTTCTTAGAAAAGAAATACGGCAAAGGAAAATTCATGAATGGATATGGCCAAACTGAATGTTCTCCTTTAATTTCTTTAGTTTATCCTGATTCGCCTAGAGAAAAACAAAGATCGACAGTCGGCACTCCAATGGAAGATATAGAAATCGCCATTATGGATGTAAATACTAAAAAGATTATCTCTAATCATGAAAAAGGAGAAATCCTTATTAAAGGATATAATGTATTTAACGGCTACTATAAATTCGATAAAGATAAACAACCATTTGACGAAAATGGCTATTTACACACTGGTGATCTTGGTTATATTGATGAAGATGGCTACTTAGTATTAAACGGACGCATTAAAGATATTATTATTCGTAAAGGAGAAAATATTTCTCCTAAAGAAATAGAAGAAGAATTATTAAAAATCCCTTTATTTACAAAGGCTAGAGTCTTAGGCTTCCCTTCTATTGATGATGGAGAATTTATGTTAGCGGTGGTAACGCTCACTAAAAAACCTCCTCACTTTGTTGAAGAAACTTATTTAAATGAATTACGTAAAACTCTTCCTTCTATTAAAGTTCCTTCGCACATTATTTATATGAAAAAATTCCCAACAACTGCAAACGGGAAGCTTGATGAAGTGAAATTAAGAGAAATATGTCTAAGAAAAGTCTCCTTATTTATTGATAAAAAATTAGCGAGACAAACCGCTCAATTACTTCGTAAAACTGGTAAAAAATAGCACGTTTACTAACGTGCTTTTTCTTACTCTCTTTCTTTAACAGCTTCTGGAAGATTCCATTTTTTCATGCTGTTCATGGAAATAAAGTGACTGATTAATAAGAAAGCTAAAACCAAGCCTAATGCTAATAAATACATTAATACTGATCTAGGGAATGGGAATACTTGACTTGGTGTAGAAATGCCGTTGAGTAATAATTTAGACAGAATCATACCTAAAGGTATCGCTAAAGCCATTGCAAAAACGTACTGCACTAAGCTCATAAATAAATTTGACATTGAGATTTCTTTTCTTTGATATCCTAAAGTTCTAATAGTGGCGAAGGTTCTCTTTTGCTCTTTTAAGTTGGTTTGCATCATATTAAAGACAATCATAAAGCCTAGAATAATCGAAACAGCGTTTAAGATATAGCTAGAATATGTGAAAGCCATTAATCGGTCATTATATTCTTGTTTAATTACTTCATTAAATGAGATATAAGTTACTGGTTCATAATCTTTATATTTTTCAAAGAAAGCATTTACATCTTTAACTTGGGCGAGTAAAGACGCTCTTTCTGAGCTGCTACTAGCAGAGTCATAACTCATATAACTAACTTGATAAAGGAACTGTTTAGAAATTCCTTTAACTTCAGTATCAACTCCGTTGATATCAATAATATCGCCAACTTTGCACCCTAATAAGCCTGCGTGATAATTAGATAAGATAATTCCTTCACTAGGAATGCTCATTACTTCATCATAATCACTAACGACACGAACTAAATCTTGGTTAGATTTAACTCCGTTAATTAATATCACCTCTTCATTTTCACCAAAGGTGACTTCAGAAGGAATATATTTAATTAAGGTTTTGGCTTTAATATTATCGTCATTATCAAAATAGCTTTCTAAGTCATCACTAGCAGCGACATCAAAATAAACTTGCACATCATAATTTAGTCTAGTCTTATATAGCTGATCAATCATCGTGGTTTTCGCTAACTGTAAAGAGATAGCAAAAAACACCATCATTCCACTAGCAAGTAAGCAGATACCAGAAAGAATATATCTTCTTAAATTTCTTAAAGTTTGGGAAATGGATAACTTTAAAGTTATAGGAGCGTTTTTAAAGACTGTTCTCACTAGATATGGAGTTTTATTATTCATTGGTGGTAGAGCCTTCATAGCTTCTACTGGTTTAATCTTAGAAATAGATAAAGAAGCAAGTAAAGAAGTGGTAACGCACACAAAAACCATTGCTCCTAAAGCAATAAAGACTAATCCAGGGTTAATATCTAAAGATAAAGGATATAGCTTCATCGCTGTGCCGTATGCATAATTAGCAATAGCGGTTACTCCTACTCCTACTCCTACTCCAATTATCCAGGATATTATAGCAATCGCTAACGCTAATGAAACATATATGAGAGTGATGCTTCTTTTCTTTTCGCCTAAGGCTCGCATAATGCCGATATCTTTTCGACATTGTCTAACAATTTGGAACAAGAATAATGAAGTCACAATTAAAACTACCAAAAAGAAAGCCATAGGAACCGCTAAAGAAATCATATTAATTGCCCTTAAGGCATTTCTATATTGGGTAATGACTTCTGATTCATTATATGTAGTTACATAAGCGATATTAGCCTTAAGCTCTCTAACTTGTTCTTCGGTAATTTCTGTTCCTGACTCTTTAGCAATTTCAATTAAGCGGTCAAATAACTCATCGGTAGTTTTTTCTTTTCCATCGACATAATCAACCAATATCTCGTTAAAGAATGGCTTATTATCTTTTACATGAGTATCAAATACATCTTTTGGTAAATATAAATAGGCAAAATCTCGAGAAGAACTAATAGAATATGGATCAGCCTTAACCACGGATGTTTCTGCAGAGACAAAAGTTGATTCAACTTTTAAAGTGACATCACTTCCATTGTGCATTCTAATGGTGATGTTATTATTAACTCCAACATGATTGGCGTTAGAGAAATAATACTCCATTCTTAATCCACTATAAGAGAATTTGCCATCAATTAAGTGGTGTTTTAATAATCCATGATGGTCATAAGAAATCACTCGGCAAGAATAAGACTCGCCGTTAAAGGTAAAAGTAGTGTTATAAGATGCACGATATTCTATTTTGTTAATATCAAGCTTTTCTCTTAGATAACTATCTGGAATTGAAGGAATATCAGACGTTGCAATTTCAGGAACAGTTCGTAAGTAAAAATCTGGATAACCACATTCATTAACTAAATTCCAAATGTTAGTTTCTAGTGATAAATATGAATCTCTTAATCCTATAAGGATTCCACTTCCAAAAGCTCCAACGAACACCACACTAAGTAGCATCAGCCAGAATCTTTTTAAATATGGAAGTAGAAATGTTTTTGCTAGTTTCATCTTTTTACCATTCAATATCTTTAGCGTCTATTGGATGCTCATTAACTTTTTCTTTTTGGATTTTACCGTTTTTTAAAGTAATGACACGGTTGGCCATAGAGGCAATTGGAGTAGTGTGAGTCACTATTACCATAGTTTGGCCTTCTTTTCTAACAATATCTTGAAGTAATTGTAGAATTAGTCGGCCGGTTTTATCATCAAGCGCACCAGTAGGTTCATCACAAAGGATAATGTCAGCTTTTTTTACTAAAGCACGAGCAATAGACACTCGCTGTTGTTCTCCTCCAGAAAGTTGAGATGGGTAGTGGTGCATTCTATCTTCACCTAAACCCACTAGCTCTAAAGTTTTTTCTGCTAAATGATCTTTATCTTTGCCTTTAATTGACAAACGGACATTTTCTAAAGCTGTTAAATCAGGCAATAAATTATAGAATTGGAAAATAAATCCAATTTTTTCTTTACGGAAAGAAGTTAATTCTCGGTCTTTATATTTAGTAATATCAGTATCACCTAACATTACTTGACCTGAAGTAGGAGAGTCCATTCCTCCGATAATATTTAATAAAGTTGATTTTCCGCATCCAGAATTACCAAGAAGGACAAGCATTTCACCTTTATAGACATCAAAAGTCACTCCATCAAGTGCTTTTACTTGAGAGTCTCCGCTTCCATAATATTTCTTTAAATCTTTAATTTGTAAAATTGCTTCCTTCATAAGATGTCCTCAACTTTAATATATGTATTATACAACAATAACTATTTTTAAATATAAAAATATTTCCCATGTAATTATTTAGATATTGTCGAATAATATTTTAACTATAAAGTCGCTAATAAAATACTTACAGCTTCTAAAAATTCTTTTTCTAAATTTGAAAATCTAGAGTAGATAGGTGAGTCAACATCAATGACTCCTATTAGTTGATTATCTTTTAAAATTGGAACCACAATTTCGCTTTTAGATTTGCTAGAACAAGCAATATGTCCTTTAAATGTATTAACATCATCCACAATGATGGTTTCTTTTTTACTAGCAGCCGCTCCACACACCCCTTTGTCTAGCGGGATAATAGTGCACGCCACTTCACCTTGAAATGGTCCTAAGATTAGTCTATCTTTATCTAGAAGATAAAATCCTGCCCAATTTATATCTTCCATCGTAAATAAAATAGAAGCGACATTAGCGAGATTACTAACGAGCGGAATATCTTTATCAATAATGGATTCGATTTGTTTTAATAATAACTCGTACATAATACATATTATGCGACAACTTGTAACATAATTGCTAAACAAATTGGTTCGGAATTGCGCAGCAACTTGCTGCATGTTTACTTGAGCTTTAGCTCATTTTCTATTTCTTCTACAGTTGGAAGACTGCTTTTGAAGTTTTCTGGAATGAGTTTAGATAATTCAAAAGATGACACCCCAAGTGGTTGAGAGGAAGAATCTAGAGAATACCTTGCTAAAACATTATCCTTATCTTTGCATACAAGAATTCCAATAGTTTTTTCATCTCTTTCAGTTTTTAAGATATGATCGACAGCGACTACATATGTTCCTAATTGACCAACAAATTCTGGCTTAAAAGTAGTGGTTTTAACTTCTAATACAACGTAGGCATGTGCTTGAGTGTTATAAAATAGCATATCTAAAAATTGCTCTGTTTGGCCAACTTGAAGTCGATATTCTCTTCCGATAAACGCAAAACCTGTCCCAAGTTCTAACAAGAATTTTTGAATGTTGTTAATCAGCGCATCTTTTAATTCTTTCTCTGTATATCTATCATCCATAGCTAAAAAATTGAAATTATAAGGATCTTTGATTATCTCATTTGCTAAATCGCTGTTTTCTTCCGGAAGAGTTGTTTTGATATTAGTCAATTTATCTTGACTCCTTTCGTATAAGTTTGTGTCTAAAAAGCAAGATAAAACAGATCTAGACCAATTATTCTCTATTGTTTTTCGGATGTAAAACGCAGCCTTATTTGTGCTTTTGTTGACCTTAGATACAATTAATGTTATATGCCCCCAAGGAATGAAGAATAATTGGTCAACAAGTTGTTGACTGATTTCGTTTTCTGGGAACAATTCATAGAATTGCTTCATATAAATTATGTTTGTTCTAGAAAATCCTGTCGCATCTGGGAATGCATTTCTTAAGTCTTTAGACAAGGATTCATAAAACTTGCTCCCCCATCTAGATTCACTTTTCATTTTTACTATGTCTCTTCCTAATGACCAATAAAAATGAATGAGTTCGCTATTGACTTTTATAGCGGCTTTGATCTGAGATTGCTTATATCTCTTTTTTAAATCAACTATCCAGTTTTGATATTCTTCATCATAGATGGATAGAACTTTTTCACTAACATCTTTCATTATTTTTTACCTCCTATAGTTAGCGATGGTGTTTTTAGAAGATAAATAAAAGCCATCCGTTTCTCATGATAAAAACACCATTAATGTAATCAACAACTAATATCCCTATTAGTCTCAACTACTGGTGTTACATCACTGATTCAGTTGGATGGCCACATGCTCAGATAAATAATCTGTGTGGAGCGTGATGATCTTCTTGCTTATAGGACCGTGTCAATAACCTGTCGCCATTTATCCTATAAACTCATATCACTACTGGGCGATACTTTCCACATTACTAGTACCTAACACACATACTAGTAATTCAATATATGGGTGTCCTCTATCCGTTTTAAGCCAAGTTTATACCTACTCTAGCAGTATTTCGTGCTTCGGTCTTGTGGCGCGTTTCAAGTCTGCATATAACGAACATAATTATTTTAAAATAATTTGTTGAGTTAAGCAAAATAAAACCGCTTATAATTTAAGCGGTTAATATGTTTTTGTATTATTTGTTATTCTTTAACTTCTTTTTTCAAATTATTTAGGACGAAGCTAATAATTAACCAGAGGAACAATCCTGCTCCTACTGTAGCTAAGGATATCCAGCCATCTTTAGCCTCGAAGCTTAAGAATCCTTCTCCTTTAATAGAACTAGCAATGCAGTCGATTAACCACATTAAGGCACTAGCACCATAGATAATAGTAAGAACATCTAAGTGTAATGCTTTTCTGTCTCTAAAGAAGAACCACAATACTGCAGCGATTAATGTTAAACCTAAAGCAGTTAAAAAATACATTATTTCGCTCCTTCTTTTTTGGCTTCAGGAAGAGCCTTTCTTCTTTTAAATTTGATATAGTCGCTAACAAGAACTCCAATACCCCAAACTGCAACTAAAATGCCAAGCATAGCTACACCTATGGTGCCCATTTCTTTAAGCATTTCAATTTCTCCACCTTCACTAATAGCGGTAAAGAATGGTGGGAAAGGAACAATTTCCCCGTGAATGATATGTTCAATTGCTAAAATAAAACTTCCAGCAAATAACATTAATTCTAAATAGGCTAATTTTTTGCTCCATTTAGTGTCGCTTCCAAATTTTTCAATTTTAGGTGCGATTCCTGCATTAGCTTTTTTCTTTTCTGAATGTTTAACAGCGTGACGAGCAATAGCAACACCAACTCCAGCGGCTGCACTTACAACAAAACATGCCATAATTAATAATCTCCTTGTTAACTAATAGTTATTCTATATAATTTACCTATCTAATTCAAAACTTTTATAGATAAAGTTGCGAGAATACTTCTCCAACAGGTTTATTGATTTCTAATACATTACCAAAATGGATATCTAATTTGTCTTTGTTGATAACCACAATATTGGTGCCGCCATAATATCTAATTAATCCACTAGCAGGATAAACACTTAAAGAAGTACCAGCAACAATTAATAAATCAGCGTGCTCTAAAGCGTTTACACTAGCTTCTAAAACAAATTGATCTAGCGGTTCTTCATATAAAACGACTTCAGGTTTAATTATTCCTCCACACTTAGGGCATTTAGGAACTCCTATAGAGTTCTCTACAATTGATAAATCAAATTTCTCTCCACAATCCATACAAATATTGCGGTGGATGGAGCCGTGCAATTCTAAAACGTTTTTTGAGCCCGCTAATTGATGTAGACCATCAATATTTTGAGTTATAACAACTAGATTCTTTTTCTTTTCTAGATTTGCTAAAAATTTATGAGCAGCATTAGGTTTAGCAGATTTATTAATCATAAATTCTTTATAGAATTGATAAAAAGTATCTGTATGATTCATAAAATATGTGTGTGAGAGCATCTCTTCATATGGTCGACCATATTTAGAGTGTAGTTGATATAACCCGTCTTTACTTCTAAAATCTTTAATCCCACTTTCAGTGGATACACCTGCTCCACCAAAAAAGACAATATTTTTAGAAGTATCTATTAAATGCTGTAGCCTAGAAATTTCTATATCCATATCTATAATAATATTATACCCACAAAGATTATTATGTATAATAATTGTTATATGTATTTTGATCCTCAAACCACTAAATATCCATATCCAGAATTTACTGATGAACATTATATTAATGTAATTGAAAAAACCCATCATATAGTTGATGAAAATTATCCATATATTGATAATAGTAAATCTTTTAGATTTAAAAGGTTTTGGGTTCGCTTTTTATTAAACGTTATTGTTTTTCCAGTTGCTAAAATCTGGTACGGGTTAAAAGTAAAAGGGAAAAAGAATCTTAAAAACCATAAAGATATTATAAAAAATGGAGTGATTAGTGTTTCTAATCATATTGCCTTTTGGGACTATATATTTTTAATGCGAACAATTAACCACATTCGACCAAATGTTTTAGTGTGGGCTCCAAACATTAACGGCCCTTCTGGTGGGGTGATGAAATTAGTAGGTGGGATACCAATACCAGAAAATAATTTAAAAGCGACGATGAAATATTATTCTGCGATTGATAAATTAGTTAATGTAGATCACGGATGGTTACATATTTATCCTGAAGGGAGTATGTGGGAATATTACGCACCAATTAGACCATTTAAAAGAGGAAGTAGTTTCTTTGCTATTCAATTTAATAAACCAATTATCCCTATTGCTTATTCATATAGAAAGCCATCATGGTTTAGAAAAAAGATTTTAAAACAAATCGCTACAATTACTATCAATGTTGGAGATCCTATTTTCCCTAATAATAACATCATTGATAAAAACGAAAGGGAATTAGATTTAACTAGTAGAGTTCATAAAAAAGTCTGTGAATTAGCGGGAATAGAAAATAATATTTATCCAAGTATTTTTGATCACTCCAAAAGAGTGGACTATTATCCACTGAAGAATAAAGGAACTTGTAAATAATTAAATTATTTATATAATAATTAACTTATATGGAAGAAAAGAAAGAAAAACCTGTACTTAGTTTCTTGATGAAAACCCTTAATGGGATGGCCTATGGATTATTTGCTACTTTAATCGTAGGAACAATATTTGCGACGATTGGTAAGTTATTTGGCTATGGAGAACAAACAAGTAAGTTCTGCGCTTTTATGTTCCATATGTTTAATGGACACACCACAGAAAGTGGTAACTGGCTTGGTATTGCTACTATCTTACAATATATGACCGGGGCTGGAATTGGGGTTGGTATTGCTTTAGCCTTAAAATTTGACGCTTTAAAAACTATTGTATTAGCGGCAGTAGGAGAGATAGCGGCCTGTACTTCTTTAGGAACTTCGTTTATCACAAGTCCAGGAAGTATTGATCACTTAGCCTTTAAATTCCAAGTTGGTGACCCTTTAACAATTTATTTAGTTTGTATTGGTGTTGCTTTAGCAATGAAATATGTCATTAGAAAGAAAACGCCTGTTGATATTATTATTATTCCGCTTTTTGGAGTAGCCGCTGGAACTTTATTATCTTTAGGAATTAGATATCCTGCTATTAGTGTGACTTATGCTGTACAGTGGTTAGTTGGTACAAGTACCAAAGCTGTTCCATTTGTTGCTGGAATGGTGGTGGCTATACTTATGGGTATGGCTCTTACCGCTCCTATTAGTAGCGCAGCAATTGCGGCAATGATCTTTGTTATTAAACCAGATACTGATCCAAATATTATCCCCGGTTTATTAATCGCTAGTGGGGCAGCGGTAGTTGGCTGTTCTACACAAATGATTGGCTTTGCTGTTCAATCTAGAAAAGATAATAATGTTGGCACTGTTATTTCAATTGGTATTGGTACCTCAATGCTTCAATTTAAGAATATTCTTAAAAAACCTGTTATTTGGTTACCTACTATTATTGCTAGCGCTATATTAGGTCCAATCTCAACTTGTTGGTTACGATTAGAATGCATGGGCGCTAGTGCTGGTATGGGTACAGCAGGACTTGTTGGTCAAATCGGACTTATCGACTCCATGGGTGTGGATAATTGGCAAGTTTGGGTAGGAATATTTGGTTTAACCATTATTCTTCCAGGAGTTTTAGTCTACTTTATTGACTTATTATTTAGAAAATTAGGCTGGATAAAAGAAGGCGATTTAACTGTTTAATATGGATAAAAAGTTTTCTCGATTAGAGGCTCTAATTGGAAAAGAGAATTTAGATAAACTTAAAAGCAAGAAAGTTATTGTTTTTGGTGTAGGTGGAGTTGGTGGATTTGTTATAGAATCACTTGTTAGAAGTGGGTTAGAAGATATCACTATTGTTGATAACGATGTAGTGGAAGAATCTAATATTAATCGACAAATAATCGCTACTAGTGATTCACTTGGGAAAAGCAAAGTAGAAATCATGAAGGAGCGAGCGATTTCAATAAATCCCAACGCTCAAATTACCGCGATTCAAAAATTCTATTTGCCAGAAAACGAAATGGAATTTGATTTATCTAAATACGATTATGTGATTGACTGTGTTGATACAGTATCTGCAAAATTATCGATTATCTGTAGGTCAAAAGAAGCTAATGTTCCTGTTATATCTGCTTTAGGAGCAGGAAATAAATTAGATCCCACAAAATTAAAAGTTAGTGATATTTCTAAAACAGAATATGACCCACTTGCTAAGGTAATAAGAAGAGAATTAAGAAAACGTAATATCAAAGATGTAAAAGTTGTTTATTCTTCTGAAAGCCCTATTAATATTGTGGTTGATGAAAATGAATATGGAAGGCATTCTCCTGCTAGCGCAATCTTTGTTCCGGCAAGTATGGGAATACTTATTGCAAAAACTGTTATTGATGATTTGATTAATTTTTAGAAAATTTATTAGAAATAACTTGATTTATACATTCTCTTTTAAGATAATATATTAGCGTTGGACCAGTGGTGTAGCGGTTAACATGTCTCCCTGTCACGGAGAAGATCGCGGGTTCGATTCCCGTCTGGTCCGCCAAAAAAACATCTTGAGGAGTCGGCCTGGTAGCTCAGTTGGTAGAGCAGAGGACTGAAAATCCTCGTGTCGGCGGTTCAATCCCGTCCTAGGCCACCACGAGATTACAAAGCTTGATGAAAATCAGGCTTTTATTTTTGCCACTCATCAATAAAAAAGACCCAATGGGTCTTATCTTTTACTTGTTTAAGTTATAAATCAGTAGAACCACAATTTGAAGTGGCACCCCAATAAAGAATAAGTACCAATAATTTCCTGAATATAGGAACGTTACATAGGCTGAGGCTAATACGGTCCAAATGAATATCGATCTAAATATTAAAACAGATTTAGGATATTTAAATACTCTTTTTGCTGCAAAAGATATAACAAGTGCAGATACAGGAACACACCACAAGAATACTGTCCAATATCTATTGATATTTGGATCAGAGGTTTTCATATTCCAAATACTTGCTAAATAGATTGTCATACCGATAGTGAAAATAATGGTGATAATTAAACAAACAATTAAAGTCTTTTTATTAAAGTTTGGTGTCTGTTTAATAATAGATTTAAATTCTTTTTCATTATTATGTTCACTTAATATGTAATCAGTGGACACCCCATAAAAGTCTGCGATTTGTTTTAAAACATCTACAGAAGGTAATACTGATCCATTTTCCCATTTAGAGACGGTTTTATCACTATAAGAGAATTTCTCCCCAAATTCTAATTGGGTAAATCCGGCTTTTTTACGTAAGAAGGTAAGGTTTTCACCAACGATTTCGTTTAATGATTTCATATTTATATTGTTATCTAATTAAGAGAGAAGGTCAAACTTTATCTTTTAATAATATTAAATCAGTTTATTTATTTTTTCTAATTCTCTTTTTATGAGAGGAATATTTTTATAAGATTTCGAGTAATTCTTATTTCTTTATATACGCGCGAACTTGATAATATGCTACAATAATAAACGGCTTTGGGGCCAATTATGAATATTGATTACGATTTAGTCTATATTATCTTAATTGCGATAAGTGGAGTGTCAATTGTTCTATTGATGCTTTTATCTATCTATTACTTAATCTATTGGAGTGTCTCTGCTAGACCAGTACAAACAGTTCCTCATAGTGATAAAAAGACAAAATTTGCGGTTTTAGTCGCAGCTAGAAATGAATCTAATGTTATTGAAAACATTATGAATTCTTTAGATAAACAAACATACCCTCGAGAATATTTTGAGGCGTTTTTTATTGTTGAAAGCTTTGATGATCCCACTATTGAGATTGTTAAAAAACATGGATATCAATGGTTCGTTAGAGATCAGCTCACTAATGATAGACACACTAAAGGCTTTGCCTTACAAGAATGTATTAATTGGATGTGGAGAGAAAATAGGAACTATGATTCTTATTTAATCTTTGATGCGGATAATATCTTAGAACCTAACTATATTGAAGCAATGAATGATTTAAGACAAACAGGAGTGGAAGTTGGCTTAGGTTATCGTAGCTTTACTAATGCAGACACTAACTGGGTGACCGCTAACTGTGCTTGTATGTTCTCCTATATGAATCAAATTACTTCCTATGGAAGAAGCATTCTTTTCCATAAGGCAACTTTAATGGGAACAGGCTATTTTGTTGATGATTCCATTATTAGAGATGCTGGAGGTTGGATCTTTACCGGCATGACTGAAGATATCCAGTTAACAAGCTATTGTTATTATCACGATATTTATATGTGTTATTATCCAGCGGTTTGTTTTTATGACGAACAGGCTAGCGATATGAAAACTGTTCATAATCAACATGTTCGTTGGTTAGCGGGATATTTAGCTCCTCGCAAATTTTTAAGAAAAGCTGGTACTCAAAAGGATTATCATTCTAAGCGACTTCAGAGAATGATGACTAGAGAATTTAAAATCGGAATCATTCCTTTTGTCGTCTTTAATGTTGTGAGCTTTTTAATAATCGCTGCTGGAATCACCTTTGGTGTACTTAGTGCATTGCACGGACAAGCCTATCAAACAGGAATTATCTTTGCTATAGTCGGATTCCAATTCTTAGTTTTATATATGTGCTTTGTTTTAGCTTCAATGTTATCAATTATACGTAATCGTAAATATTTAAAATTATCACTTAAAAATCAAATCTGCTGCATTTTGACATATATGTTCTATTTCTATGACTTCTTAGCAGCGTTTATTGATATTATTTTCCACCCTAAAAAAAGAAATAGTTGGGTGAGAATCGATCATTCTGGCAAAGTAGACAATAAAGAGATTTTAAATGGCAAGTAAGAAAGATTGGAAAAAAACTAAAGTCATCTATTGGAAAGATGAAAATAAGGACGACTTCAACGAAGTCGGTTTAAAGCGTCCAAGTGTTCCAGAGGGTTATAAATATAAAAGAACAAATTTCTTTAATAATTTTATTTCGGCAATTTTTTATCACGGGGTCGCTAAACCAGTTTTAGGGTTTTATTGCCTTTGCAAAGGAATAAAAGTTAAAGGAAAGAAGAATCTTAAAAAGCTTAACGGCAAGGGTGCATTTATTATGTCTAACCATGTTGCTATTAGTGATGTTTTTAAATTCCAAGCTTATGTATTCTTCTTTAGAAGAAGAGTGAATATTTTAGGCTATCCTGATACTTTAACAATGCCAATAGTAAGAAACTTAACAAGAGCATTAGGATATCTACCTTTACCTTTACCTGGTGATTTAAGGAATATGGTCTCTTTAGTGGATTCCTTTAAATTCTATTTAGAGAAAAAACAATATATTCTCATTTATCCTGAAGCCCATATTTGGCCTTATTACACGAAAATCAGAAACTTCCACGGAGGTTCGTTTAATTATCCTGCAAAATTAGAAGCCCCTGTACTTCCAGTTGTGACTACTTGGAGAAAAACTAAATTTTGCAAAAAGCCAAAACAAACTTTATATATTTTAGAGCCTATTTTCCCTGATCCAAATAAATCCACTAGTGATAATAAAGAGTATTTATATAACGCTACTTTAGAAGCGATGAAAAAATGTGCTGATAGCATCTCTCAATATGAATATATAGAATATATCCATGTTGAAAAAGATGAGAATAAGCAATAAAATGGTTAGCAATTATGATTAGAGTAAAAAAGAAATTAACCTTACCAGAATATCGAGAAAGAAAAGAAGTTTATGAACTTCTTGGCTATAAAGAAATATCATTAGAAGAAAAAGGATACAAGGTAATTGTTACTTACGAAATCGATGAAACTGATAAGCATTATTCTGCAATTAGACATCTAGAAAAGAAATTATATCGTAAGGGGCCTTCATTTTTACCTGTAATTCTATTCGTAGGTATTGCATTTTTACTTCTTTCTTTATTCGTCATTTTTATGGCGTTTAAAAAAGACGCCTTTGATTTAGTATCAAATGCTTTAGGATTTTTACTTCCTGCTTTTGTTTCTCTTGCTTTAGCGGTTGTTTATACCTATTTATATTTTAATATAAATAAGAGAATAATTGAGGAATCTCCATATTTAAAAGCTAATTTACCCTCTATTGTTAATTCTATAAAAAATAAATAAGTCCTTAATTTTTTGGATAAATTAATGATATAATTTCTCCAATAATGATGGGGGCTTTTTATGTTAGAGTTAATTACAATTAAAAAGGACTATAAATTAAAAGATCAAGAACCTGTTCATGCTTTAAAAGGAATTTCTTTAAATTTCCGCAGCCATGAATTTGTCGCTATCCTTGGTCCTTCTGGATGTGGAAAAACCACACTTTTAAATATTACTGGTGGCTTAGACCATTATGACGAAGGCGACTTAGTCATTAAAGGTAAAAGCACTAAAAACTTTACTGAATCCGA
>DDQE01000034.1:28799-29005 GCA_002342545.1 Caryophanales bacterium UBA2450
GTTGGCTTAAAAGGTTTATATAAGAAGAAACCAAATCAACTTTCTGGCGGACAAATGCAACGTGTCTCTATTGCTAGAGCGTTAGTTAATAATCCAGAAATCGTTTTAGCGGACGAACCAACTGGTGCTCTTGATAGTGAAACTTCTGTCCAGGTTATGGATATTATGAAAGATATCGCTAAAAATCACTTAGTGATTATGGTTAC
>DDQE01000034.1:29158-31337 GCA_002342545.1 Caryophanales bacterium UBA2450
TCCTCTATGGGATTTTTCACTGCTTTTGCCTTATCTTTATCTAATTTACATAGTAAATTAAAAAGAACAATCTTAGTGGCTATTGCTGGCTCTATTGGTATTATTGGTGTTTCCACTGTTTTGGCGGTATCTCATGGAGTTAATAACTTTATCGATGAGATGCAAAATGACTTACTTTCTTCTTATCCAATTCAAATTGCAGAAGAAAGTGTTGATTTAAATTCCCTTGTTACTGGATTAATGAATCAGGAAAAAGAGAATTTAGCGAAATTTGATATTACTACACAAGTTGGTATGGACTCTATGATTAGTTATTTNNGATTTAACTAATGTTAAGACCAATGATATCACTACTGAATTTGTGGAATATATGAATAAAATGCCAAAAGATTATTATTCTGCGATGAGCATGAATTATTCTATCGACCCAACCAACAACATCTTTACTGCTTTTAAAAAGAGTGATGAGGCTGATAAAGAAATTATTTCTATTAACGGATTAACTCAGCAATATATTAAAACATTAATGACTGTTAAGGGCTTTAATGAATACGCTCAATTTGTGGATTTGTTTACAAACTTTATGAAACAACTTCCTGCTGAAGAGCCATATTTAAGCACTCAATATGATTTGATAGGTAATTCAAGATATCCAACTAAGGATGATGAAATCTTATTAGTTGTTGATAAAGACCAAACTTTAACTGATTTAGTGTTTGCTCAACTTGGTTATTATCCTCAAGAAANNAGCAATTAAATTAAATGAATTAAAACTTCAATATGAAAAACAAGAACCTCATATGACTCCTGAAGAATATGAAGAAAAGAAACAAGGAATTATTGATAAATATCCATATAACGTTGCTTTTGATATTAATGAGATTTTAGGACATGAATTTTATTATCTACCACACGAACAGCTTTATAGCGAAGGTTCTACTTTAGTGTCTCATAAACAAATCACCATGGAACTTAAAGGTGAACTTGCTAGTGGAGGAGATTATTATTTATCTCTTGATTACAATCCTGAAAATGATTCTTTAAGTGGTAAATCCTTTGAAATTACTTCTGCAGGTGCAAAAATGCATACAGTTGTCGCTACTAGAATGAGTGAAGCTCAAAGAGGCGACCCAACTCATAGTGAATTAGACGGACAATGGTCATATATTTACGTTGATAGTATCGATCGTGACACTCTTGAATTAATTAGCGAATTAAGAACAAAGACATCTATGCAAGAAATCGTTGCTTTTATCATGGCACATCCTGAACTTGCCAGTATTATTCATTTAATGAATATCACTTCTTCTAATCCAAGTTCTCCAAAAGATAGAACAGTTGTCTTTAACACAATTAATGGAAGCATTAGTGGCTTAATGGGACCTTATGTTACTAATTTACAACCTAGTGGCACAAATCCTGGTATTACTGAAATTGAACCATTAACTCCAGATTATTCTTATAACGCAGTAATTGATCCTACTGATAGTAAATATGAAGGAAAAATTAGACCAATGAAAGTTGTTGGTATTTTAAAACCAAAATCAACAACTAGATTTGGTTCATTAAGACGTGGTGTATATTTCACCAAGGCCTTTACCGAAACTTATAAAATTGACTCTAGAGCAAGCTCTATTTACGCTGATTTTGAAGAACATATTATGGAGAAAAGATACATTGAATCTCAATTCAATGCTTATGTCGAATTTGAATATGATGATTATACCGATGAAGATAATCCAGTGGTGAAAAAAGGCTATGCTGGATGTCTTAACGGCGACCAATCATCGACAATGTCATCTATTTTTGCTTCTTTCTTAAATATGGGCCAAGATAATCTAAAGACTGATAAATTACATTTCCGTGCTTTAGCAGGATTAAAAATAGTGGATATTACTGATCCTGATGATTCTTCTATTATTACAGGCCACGAAATAAGAAATGTTCCTCAATCAATTTCGATTTATCCAAAGGATTTTGCGAAAAAAGATTTAGTAACTAACTACATCAAAGATTGGAATAAAACCGCTGAAAAAGAAATTACGTATACAGACACTATTAGTGCAATTGTAGCAATTATCTCAACTTTAGTTACTACTGTTAGTATTGCTTTAGTGGCCTTTACTTCCTTATCCTTAGTTGTTTCTTGCTTCATGATTGCGGTTATTACCTATATCTC
>DDQE01000034.1:31376-31512 GCA_002342545.1 Caryophanales bacterium UBA2450
GTTATGGAGCGTGTTAAAGAGATTGGTGTTATTAGATCTCTTGGTGGACGTAAGAAAGACGTTTCACGTCTATTTATTGCTGAAAACTTAATTACTGGTTTTGCAAGTGGCGCCTTAGGCATTATCGTGACATATA
>DDQE01000056.1 GCA_002342545.1 Caryophanales bacterium UBA2450
ATTTGGTGTGCTGCTAGAAAAATTTATTATAGTGAAAGGCCTAAAGGCCTTTTTTTGTTGGTTGCGCAAAGAAAAAATATTTTTTTTCAAAAAAATCGAAAAAAATCACTCTTTATATAATGAAGGGTTTTAAATGAAAACAATTAAAAAATCCTAAAAGAATTATAAGAAAAGAATAGACAGTTTGGTATATGCGGTATGCGGTTTACCAAAGACACGAAAAATATTGCGGAAAGGAAAAAATATTTATGGATAACGGAATAAATGAACTCATAGCAATCATTCAATCGGATAGAGATAAAGCATATCCAAATTTAAAAGGTTTTAACAGAGCATGATTATATAGGACTGTACAGTTTTATGAAGAATATAGAGACAATATATTTGTCTCAACACTGTCGAGACAAATTGGTTGGAACAATAATATTCTAATTTTATCGAGTACAAAATCAATTGAACAAAAAGAATTATCTAATAAGTTAGTAGAAAACTATAAAAAGGGAATAGATAGTCTTGTCTATGCGGTGTGTGGATTCCGAAAGACACGTAATACATAGCGGAAAGGAAAAAATATTTATGGAAAAAGAATTAAATGAAATTATAACAATCATCCAGTCACATAAAGATAAGACATATCGAAAAATTAATGAAGAATTAGTATCGATGTATTTTGAAATTGGGAAATATTTATCAACAAAAATTAAATCAGAAAAATGGGGTTCAAAAACAGTTGAAAACATATCTAGAAAAATTATGGAATTATACCCTAATTTAAGGGGTTTCGATAAAAGAGGACTATACAGGATGGTACAGTTTTATGAAACATATGGACACAATGTAATTGTGTCATCACTGCTGACACAAATTAGTTGGACTAATAATGTTGTCATATTATCCAGTACAAAAACAATTGAAGAAAAAGAATTTTATTTAAGACTTTGTATTAAACACAATTATTCATCAAGAGAATTAAATAGACAAATTTCTAGCGGGTATTATGAAAGATATTTATTGTCAAATGGCAAAGCATTAGAAAGCTTGACACCTGCTGTAGACGAGGATGATATTCCAAAATCGAAAATCTTAGACAATTATTCATTGGAGTTTTTAGATTTACCAAAAACATATTCTGAAAAAGATTTAAGAAAGTCCATAGTCTCAAATTTAAAGGACTTCATTTTAGAAATTGGTAATGATTTTTCCTTTATTGGAGAAGAATACAGAATCCAAGTTGGGATACATGACTTTTATATTGATCTGCTGTTTTACAATAGAACATATTCTTGTCTGGTCGCGTTTGAATTAAAAATAGGCGAATTTAAACCGGAATACATTTCGAAGATGAGCTTCTATTTAGAAGCATTAAATAGACAAGAAAAGAAAAATAACGAGAATCAAAGCGTAGGAATTATTCTATGCACTTCAAAAGATAAAACAGTTGTTGAGTATTCAGTGGCACAGAACAATTCAAATATAGCAATCAGCACATACGAGACAAAATTAATAAATAAGAAATTACTAGAAAACAAAATTAAAGAAATAAGGGAGATTCTTAATGTCGATAAATATTTTCGTTAACCAGACATATGAGTCATATTATAAAAAGCAAAAAAATAAAAAGCCCCGTTAATGGAGCTACACAGTTTCCTATGAGTCGGCATCACATTTGTGATGACCACGACCATGGCTTTATTTAATCAAAAGAAAGGAGATAATGCAATATAGAAAACTATAAATGTCCAGTCTGTGGAAACGCTGATATTCATTCAATTGGAATACTCAACGGAAAGTATTATTGCCGTAGGTGTATTTCTTTTAAAGGCGAAGAAGTAGAACATAAACCGTCTTATCCAAAGAAAGCACCTATTCATTTAGAGTATGAGTTATCTTCAGAGCAGAAAATATTATCAGATAAGCTTGTTGAAAACTATAAGAAAGGAATTGATAGTCTTGTTTATGCGGTGTGTGGATCAGGGAAGACTGAAATATGTTTACAAATAATTAAATATGCAATTAATTGTGGTGATAAAGTCGCGTTTGCATTGCCAAGAAGAGATGTCGCAATTGAATTATGTAATAGGTTAAAAGAAATTTTTAAATATAATAAAGTAATTTGTCTATATGGAGGCCATACAAAAGATAAGGAAGGAGACATTATAGTATTAACGACTCATCAACTATATAGATATAGACAGTATTTCTCTTTAATAATACTAGATGAAATAGATGCTTTCCCATTTAAAAATGATCCAATTTTACACTCAATGTTTTATCAAGCTTTATGTGGACATTATGTAATGATGTCAGCGACCCCATCTAAAGAGGTAATTTCTCATTTTAAGGAAGAAAATAAAGAAATATTAAGATTAGAAATTAGATTTCATCGTCATCCTCTTCCTGTTCCTAAAATTGTTAATAGAAATAAGCTGCTACAATATTTATATCTAATAAGAAAAATTAAACAATTTAAGAAACAAAATAAGCCAGTATTTATCTTTGCGCCAACCATCGAATTATGCGAAAAAATCTATAAGGTTCTTTCTATTTTTATTAGGGGTGGAAATTATGTTCATTCTAAGCGAAATAGACGTTCTGAAATAATAGAAGAATTTAGAAACAAAATGTATTCGTTTTTAGTCACTACTTCTGTACTTGAAAGAGGAGTAACTGTTAAGGATTTACAGGTAATTATCTGTCAAAGTGACCATAAAATTTATGAAAAAGGTACATTAATTCAAATTGCAGGCCGTGTAGGAAGAAAAAAAGATGCGCCTTCTGGAGAAGTAATATATCTATGTGAAAAAATAACGACCGATATGTCGAATTCAATAAAAGAAATAATGAAGAATAATGAGGCTTTGGAAAATGGATAATTTTTGTAAAATATGTTTTAAAATAATCAATGACTATTCTTTATATAATCTAATAAGAAAAAAGAATATATTGTGTGAAGAATGTTTTTCTAAATTAGACGCTAAGTTTATATCTTTTAAAATTGGTAATATTAAAGGAATATCAATCTATGAATATACAGATTTTATAAAAGAATTAATATATAAATTCAAGGGCTGTGGCGACTATGAACTTAAGGATGTATTTTTATTTCGATATCTAACTTATTTAAGACTAAAATATCATGGTTATTATATTGTATTTGTCCCATCCTATTATATAGATGATGAACGAAGAGGATTTAATCATGTTAAGGCGATTTATGAAAGCTTAAAATTGAAAGAATTACCTATTCTAAAAAAGAAAACAGCACATAAACAATCTGATCAATCTTATAAAGGTAGAAGAAATATAAAAGACGTATTAGAGATTGATAATAAAATATCATTGAAGGGTAAAAAAATATTGATAGTGGATGATATTATGACTACCGGGAGCACTCTATTAACTTCGATTGAATTATTAAAGAGTGTAGGTGCCAAAAGAATTGAAATATTAGTTATTGCTAAGACCAAAATGAAAAGGAAAGATGAATATTAAATAATTTGTATTAGCAAATACTAATACATAAATGATATATTAATTAGCGAATGTGTAATCCATTCTTTATTAATTAAAGAAAACCAGGAGGTGTTATTATGGGCCTATTTGATAAGATGGCTTTAAAGAAATATTCAAAGATTGCTGATAAGGTTATTGCCTTAGAAGAATCAATGAAAGCTTTGAGTGATGATGAATTAAGAGCTAAGACTCCATATTTTAAAGAGTTACTCGCAAATGGAAAAACCTTAGATGATATTAAAGTTGAAGCTTTTGCGGTTGCAAGAGAAGCCGCAAGACGTACGCTTGCTGAATTTCCATATAAAGTACAAATTATTGGTAGCTTAGTTTTGCATTCAGGCGATGTTGCTGAAATGAAAACTGGTGAAGGTAAAACTTTAACTGCAACGATGGCGGTTTATCTTAACGCTCTAGCGGGCAAAGGTGTCCACGTTGTTACTGTTAACGAATACTTATCAGAACGTGATGCGAACTGGATGGGCCAAATTTATAGATTTTTAGGTTTAACTGTTGGTGTCAACTTACGAACTAAAACTACTTCAGAGAAGAAAGAAGCTTATTTATGTGATATCACATATACCACTAACTCTGAATTAGGTTTTGATTATCTTAGGGATAACATGGCGACATCAATGCAAAATAGAGTCTTAAGAGGATTAAACTTCTGCATTGTTGATGAAGCCGACTCAATTTTAATTGATGAATCCAGAACCCCACTTATTATTTCTGGTGGTGCTAGAGCAAGTGCATCTCAATATACAGTTGCGGATAGATTTGTTAAAGCCTTAAAGAAAGAAGTCGACTTTGTTGTTGATGTTAAAGACAAAACGGTTAACTTAACTGATGCTGGAAACGCTAAAGCGGACCGCATGTTTGGCATTAAAAACTTATATGATCCTGAATTTGCTGATTTAGTTCATAGAATTCATAACGCTCTTAAGGCCAACTATATTATGACTAGAGACGTTGACTATTTAGTTGATGCTGAAGGACAAGTTCAAATTATTGACCAATTTACTGGTCGTGTTCTTCCAGGAAGAGAATGGAGTGATGGCTTACATCAAGCTGTTCAAGCTAAAGAAAATGTGGAAATCAAACAAGAGACCACAACTTTAGCGACTATTACATATCAAAACTTCTTCCGTCTATATAAGAAAATGGCAGGTATGACTGGTACCGCTAAAACTGAAGAAGAAGAATTTAGAAAAATCTATAACATGCGTGTTGTTTGTGTTCCTCCAAATAGACCAATTGCACGTATTGATGCACTTGATTATATTTATGCGCACAAAGGACCAAAGCTAAAAGCGTTAGTGGAAGAAGTTAAAGTTAGACATGAAATTGGTCAGCCAATCTTAATTGGTACAGTTTCTGTTGAATCTTCGGAAGAAATATCTGCTTTATTAACAGCTGCGGGTTTACAACACGAAATGTTAAACGCTAAAAACCACGCTCGTGAAGCGGAAATTATTAAAGACGCTGGTAGAAAAGGTTCTATTACTCTTGCTACTAATATGGCGGGTCGTGGTACTGACATTAAGATTGATGATGAAGTTAGAAATCTTGATTCTACAGTCCCTGAAGAGAAGAAAAAAGAGCTTAAAGAAAAGGGCTATTATAACTTCTCAGGCTTATGTGTTTTAGGTACAGAAAGACATGAATCTAGACGTATTGATAACCAATTACGTGGTCGTAGTGGACGTCAAGGCGATCCAGGCTTTTCAAGATTTTATGTGTCTTTTGACGATGAATTATTAGTGAGATTTGCTGCAGATAACATGCGTAACTATATTGAAAAGAACTTTGGAGATGAAGCTCTTGAAGCTAAACTTGTCTCCGGAGTTATTACCTCTGCTCAAAAGCGTATTGAAGGACAAAACTTCGATACTCGTAAATCCTTGCTTGAATATGATGACGTTTTAGCTAAACAAAGACAAATTGTCTACGATAAGCGTGATCGTATTATCGAAGGTAAAAATATTCAAGATATTATTGATGAAGTCTTTAAAACCACAGGTGAATTTTTATCTCAAAAAGCAGTTCCAGTCGGATCTAATTCGAATTTAGTTAGCGGTGAGCTTTTATTAAAAGAAGTTGAACCAAGATTCTTACCAGCTGGTACTTTAAACGCAGCGGCATTTGATGAATCTTATCCTGAAGAATGTGGACCAGATTTAGGTGATGCAATTCAAGATTACTATTTAGAAAGAAGAGCAGAATGGCCAGAAGAGCTTGCTCAAAATATTGAAAGAAACTTCATCTTAAGATGTATTGATCAAAACTGGACAAAACATATTGATGCGATGGCGAGATTAAGAGAAGGAATTCATTTAAGAAGTTATGCGAACGTCAATCCATTACAAGATTACGTTAATGAAGGCTATAAGATGTTTAGAGAATGTTTAAATATTGCCTCTGTTGATGCTGTCTTAAATCTTGTTAATGTTAAAGTTGAGAAGAAACCTGTAGAAGAAGCCCCAGCTGAAGCTAAAGGTGAAGTAATCGACGCTGAAGTCGAGGAGAAGAAAGAATAATGAAAGACCTAGTTGCTTTAAAACAAGAACTTGGTGCTGTTGGCGAGAAAATCCGTCAACTCGGGTCTTCTCTTTGACCTCGATAAATTAGAAAAAGAAATTAGTGAACTATCCGCTAAAAGCGAATCGCCTGATTTTTGGAATAATAGAGGTGAAGCGTTAGAAGTTATTAATCGACTTAATTCATGTCGATCGATTTATGATTCCTATAAATCTATTTCCTCTACTTATTCTGATTTAACAGAATTATTAGATTTAGGTGATGATTCATTATTAGAATCTATATCTGAATCTTTTGATGACTTAAAAAAAGATGTTAATGAATTTGAAGTAGACCGCTTATTTAACGGTGAGTTTGATAATTTAAACGCGATTATTGAAATTCATCCAGGGGCAGGTGGCACAGAAGCACAAGATTGGGCTGATATGCTTTATAGGATGTATGTTTTATACGCTGAAGCTCATCACTTTAAGATGCAACTTATCTCTTATGAAGCTGGAGATGAAGCAGGAATTAAAAGCGTCACCATTAAAATTGCCGGAAAACACGCTTATGGCTTATTGAAAGGAGAAAAAGGTGTTCATAGATTAGTAAGAATTTCTCCTTTTGATGCCAATAAAAGAAGACATACTAGTTTTGCTAGCGTTAATGTTATTCCTGAATTTCAAAACGATTCAATTAATATCGAAATAAATGAATCTGATTTAAAAATTGATACATATCGTAGCGGTGGAGCAGGGGGACAAAATGTTAACAAAGTAGAAACCGCTGTTAGAATTACTCATTTGCCTACTGGTATAGTAGTGTCTTGCCAAGTTGAAAGAAGTCAACTTTCTAACAAAGAAACTGCAATGGCTATGCTCAAAAGTAAACTTTACTTGCTAGAAGTCGAAAAACGTAACAATGAACTAAATTCTATTGTTGGAGAAAAGAAAAATATTGAGTGGGGAAGTCAAATCCGCTCCTATGTGTTCTGCCCTTATACATTAGTAAAGGATAATAGAACAAACTATGAAGAAGTTGATGTTAACGCAGTCATGAACGGTAATATAGATAACTTCTTATACGCATATTTGCAACAGGAGGCTAAGAAAAATGGATAAGAAAAGAGTTCTCAAATTTGTTAATAATTATGTCGCTATTATTTTAGGCACTTTCTTACTTTCATTTGGTTCTGTTATTTTCTTAACTAAAGCAGAATTAGTCGCTGGTGGAGTTAGCGGTATCGCCATTATTATTCAACACTTTGTTGACATTGCAATTTATGATTATTTAGTTGCTGGATTCACTGTTTTATTCTGGTTAATCGGTTTAATTTTCTTAGGTAAAGATTTTGCTTTAAAAACTGCATTATCGTCTTTACTTTATATCGGTTTTACTTTCTTATTTAAAAGAGTGCAATTTTTTGATAGTTTAGCTCTTACATTTGCTGGTAAACAAGACGCTGGTAATTTAATCCTTTGTGGTATTTTCGGTGGTGTCTTTATTGGTGGAGGTGTCGCTATTACCTTCTTAGGAGGAGGATCTAGTGGTGGAATTGATGTATTACAATTATTGCTTTCGAAATATACAGGAATTAAAGAATCAGTTTCTGGCTTCTTAATCGATGGAATTATTATTCTTGTTGGTATGTTTTCAATGCAGTTATGGGTTCAATCATTATGTGGAATTTTGTCTAGTTTTGTAACTGCAGCATTAATTGAAATTGTTTATATTAAAAATCAAACTGCCTATCAAGTTGACATCATTTCTGATAAATGGGAAGAGATCTCAAGATACGCTCAAGATGAACTTGAAAGAGGTGCAACAATCATCCATGCTCAAGGTGGATATAAAGGCGAAGAACGCGTCATTTTAAGAGTGGTATTTGACCGATTCCAATACGAAAAAATTAAGAAATATATTGCTTCTGTTGACCCTAAGGCTTTTGTCACTTATACGCAAACAAATGCCGTATTTGGAGAGGGTTTTAAAAAGCATACAAAAAAGAGCAAAAAAATAAAAAAATAGGGGTTTTGCGTGAAAATTATCGACAATTCACATAAATTTGAAATAGTTTCTAACTTTAAGCCTACCGGTGATCAGCCTGCTGCAATTGCTCAATTAGTGAAGGGCTTAAATGAAGGGAAGAAATTACAAGTATTACTTGGTGCTACTGGTACTGGTAAGACCTTTACTATGGCTAACATAATTCAGTCAGTTCAGCGTCCGGCATTAGTACTTGTGCATAATAAAACTTTAGCGGGTCAATTATACTCTGAATTCAAAGAACTATTTCCACATAATCGAGTGGAATATTTTGTTTCTAACTTTGATTTTTATCAACCTGAAGCTTATATTCCTAAAAGCGATACTTATATTGATAAAAACGCAGTGATGAATGATGAAATTGAAATGCTTAGAACTAGCGCAATTAACTCTATCTTAGAAAGAAGAGATACAATTGTAGTGGCCTCTGTAGCTTCTATATATGGATTAACTGATCCAGATGAATATCGTCGCTTGGTTTTTGAAATTAGAGTAGGTGAAGAAATTAATAGAAATGAGTTCTATAAATCACTCGTGGATGCTCAATATAAAAGAAATAATTTAGATACTCCCCCAGGTTCATTTAGAGTAAGAGGAGATATTATTGAAATAGTTCCTGCTAATGCTGAAGATCATACAGTCATTCGTATCGATACTTTTGGAGATGAGATTGAAAAGATTTATGAAGTTGATTTATTAAGTGGAGAAATTAAACATTCATATCATACTTATCCTATTTTTCCTGCTTATGACCATGCCTCCACTAGAGAAAGAATTAAAGAAGCCTGTATAACCATAAAAGAAGAATTAGCTAAGCGATTAGAATTTTTTAGAGAAAACGGCAAGCTACTAGAAGCTGAAAGATTAGAAATGAGAACTAATCAAGATGTCGAGAACATGGAAGAATTTGGCATGTGTCCCGGAATTGAAAACTATTCAAGACATATTGATAAAAGAAAACCAGGTCAAAGGCCATTCTGCTTATTAGATTATTTTCCAGAAGACTTTGTCTTATTTGTAGATGAGTCTCACGTTTCACTTCCTCAAATTAGAGGAATGTATAACGGTGATAGAAGTCGTAAAGAGACTCTTGTGGAATATGGTTTTAGACTTCCAAGTGCCTTAGATAATAGACCGCTTAATTTTGATGAATTTGAATCTTTAATTCCTCAAGTAATTTGCACTAGTGCGACTCCTGGAGATTATGAATTAAATAAAACAGACGCTCCTATTGCGGAACAAATTATTAGACCTACGGGACTACTTGATCCACACATTGAAATTAGACCTACAAGAGGTCAAATTGATGACATTCTTTTTGAAATTAAAAAGAGAACTGAACGAAATGAAAGAGTGATGTTAGTTACTTTAACTGTCAAAATGGCGGAAGACCTTACTCAATATTTAAAAGAAAGAGGTATCAAAGTCGTTTATTTACATCATGAAACTAAAACTCTAGAAAGAAGTGAGATTATTTATCAACTTCGTAAGGGAAAATATGATGTTTTAGTGGGTATTAATCTTCTTAGAGAAGGATTAGATATTCCTGAAGTTTCTTTAATTTCGATTTTAGACGCTGATAAAGAAGGATTTTTAAGAAGTACTAGAAGTTTAATTCAAGTTATTGGAAGAGCCTCTCGTAACCAAAACGGATTAGTTATTATGTATGCTGATAATATGACTGATTCTATGAAAGCGGCGATCGATGAGACTAACCGTAGAAGAGCTATTCAGGAAAGCTATAATGAAGAAAACGGTATTATTCCAAGAACTATCGTTAAAGAAATTAGACCACCAATCCATAATAGCGATGATGAAATTTCTGAAATGATTAAATTAACTAAAAAAGGAAGTCGCAAAGAAATGGAATATCGAGTTAAAGAATTAGAAAAACAAATGCGAGAAGCTGCTAAAAATTATGATTTTGAAAGAGCGGCGGAACTTAGAGATATTATTTTAGAAATAAAGGCACAAATTCAATAATCCTTAAACTAGTCTAAAATAATAATTGATAAATTAATTTATTTTACTTAAAATATAACAGCGAAAAAGCAAAAGGAGAAAACAATATGTTAGCATGGTATGACTGGGTATTAATGGCAACTAGTGTAATCATTATTGTTTTATGTTTACTTCAAGGTGGTAAATCTGAAGGTGCTTCTGGAGCGATTACTGGTGGTGGACTTAACGTTTTTGTTAAGACTAAAGAAAGAGGTGCAGAAAAAGTTATCTCTATCCTCACCCTTATTATTGCCTCAATCTTCTTCTTAGTGGCAGTTATTATTAAAATTATTTACGCATCCTAACATAAGAGTTATATAAAAAGAATCAGCGGTTTCGCTGATTTTTTTGTTGAATTGTTTATAAACAATACTATACTTATTTTGTTGAAAAAAGGAGTTTAACGATGGACAACTATGTCAAATGGATGGATGGTCATTCTAGATTAGTAAAAATTATCTTATGTATCTGGATCCTTGATATCACTTGGGCTGTTTATAGAATCGGTAGAGCCGCTAGCAAACAAAACTGGCTTCACATGGTTCTCGGTATCCTTTGGGTTATCGCTGCTGGAACAGTCGGTTGGGTCTTAGATCTTGTTTGGATCATCCTCAATAACCGCATCTTCTGGTTCAAAGAAGACTAATAAAATTTGAATAGGCCTTCGGGCCTTTTCTTTTTATTGATAATATCTATTAAAATAGATAAAATACTATTACTATGAATCCTATTTTTGACACTAGAGTACAAGAACTCAAATACAAAGTATTAAAAGAAATCGCTAAATCATATTTTAATGGCACATTATTAGAAGATTATAATTCTATTCCTACTAAAATTGTTCCTGGCCCAAAACCAACAATGCGTTGTTGCATTTATAAAGAAAGGGCAATTGTTTTAGAAAGAATGAAACTTGCTTTAGGTGGTTCTAAAGAAATCGATAATGTCATTGAAGTTATTAAAGTAGCGTGTGATGAATGTCCTTTAGGTGGATATGAAGTCACTAATAGATGTAGAGGCTGTATTGCTCATAGATGTCAAAAAGCATGTCATAAAGATGCGATTAGCTTTGATGAAGTTAGTCATGCCGCTCGTATTAATAAAGATAAGTGTATTAACTGTGGAATGTGCGCGAAAGCATGTCAATATAACGCTATTCAAAACTACTTAAGACCATGTGAACAAGCTTGTAAAGTTAAGGCTATTAGTATGGGCAGTGATAACGCTGCGCAAATTGATGATGAAAAGTGCGTTCAATGTGGAGCCTGTGTTTATCAATGTCCTTTTGGAGCAATTGTTGATAAATCTTATATTAAAGAAGCTATTGATATTCTTAAAGAAGGAGATCACGGCAAGAAATATCCAGTAGTAGCGATTGTTGCCCCTAGTATCGCAACACAATTTAAATATGCTACTCTAGGTCAAATTGCTAGTGCAATGCATGAACTTGGATTTAGTGAAATTGTGGAAGCTGCTTTAGGAGCAGATATGGTCGCTTATAACGAAGCTAAAGAATTATCAGAAAAAGGATTCTTAACTTCAAGTTGCTGTCCAACATTTGTTTCTTTTATAAAAAAGAACTTCCCAACTTTAGCAGAACATATTTCTTCTAATTTATCGCCAATGGCGAGTATCGCTAAATGGATTAAAGAACATTATCCAACTGCTAAAATTATGTTTATCGGTCCTTGTATTTCTAAAAAACAAGAAATCAAATTAGAATCCGTTAAACCTTATGTTGATATCACTTTAACTTTTGAAGAACTTCAAGCTTTAATCGACGCTAAAGAAATAGATGCTTCTAAATTAGAAGAATCACCATTTGATAATGCATCTTATTTTGGAAGAATATTTGCTAGAAGTAGAGGTATCTCTGACGCTGTTAGACAAGCTCTTAAAGAGCGAGAAATTGATTTTGATTATAAGCCACTTGCGGTTGATGGACTTGATAATATCCGACTAGCCTTATTAAAAGTTAAAGCCGGTAATAGAGAAAATAACTTTATTGAAGGTATGGCTTGTTCAGGTGGATGTATTGGTGGACCTTGCTGCTTGACTCACGAAGTTAGAGATAAAGCAGATGTTGATAAATACGGTATGGAAGCAAATAGCCAAACCATTACCGATTCATTAGAAAAACTTAATCGTTAGTTATAAAAAAGAGAGGTTAGTTCTCACTAGCCTCTTTTTCTTCGATCTCTTCGATGTCGCTATTCGTGGATATCGCATCAAATTTATTGGTGATTCGACTTACTCTAGAATCTAACTTTTCTCTAGTTTTAGTAGCGGTATCAAGTTGTCTAGATAACTGTGTCCACTCATTTGAGAATAAAGTAAATTGCTTACCTAACGCATCTAATTGTTTGGATATTTCCTTGACATTTTTAGCGCGTTCCGCCTCAATTCTTACCATATTAATGGTAACTAAGATAGCAGGAAGCGTACTAGGAGAAGTGAGAATCACTCTTTTTTCTCTAGCATAATCAACAACATCTAATAGTTCTTGATGGATATAAGCAAACACTCCATCATTAGGAATAAACATTAATGCTTCAGGAGCAGTTTTTCCTTCGATAATATATTTATCTTTAATAACTGTAATATGTTTTTTAACTGCGCCAGCGAATAAGCGTTTATGTTCTTCTTTATTTATTTCGTCTTCTTCCTTCATTAATCTTTCATAATCTTGGAATGGGAATTTTGAATCAATACAAATCATTTTATTTGGTTCAGGCATAAAGACAACAGCGTCCGCTCTAACATCGTCCCCATCCTTAACTTTTTTAATAGTGTATTGTTCTTGATAGCAGCCAACTGTATCACCAAAGACATTATGAAGGACCATATTGAGTTGATATTCCCCATACGCACCTCGAGTTTGATTGCCTTCCATAATGCTTCTTAAAGAAACAACATCTTTAGATAAGGATTCCATGTTCTTTTGAGCTTCATCAATAACCTTAAGTCTTTCTCTAACTTGGGCCATAGTTTCACTAGTACCTTGAAAACCTTCTTTTAATTTATCTTCAACTTTTTGATTAATCTCTTTCATCTTCTCTCCAAGTTGGAGGTTGATTGATTCAAAACGTTTAGTCATGGTTTCGATGATATTGGTTTGGAATCTTTCTAACTTTTGATTATTGGTTTCATTTACTTGAACCATTTCCTTAGCTAAAGATGCCTCAATATCTTTTTTAAGAATAACTTCTAAAGACTTAATTTGTTCAGATAACATTCCTATTTCTTTATCTATAACCCCACTTTCTATTGAAGCAGGTTTTTTAGATAATTTAATAACTAGGACAGTTAAAATAACTAGTCCAACAAAAACTACAATTAATATCGCTAATAAGGCATAAATCATTGCAAATCCCCCTTAAATTGCCCAGTTTCCATTTTTAAAGATAGTGGTTTTCTTGCCGTTAAATGAAGTACCAACAATCTCTAAGTCTTTCGTTCCAATCATAAAGTCAACGTGAATCATTGAATCGTTTAATCCTCTAGCTCTAGCTTCTTCATTTGATATAGATGCTCCTTCTGGAAAGAGTTCTTTAAAGCCTTGACCAAGGGCTAAGTGGCAGGCTGCGTTTTCATCAAATAATGTTTCATAGAATAAGATTTTTGAATTTTGTATTGGAGAATCATATGGTACTAAAGCGACTTCACCAAGCATATGGCTACCTTCATCGGTATTAACCATTTGTTCTAATAATTTTTGATTCTTTTTAGCGCCTACTTTACTGACCTTTCCATTTTCAAATTTCACCCAGAACTCATCAATGATCTGTCCGTTATAACTAAGTGGCTTACTTGAATAGACAATACCTTCAATCGATCCAGCTTTAGGAGAAGTAAAAACTTCTTCACTAGGAATATTAGGATTATAAGATAAACCTTTATCAGTAAATTCAACCCCGCCACCCCATAAAACATTTTTCATGAGTTCAACTTTAAAGTCAGTTCCATTAGATGCTTTATATTCTAAATATTGAAGATCTAAGGTTGCTAACTCTTTTCTATGCTTCATTAATTCTTCATTATGTTTATCCCAGTTATCAATAGCGTGTCCATCTACTCTAGAACAAGATAGAATCGATTCCCAAAGAGCTTCAATTGCTTCCTCTCCTTTTAATTTAGGGAAGACTTTCTCTGCCCATGCTTTAGAAGGAACAGCGGCGATACACCATTTGTATTTGCCATCCATCTCGTCTCTATATGGTTTGACTTTCTTTCTAAAAGCAAAAGTAACCTTAGTTAATTTAGATTGTGAAATACTTTTAAAAGCGTCTGGATCATCAGAAATAATATGGAGCATACTTGGATTATGTTTCACCATATATTTATATTCTGCAATTGTGTAGTTAGGAACTTTGCTTAAAGTTGATGTTGAAGCATATTTATAGCCAATCTTAGAAATTTCATCATCTGAAAATCTAACTCTTACTTTTTTTGCCCCTGCTTTATATAATTCTTCAACTACTAAACGGACAAATTCCATTTGATGAGTTTGACAGTTAACCCAGACTTCTTCTCCTTTTTGGACATTAATGCCTCTTTTTGCTAAAAGTTCGGCGTATTCTTGTAATCTTTCTAATTTCATAATAAATTCCTCTTGTTTATCTTTCTTATTGTAAATCTTTTTAAAAAAAGAAAAAATAATAAGGTAGTTAAAAGAGGCAAAAATATTATGAAAACATTTAAAGAACAAAAATGGATGATTATCGTTTATGGAGTAATCCTATTTGCAATTGGTCTAGTTGACCTTATTTTAAGTATTGTGGATTTAGGTTCTGCAATTAAGATTGTCAGTTACTGTATTGCTGGCGGACTTTTTGTTATTGGCCTACTTCATATCGTTGCTAACTTAATTAAAGACACAAAATCATTTTTTAAAGGTGCTTTAGCATTAGGCTGTATTGCTATTGCCTTAGGCGTGGTATTTATTGTCTATCCTTTAATGCTTGGTGATTTCTTTATTATTTTCTCGGCCGCATTCGTTATTGCAATTAGTGTAGTCTTTCTTGTTAAAGGATTTATTGGCATTAAATTCAAATATAAAAAGAGTTGGATCTTCTTATATTTCTTATTAGCGACAATCGGAATTACTTTAAGTATCCTTGCCTTTGTCTATGAAGGCTCTTCTACAGTCACTCAAATTGTTTATATCACTATGGGCGCCATCGGTGTTGCGGTTGGAGTTGCCGCTATGGTGTACGGCATTAAATTACTTAACAAAAAAGCTGAATGAAAAGATATTAGCGAACATGAAAAAGACGCGGGAAGCCGCGTCTTTTATATTACCTAGATAACTTTAATGTCCTTTATTGAAACATCTTTTCCAGTAATTAGATAAGTCTTACCAGAATGACAATATGGACATTCTTTACCGAATTCGGTCGTGGAGTAAGTTTTGCCACAATCTTCGCAATATGTAATACCTTTGATAGTAACAAAGTTGAGTTTACATTCCTTCATGTATTTGGTCTTTTTTATTGACCAGTTAAATGCATCAACGAAATATTCTTTTACTACTCCAGAAACTTCACCAACTTCTAGAGTAAGTTCGACAACTTTATTAACTTTATTTTCTTCGGCAATTTGTTCGATTTGTTTAATGACGTGAACAACGATACCTAACTCATGCATTGATAGCGTTACCTGTATCTGGCATGGTCTTCTTCGCTACTTTGTAATGTTTCTTCCATGCTTTACGTTTCTTTCTCATCATTCTGGCTTCTTTACTACCAGCGTTGAACATGATTTTGAACCATCTTGGTACAGCATATTTGAGCAAGCCAGTGACTTTGTCTTCGGCAAATCTCATTCTTGAAGCTTTTGGATGGTCTCTAACTAAGTGAATAGCGTCAAATTCACACTTGGTGGTACAAATACCACAACCGATACATTTATGTGGATCAACAAAGGCAGCACCACAAGATAAACATCTACCAGTTTCAATTTTCACTTGTTCTTCTGTTAATGTCTTATGAGCATCTTTGAAGCTATTCTTATGGTCGATGGATTCATCCATACCTGCTTCTTGTCTTCCGGCATCATCATATCCTGGAAGAGTGATATCTTCTTTATTAAGTGGAGTAAATCCTCGTTTATTAAAGGCGATAGTTGGATGAGCGTTTGGTCTAACGTGTCTAGCTAAAGCATCAGCAACGGCGTGACCAGCAGCGATGGCATCGATAACAAATTTTGGTCCAGTAAAGACATCGCCACCCACAAAGATATCATCATCATTAGTTTGATATGTGACTTTGTCAGCGAATGGATAATTACCGTGCCAGAATTCAACTTTGGTGCCTTTTAATAAGTCGCCCCATTCAATGGCTTGACCAATAGCGAAGATAATCTTATCAGCTTCCACTGTAATGGTTTCATTTTCATCGTATTTAGGATTGAACTTACCGTTTTCATCTAAAGTAGACACACATTTCTTAAAGACAATGCCTTTAACTTCACCTTTTTCATTAACGAGTACTTCTTTTGGTCCCCAAGAATTATTGATAGAAATATCTTCTTCTAAGGTTTCTCTAATTTCTTCGTTACTAGCAGGCATATGGTCACGATCTTCTAAACAGTACATAGAAACTGCACTGGCTTTTAATCTATGAGCAGTTCTTGCACAGTCAACAGCGACATTACCGCCACCAACGACAACAACTTTGCCTTTAAATTCTTTTTGTTTATCAAGTGCTTCTCTTAAATAAGAAACAGCAATTTCAGTTCCTTTGGCGGTATCGTTAGCAACACCTGGTCTTCTTCCGCCTTGGCAGCCAATAGCGATATAGAAGGCTTTATATCCTTCTTTCTTTAAGCCTTCGATAGTGACATCTTTACCGACTTCAACGCCACACTTGATTTCTACACCAAGCTTTTTGATGACTTCGATTTCAGCATCGATTACATCTTTTTCTAATTTATAAGCAGGAATGCCATATCTTAACATTCCGCCAGGTTTTTCGTTTTTCTCAAAGACTGTTGGTTTAAAACCTGCAACCGCTAAATAATAAGCTGCGGATAAACCAGCTGGACCAGCACCAATAATAGCAATCTTTTCATCAAAGCCACCATAAACTGAGGCAACAATCTTTTCTGGGATATATCTATCTTTAGAAGCGATTTCTAAATCAGCAACGAATTTCTTAACAGCATCAATAGAAACGGCTTGATCGACTTTTCCTCTAGTACATTCATCTTCACAGCGTTTGTTACAAACTCTACCGCAGACTGCTGGGAATGGGTTTTGTGTCTTAATTAAGGCTAAAGCTTCTCTATATCTACCTTCATGGGCCATCTTTAAATAACCTTGAACTGGGACATGAGCTGGACAGGCTACTTTACATGGAGCTGTACCAGTTGGATAGGTATCACTTGCTCTAGCAGTGTCTCTATAATTTTCATCCCAGGCATATTTACCCCAGTGGATTTTATCTGGTAATGGTTGACTTGGATATTTTTGTTCTTTGCCGTCGCCTTTACATAATTTTTGTCCAAGTTTAACAGCACCAGCAGGACAGTTAGCAACACATTGTCCGCACGCCACACAGTTAGTAGGTGTGACTTTAGCGGTATAAGCACTTCTAGATAAGTTAGGTGTGTTAAATAACATTGATGTTCTTAAAGCGTTACAGATTTTGACATCACAGTTACAAATATCAAAGATATGGTCTTTGCCATCAATATTAGTAATTTGGTGAACAAATCCGTTCTTTTCAGAGAGGGCAATGATTTCTAACGCTCTTTCTTTAGTAATATAGTGAGCACGTTTGGTTTCTACTGTGTAGTCTGCCATATCACCAAGTTGAATACACCAGTCATTAACATCATCGATACAGCCATCGCCTAACATCGCTCTACTTGCTCTACAAGAACAAATACCAGCGGAGATATGACCTTCATATTTATTTAACCAGTGAGAAATCTTTTCTACAGAAATGGCTTCTTGATTACCTTCAATAGCTTTTTCTACTGGAATGGTGTGCATACCAATACCGTTACCACCTTCAGCAATCATTTCAGTGACGCCTGCTAGAGGAATAAAGGTCATTCTTTCAAAGAAGTTAGCAACTGCAGGATTCTTCGCAATTCTATCTAATGAGGAGTTCATTAATTCTGCTGAACCAGGAACGAAGTAAGATAATCTATATCTTTTAATTTTAGGAGCGTCTTCAATTGGATGTTCATCCGCATAATTATCTCCATAGTCATATTCAATAAATCCAATATAAGAAAGTTCGTCTAAAAGTTGTTGAACTTTAGCAGGATCAAATTGACCTTTGAATTTCTTAATTAAATCTTCTAAGAGATACCATTTTCTTTGTTTAAGTTTAAGTAAGAAGTTAACTTGATCTTCACTTAAAACTTCTCTTAGTCCCCAATATTCTGGATCAGTATTTTTTACTCCAAATAATTTATGTGGGACAACGTCGGTAATCTTCTTACCTAACTTCGCGTAGTTCTTATGGAACTCTTTTTCACCTTGATATTTTGAGGTGACTTCTGGTTTCTTACATTTCTCTGGCATTAGTTATTCCTCCAATTTGAAACTATATCTTTGAAATATTCAGCGACTAATTCGATATTTTTACCTGTTTTTGCGCTTATCGGTATTATTGTAGCATTTTTATTACGGCATTTAATATTAGAAATACATTTCTCTATATTAAAGTCGAAATATGGAAGGGCATCGATCTTATTTATGAGCACTAGTTTTGATTTTTCAAACACCAGTGGATATTTAATTGGCTTATCATCACCCTCAGGGACAGAAAGAATCATCATATCCATAGAGGCCCCGGTATCGAATTCAGCAGGGCAAACAAGATTACCAACATTTTCTAAGAAAATAAGATCAAAATCGTTGAAGTTAATGCCGTCTAATCCAGTTTTAGTCATACCAGCATCTAAGTGACACATTCCGTTAGTGTGTAATTGAATAGATGCCACTCCAGTTTCTTTAGCGACATTAACCGCATCAACATCACTATCGATATCCGCTTCCATTACCCCAATTTTAAAATCTTTCTTAAGAAGATTAATTAATTTAATTAGAGTAGTGGTCTTGCCCGCTCCTGGAGAAGACATTAAATTAACCACAAATGTTTGGTGGTCTTTTAAATAGCTTCTTAGCGCATCAGCTTCTTGATCATTATCTGCATAGGCAGAACGATTCAATAGAATAGTTCTTACTTTTTCCATCCTCACCATTATATCTAGAAAATGAAAAATATTAAAATAAAATATTTTATTGTGTGGTATGATATTACACATGGATTTTCAAATTGTTAAAGTCAAAGAAGATATATTAATTGAAAATAATAAGAAAGCAGACTCTTTAAGAGCATTTTTAAAAGAAAAAGGCATTTATTTTATTAACGTCATGGCCTCTCCTGGTAGTGGGAAGACCACTTTATTAACTAGAGTAATTAATTCTTTAAAATCCAAATATCGTATTGGTGTTCTTGAGGCGGATATTAATGGAGATGTTGATGCGGAAAGAATTAGTCAAAATACCGGCGTAAAAGTCATTCAAGTTCATACTTCTGGGGCGTGTCATTTGACCGCTCAAATGGTGGAAGATGCTTTAAAAGCATTTGGAGTGGATGATTTAGATTTAATCATTTTAGAAAATGTTGGTAATCTTGTTTGCCCTGCTGAATTTGATACCGGTAGTAACATCAATATGATGCTTTTATCAACTTCCGAAGGACATGATAAACCTTTAAAATATCCGCTTATGTTCCAAGTCAGTAAAATCGCGGTCATTTCTAAAATGGATGTCGCTGAAATTTTTGATTTTGATCTTTTTAAAGCTAAAGCAAATATTTTGTATAGAAATCCTGAAGCGAAAATATTTGCTCTTTCTTCTATAAAAAATGAAGGTGTTGATAACCTTATTAACTACCTTGATAGTTTAATTCAACAAAGCAAATAATATGAAATATTATAATGAACAGTCTTTTACTGGTGAGCGAGCGATGTTTATGACTAGTGAGGCCACTTTTCATAAATGTTATTTTCATGATGGAGAATCACCTTTAAAGGAAAGTAAAGATATCCAAATTATTGAATCAACTTTTCAATGGAAATACCCATTATGGTACTGTCAAAATGTTAAGGTTAGAAACTCAAAATTGTTATATACCGCAAGAAGCGGCATATGGTACACAAAAAACATCGAAATAACAGATACAATAATCGAGGCTCCTAAAACATTTAGAAGAGGTGAGTCTATATCTTTAATAAATGTTAAATTGCCACATGCGGATGAGACACTTTGGAAATGTAAGGGTGTTAAACTAATTAATGTTGAAGTTAAGGGCGATTATTTTGGTTTTAATTCTGAAGATTTAGAAATTAAAAATTTATCTTTAGATGGAAATTATGGCTTTGACGGGGCTAAAAACATCAAAATCCATAACTCTATTTTGAAAACCAAAGATGCTTTTTGGAATGTGGAAAATGTCGTTGTTACAGATTCTACAATCATTGGCGAATATTTAGCCTGGAATAGTAAAAATGTGACGTTTATAAACTGCAAAATCATTTCTCATCAAGGCTTATGCTATATGGATAACGTTAAAATGATTAATTGTGAACTAATTGATTCTGATTTATGTTTTGAATATTGTTCGCGCTTAGATATAAAAGTTAAGAATGTTATTGATTCAGTTAAAAATCCAATCTCTGGTAGAATTGAATGTAAAGGCATAAAAAAGTTAATATTAGAAAAAGATAAAATTGATGTTTCTAAAACGGAGATAATCATCAATGAGCAAATATAGTTTTGATGTTTCTTTTAACAGAAAACAATCGTGTAGTATTCGTTGGAATGTAAATGAAGGTGAACTTCCTTTAGATATTGCCGACATGGATTTTATGGTTATGCCAGAAATCGAAAAGGCTGTTAAAGCTAGAGCAGAGCAAGCTTGCTATGGCTATACTTTTGTCCCTGATTCATATTATCAAGCATATATTCGTTGGTGGAGAGATCGACACAATACAAAATTAGAAAAAGATTGGTTTATATTTTCTAAATCAGTTGTGGCCTCAATTGATTCTATATTTAAACATTTAGGTAAACCAAAAGATGAAGTTGTAATGTTCACCCCTGTTTATAATGTGTTTTTTAACTGTGTCAAAAATAACAATTTAGTTCTTAAAGAGTGTGAATTTATTCTTAATAAAGAACTTAATATTGATTGGAAAAAACTAGAAACTCAATTGCATGGAGCAAGTTTTTTCTTATTATGTAATCCTCATAATCCACTAGGAAGAAAATTTACGATAGAAGAATTAAATAAGATAATTAACCTCTGTAAGCAAAACAATGTTTATGTAATATCCGATGAAATTCATGGTGATATTGATCTAAATAAAGGAAGATATATCTCTATTTTAAATAGTGAAGTTACTCGATACGATAAAGTCATTACATTGTTATCTCCTAGTAAAGTATTTAATGTTGCTGGATTACATTCTTCAGTAGCAGTTATATCTAATAACGAGTTAAAAGAAATGGTGCAAAACGGGTTTTGGCAAGACGATATTGGTGAGCCAAATTATTTTGCAGTTGATCCAGTTATTACCGCTTTTACTTATGGGGATGAGTATGTAAATCAATTAAACTCATATTTAAATGAAAATCGAACATTTTTGATTGAATTTTTGCTCAAAAACCTACCGAATTTAAAAATTGTCAGCGGAACTTACACCTATTTAGTGTGGATTGATATTTCTTGTTATAGTAAAGATTCAAGGCTATTTGTAAAAAGACTAAAAGAATCTACTGGTTTAATTGTTGCGCCTGGAATTAACTATGGAAAATTTGGAGAGGGATATATTAGATTAAATATCGCTACTCCAAGAAAAAATTTAATAGATGCTTGTAATAGATTAATGAATTATATAAGTGAGAAAGTGGAGGAATAATCTATGAAAAAGAAAATGAATATTTGCCCAGCAATATTCCCAATGCCTGTAATTTTAATAGCAACCTACAACGATGATGGTTCTATCGATGTAATGAACGCGGCTTGGGGATGCGCATTTGATACAAAACAAATTGAACTCAATATTTCTGATTCTCATCGTACAACTGAGAATATTAGAAAAAGAAAAGCGTTTACTGTTTCTTTAGCGGATGTTAGCAATATGGTTCCAGCGGATTTTGTTGGTATTGTATCTAGTAAAAACGATCCAAAGAAGTTCGAAAAAACTGGTTGGAAAGCTCATAAGAGTGAATTAGTGGACGCGCCAATTTTAGAAGACTTACCTTATTCTTTAGAATGTACACTTGAATGTTTTAAAGAGGACTATGGAATTATTGGTAATATTGTTCAACTCTTAGTGGACGATAAATATTTAGATGAAAACGGTAAAGTCGATTTAGAAAAGATGCAAATCATTTCTTATGATCCATTTAACCATGGCTATTATGTGGTGGGTAAAAAAGTTGGACAAGCATTTTCAGAAGGAAGAAAAATCAAATAATGGAAGATAACGTTTCCAAATTATTATCTAAATATAAAAAGATATTTGATAGTGACGCTGAACACGTTTTTTCCTGTGGTGGCCGCTTTGAAATCTTAGGCAATCATACAGATCATAACCACGGTCTATGTTTAGCCAGTGCTTGTAATTTAGAAATTGTTGCTTCGGTTAGTAAAAACGATTCTAATAAAGTCTTGTTTCAATCCCTAGGTTTTGAGCTAGATGAAGTAGATTTATGTGACTTAGACGCGAATGAAAAAGAATACGCAACTTCAAAAGGATTAATTAGAGGAGTTGCTGCTTATTTAAAAGAACACGGCTATAAAGTTGGAGGATTTAATGCTTATAGTGAATCCACAATCTTTAAAGGAGCGGGCGTATCTAGCTCTGCTGCTTTTGAACTTTTAGTGGGGCACATTTTTAATGTCTTATTTAACAATGGCAAGATCTCTAAATTAGAACTTTGTAAAGCTGGAAAATACGCAGAAAATGAATATTTTGGAAAGAAAAGTGGTCTTTTAGACCAAATTGGAGTTGGATTTGGTGGAGTTGTAAAAATTGACTTTAAAAATATCAATGACCCACTAGTCGAACAAATCGAATTCCCATTTAAAGATTTACACTTTGTTTTAGTAAATACAGGTGGAGATCATTCCTCTCTCAGTGATTTATATTCTTCTATCCCTAATGATATGTATGAAGCCGCGAAAGCGTGTGGACATAACTATTTAGTCGATGGTACTTTTGAAGAAGTAGAAGCTCATAAAAATGAGATGAGTGAGATGGCTTATTTAAGAGCTAAACATTATTATGGAGAAAATTCGAGAGTGAGAAATGCTTTTAAAGCACTACAGGATAATGAACAAGAAACATTTTTAAAAATGATTAATGAATCAAGAGAGTCTTCCACTAAATATTTAAAAAATATGATGGTGGGATCTAACTATAAAGGTTCACCTTTAGAAGCTTGTGATTTATTAATGAAATATAGCGATAATCAAGGAGCTGTCAAAATTAATGGTGGTGGCTTTGCAGGAAGTGTTATTGCTTTAGTCCCTACTTCTAAACTAGAAAAAGTTTTAGTAAAAATGAAAGAACACTATGGAGAAAATAATGTTCAAGAAATATTTGTTAGGGACAGCGGACCAAAAGTTATTTATAATAAATGAAGGAGAAATTAACATATGGAATTAAAAGGAAGTCGTACTGAAAAAAACTTAGAAATTGCTTTTGCTGGTGAAAGCCAAGCTAGAAACAAATACACCTATTTTGCTTCTAAAGCCAAAAAAGAAGGATTTGAACAAATCGCTGCTATCTTCTTAGAAACAGCAGATAATGAAAAAGAACACGCTGAATTATGGTTTAAATATCTTCATGGTGGTGCTGTTCCTTCTACAGCAGAAAACTTATTAGCAGCCGCTGAAGGTGAAAACTATGAATGGACTGACATGTATAAAGAAATGGCAGCCGTTGCTAGAGAAGAAGGCTTTATTGAAATTGCTTGCAAATTCGAATTAGTCGCTAAGATTGAAAAAGAACACGAAGAAAGATATAGAGCGTTACTTGATAGAGTAAAATCTGATAAAGTCTTTGTCGCTGATGATGTTGTCATCTGGAAATGCCGTAATTGTGGACATATTCACGTTGGAAAAGAAGCTCCAGAGATCTGCCCAACTTGTAAACATCCAAAAAGCTATTTCGAAAGACAAGCTAAAAACTATTAATTCTTTAATACAAAAGATACGGCCATTAGGTCGTATTTTTTTATTGCCTAAATATATATTTATCTTATAATAATAACGCTATGAGAATATTAGATGCTTGGCAAGGTTGGGTTGATTTCTGGCAAAAATTTGCAGATTTTTTCTTTAAACCTGACGAAGCTGGAATTAACTATCTATCTCGTATTGGTGTAGCTATTGCTATTATCGTTTTTACTTGGATTGTTCTTAAGATATTAAACCCATTATTAAAAAAACTATTTAAGGTCAAAAAAGGACCTGATATTGATGTATCTGCTAAATTAATTATTCTTGGATTAGTTAAATTTTTAATTTGGATTACTGTTGGTTTTATCGTTTGTAGTGTTTTAAAAATCAATTTATCTGGAGTGGGCGGAATCATCGCCTCCGTTGGTGTCGCTCTTGGTTTAGCTTTACAAGATTTAGTGGGATCATTCTTCTCTGGTTTGTTGATTATCAATCAAAAAATTATTAGAACTGGTGATCATATCTTAGTTAAAAATGCCTACGGAGAATGCGAAGGCATTGTTCAAAGAATTCATTTCTTCACCACAATTTTAACTAGCTTCCAAGGTCATAAAATTATCATCCCTAATAAAAATATGTCTAGTGCGGTTATCACCAACTACACTGTGAATGGAGAAAGACGAATTGATTATGATGTGGGAGTTAGCTACGATAGTGATCTTGAAGTCGTGAAGGAAGCATTATTATCAGTAATTAAAGACGAACCACTTGTGATTAATCCTGAAAAAACACAAGCATACGCTGAATCTTTTGGACCATATGCTGTTAACATGAGGCTTAGATGCTGGACTAAAGTTGATGATTATTGGACTTTATATAATCAACTAACTGAAAGAATCTATTTGGCGTTTAAACAAAAGGGCATCTATATCCCTTGTTCCACTGATAGAAATATTATGAAATAACTGGCTTTGCCAGTTTTCTTTTTATTTATCAATTTTTGACTAGTTTATATAACTTTTTTTGCAAAAAAATCGAAAAAAACCACTCTTTATATAATGTAGGGACTTTTTTAAGTTTCTATAATCCGAGGCTCATTCAAGAGGCGCACTTTGGATGACTCTAGTGATTTTCTTTCTTCTTCAGTTTCTTTTTATCTAGATCATCTATGCGTTAGATGAGTCGAGGTAGAATGGAGAGTTTATATGGAAGATATTATAGTTGTTTTCGTTGAAATCATCATAATTCTTATCATCATAAATAAAACCCCACCAAACGTAAGGCGTTAGGTAGGGGACAACCTAACTAAAAGATAACTGAAAAACGCCTTGCTGTCAAGTTCTCTAGTAGAGCTTAGTCAAATCCTTTGATATGGCTATTGCCTATTAATAGGAGTTTGTCTCGTGGTCTCTTTGTACTTTTAATCATCTATCGTGATGTATCAAAGGTAGAAGGAGGTGGTTATTATGTCTTCTAATAAGATGACAGTAATTATCTTAATTCTAGAAATAGTGATTTCGATACTTACAATAATAATAAAAGCCCTAAGGTAGTAACCAAAGGGCAACCAACTAATTATAATGTAGACCACGTGGTTACTAATGTCAACATTAATAGTGGTTTAGATTTATCTAGTTCGCCATTATAGATAAATAGAGCTACTAAATTGACGTAGGAAAACTTTCTTTACAAGACTATGAGCGATATGTATAATACATATGCTAAAGTTAGCAAAAACTCTGCTATTAATTACGTTTAATAGCCGTTAGACCAAGGAGGAAAAGAAAATGCGCAAATACGAAATTATGTACATTTTAAGAGCCGACTTAGATGAAGCACAACGTAAGGAAGTTATTGAAAAGCTTGCCAAAATTATCACTGACAATGGTGGTAAAGTTGAAGAAACAAGCGAAGCTATGGGCTTACGTGAACTTGCTTATCCAATTAAGGAACAATCTAAGGGTTACTATGTTGTACTTAAGGTTTCTATGGATAACAAAGCGATTAATGAATTCAATCGTTTAGTCCGTATCAACCCAAGTGTCCTACGTCATCTTATTGTTGTAGAACACAAATAAGGAGGATCATTTAAATGATTAATCGTGTCGTTTTAGTGGGTCGCTTAACTAGAGACCCAGAACTCAGAAAAACCACATCCGGAAACTCTGTTTGTACATTCACAGTCGCTCTAGACAACAGAATGAAAAATCCAGATGGTTCTAAAGGAACAAGCTTTATTCCTTGTACAGCCTTTACAACCACCGCGGAAACAGTTTCAAAATTTGCCCGTAAGGGATTATTAGTTGGAGTTGAAGGTCGTCTTAATCAAAGAAGCTTTATTCGACAAGATGGACAAAAATCAAGTGTCATCGAAGTATTATGTGACTCTGTTCAATTCTTAGAAAGAAGAAATGAAGAAGTCGCTAATGAAGAAATGGATATTCCACCATTTGATGATGCTGTCCCTACCGAAGAATCTAAAAGCTTAGACAGTATTGAAATTGCTGATGACGATCTCCCATTCTAAGAAAGGAAGATAAAATAATGGCGTTTAAGAAAGTTAGACCACACAAGAAGGTCTGTTACTTCAAGAAAAATAACATTACCCACATCGATTATAAAGATGTAGAAACATTAAAAATGTTTATTGCTTCTAATGGAAAAATTTCTCCACGTAGAACAACTGGTACATGTGCAAAACATCAAAGAGAATTAGCTGTTGCAATTAAAAATGCGAGATTTATGGCTCTTCTCCCATATGTTGCTGACTAATTAAAGTCAAATTGTTGTTGGACAAAGTCATTTATCCGAAATTGGACAAAAATGATTATCTGACAACCGAGCATTAGTCGAAGTATACGATGAAGCCAGGAAACTGGTACATTCTCAATGAAAATTAAGTCGTCCACAGTGGCGGCTT
>DDQE01000029.1 GCA_002342545.1 Caryophanales bacterium UBA2450
AACTTTTTTCTTAACTGCTAGAATAAGAATATATCTTTATTTTTATATTAGACTCTATTATGTAAACATAATAAAAAAGATACAAAAAATGTATCTTAATTATATAGGATTATAACGATTAATAATTTGGGTAATCCATGAAATAGGAGATTTGAATAGAATATTGGCCTTCATTAATGAAATAATCACCGGTTTTATTATAAATACGGCCTAATACATCTCCCATTTCGTTCCAGTTTGGAGTTTCAGCTTCTTCATAACATCTTACTAATAAAATGTTATTAATTTTCTTAATTCAAAAATAGGTTAGTTATATTATTAATGTAGGCAAACAAAAATGAAGATTCAAAAATATGTTGATAGCTTTATTTCTTTTGAAAACAAAAAGATTGTTTTAGTTGGTGGAACTTCAGGAATCGGATTAGAACTATTAAAACATCTAGTGTCTTTAAAAGCGCAGATTATTCTTTTCGCTATTGAAAAAGAATTATCTGAGAAATTAAAGGAGCAATATAACTTATTAGATGTCTTTTATTATGACCAATCGAGTTTTGAATCAATTGAAAAGGCAATTGACGAATTATTAGACAAACATAATGACTTTACCACGATTATATTAAATGCTGGAGTGTTAGGCTTATCACATATATTAGATAGCGGATATCCTGCCACAATTGGAATTAATTATATTGGCAACCGCTACTTCATTGACTATATCTCTCCAAAACTTAAAAACAATGTTCGTTTTGTTATCGCTGGATCTTTTGCAGCGGGACTTTTCTTTAAAAAGAATTTAGTTTTAAAATCTGAACACATATCAACATTTGACCAATATAATATTTCTAAAGCTTATTTAGAGGCATATTTCTATCATTTAGCCACAACTAGACCATATCCAAATCTTGAATATGTTTTAGCAGAACCAGGTCTTACTAACACCACTATTACCCATAACTTTAATAAAGTAGTGAGGTTTTTAGGCTATTATTTCTTAAAATGGTTTTTCCATTCGCCAAAAAAAGCAAGTCTAGGATTATTATTAGGGATTTCTGATAAAGCCAAAAACGGAGATTTTATTTCTCCGAGAGGTCTATTTAAATTAAGCGGATATCCTCAAATAAGAAAAACTCCCAAAGGAAGAAGACGAACTTATTTATTTAAATAATTGGTGCCGACTATCGGAATTGAACCAACAACCTACTGATTACGATTCAGTTGCTCTGCCAGATTGAGCTAAGTCGGCAAATTCCTCTAGATTTATTTAATCTTCTGAGGATGTTTATTAATATATGTACAGAATTTGATGTTATAGCCGTTATCTTCTATAACTTCACTTTCTTCTTTTAATTCAAAATATGGATCTTTATCTAAGTTAGGGAAGAATAATTCCGCTCCTCCAACTGCGTCCACTTTGGTTAATAAAACTTTATCAACATATGGAAGAGTTTGTCGATAAATAGAAGCTCCTCCAATAATATAGACATCTTCTTTATTAGCGTGCTCCCCAATTAATCTTAAAAATTCATCAAAGTCATGGACATTCTCCACTCCTTCATAATTATGAGATTCATCTTGACTTAAAACAATATGGGTACGATTTTTTAAAGGTTTAGAATTAGGGAAAGATAACAAAGTATTTTCTCCCATCGCCACAACATGATTTAAAGTTGTTTCTTTAAAAAACTTCATGTCTTTAGGAAGAGAAAATAATAGGCCGTTACGTCTACCAATGCCCCATTTTTTATCAACACATAAAATTGTAATAATCATAATTAAATCGCCACCGGAATCTTTTTATCTAAAGGTTCATATTCATAATCAATGAGTTTAAATGAATCTACAGTGAAATCATAAAAGTTTTTAATATTTGGGTCAACCCAAAGTTTAGGAGCTTTGTGTTGAGGTTTGGCAATTACTTCTTTAACGATATCAACGTGTCTATCGTAGATATGCGCATCAGCGATAACGTGCACTAATTCTCCAGGCTTAAGTCCTGAGACTTGGGCAAACATTATTAATAATAAAGAATATTGAAGAACATTCCAGTTATTCGCTGTTAACATGTCATTACTTCTTTGATTTAATATCCCGTTAAGAGTGTCACCACTAACATTAAAAGTCATAGAATAAGCACAAGGATATAGATTCATTTCATGTAAATCTTCAAAATTATAAATATTAGTTAATATTCTTCTAGATTGAGGATTATGTTTTAAGTCATATAAGACTCTATCGACTTGGTCAAACATTCCTTCTTTATATTGATGCTTAATTCCTAATTGATAGCCATAAGCTTTTCCAATTGAGCCAGTTTCATCTGCCCAGGAATCCCATATATGACTTTTTAAGTCATGAATGTTATTAGATTTCTTTTGCCAAATCCATAGTAATTCATCTAAGCAAGATTTAAAGGCTGTTTTTCTAATAGTTAATATTGGAAGTTCTTCTTGTAAATTATATCGATTAACAATGCAGAATTTCTTAATTGTGTGAGCAGGAGTTCCATCTTCCCAGTGTGGTCTAACATCTAATTTCTCATCGGAAAAACCATTCTCTAGAATGTCTTTCATGTTTTGCACAAAGATTTGATCCGCTTTTGACATAATTTGGCCTCCAGCATATAACGTTAGTATTATATCGTTTTATTAACGATAATTGCTACAATAAATATAGATTTTATTTACTAACTAATTGACTATATTTTTAACTTCTACTTTAGAAATTCTCACATTATAAGATAAAACCACTACTATAATTAAAATAGAAATAACACTAGTGACATATCACCACTTCTATAAGTGTTACTAATATGTCACATTGCTTGTTTAGGGTGAATATGTAGTGAAATGACGATTATCCATTTGATCATACTGTCATTATTTTGATACAAATTGCACATTTTAGACATTTTTATTAACATCAATTTGCACTTTTTTGGAATATATTTGCAATTCAAATTGCACTTTTTTTGAGATTTGCTATAATGTATTTGAGGTTTTTATAATGGAAAGAATAGCATTAGAAAAAATTATAAAATGGAACAATTCCACACCAAGAAAACCACTTATTGTTTATGGCGCTAGACAAGTGGGAAAATCTTATCTTATTAAGGATATTTTTGCGGAGAGATATTTTAAGGACAATTATATCTACATCGACTTAAAAGAAGATAATGTCATCAGAGATTATATCCTCTATGGAGGAAGTAGAAATGACGCGATTGTTAGTGCTAAAGCAATCGTTGAATATCTATCTTTGCGATATCAAAGAAAAATAGATAAAAATACACTATTAATTTTTGATGAGGCACAAGAATGTTTGCCAATTATTACTTCGCTAAAATATTTCAAGCAGGATTACCCTGAAATTCCTGTGATTGTATCTGGCTCTATGGTAAGCATAAAAATCAAAAGAGAACAAGCTAACAACAATCAACATAAGAAAGAAAATTTCTTCTTCCCTGTTGGTGGAAACACTACTTTTGTATTATATCCAATTTCATTTGAAGAATTTCTCATGAACTATAACAATATGCTATATGAATCAGTTAAAAATGCTTATTTAAATAAAGAACCTCTTCACAACTCTATACACGAACTAGCAATGGAGGCTTTATACAATTACCTCTTAGTAGGCGGAATGCCAGAAACTGTTGCTCAATATCTAAATGATAAAGATTTGTTAAAAGCAAGAGAAAACAATGTATCAATTTTTAATGATTATTTGTCAGATATGAATTTATATCAAGCCAGCAGCGAATCAATTATTAGATCCAAAATCATATTCGAGAGTATTTATGATCAGTTGGACAAGGAATCAAAGAATTTTAAAAGTTCTTTGGTGGCACCTGGACTTAAATCAAGGGATATCAGGAGCCCGAAAGATTGGTTGACGTTAGCAAATATAGTTTATCAATCCAAACAAGTGAAGGAAAAGGTGACATTTCCTTTAAAAGAAGATAATGAAAATAATTATCGCTTATATTTATTTGATAACGGCTTATTCACATATCAATCAAAAATTAATATGGCAAATTTCTTTGATAGAAATATTCAAAATACTTTATCAGGCATATTGTTTGAAAACTATGTCGCTACAGAACTTATGTCTAATGAGATTCCTTTATTTTATTGGAAAGGGAAGAATTCATCTGAATTCGAATTTTTGATTGAATGTAATAATAGAATCATTCCAGTTGATGTTAAAAAAGGCACCGGTTCTCTTACTTCATTAAAAAATTATCGTGCGATTAATAAATTAGATTTAGCTATAAAAATATCAAAAAATAATTATGGCTACGATTTAGAAAATAAAATCCTCACCATTCCATTATATGAAGTCTTTATGCTAATAAAGGATATAAAAAACAATAATTTGTAGGATGAAAATAAATAATATATAAATTATATATAAATTTATATATTAACTATATCGTTTAACGCTATTTTTGTTTTGTCTAACATTTTCCCTATTGGATATATCTTATCATCCCAAATAGTACGTCAGCTTTTTTAGAATAAAATGGAGTTGATTCAAGTGAACAATCTGCTAAGTTTTATGTTTTATTTGTAAGTAAGAAACAGAACTATATTGATATTCTAGTTTGCATTAACCGTTCATAGACCATTTTTAGCCACATACTTGCATTAACTTTCATGAAAAAACCCTCCATTTTATTGTACCGGAATGGTCCAATTTTTGGGGGGAATTTCACTATCATTGGTGCCCGGGGTCGGACTCGAACCGACATGGCTGTTAACCGATGGATTTTGAGTCCATTGCGTCTACCAATTTCACCACTCGGGCATTGGAAATATTATATTACTAATATGATATTAAGATAAAGACTTAATTTGATTGTTCTCTCCACTTCGGAACTAATGAATATCCATACTTTTTTTGATTCTTAAATGTGATTATTAAAGTTTGTATAGCGGATAAAGTCTCAGCGATAACAATAGATAACCAAATCCCATCCACTCCCATGATTAATGGCAAAGTCATGACTGCGACAACTTGATATACTAAAGTTCTACAAATAGAAATAATAGCGGATATAACCCCATTATTAAGCGCGGTAAATAAAGCACTACCAAACATGGAAAATCCTGCAACAAAATAGCAAACAGAATAAATCATCATTGCTCGAGTTGATAAATCTAATAATTCTGGGTAGTTATTAGCGAATATCATTGATAATGGTCTAGCTAAGACAATTGATAAAGTCGTCATCAATATCCCAGAAACTGCGACTATATCAAAACTCCGTTTAATTACATTAGATAATTCAGGTTTATTTTTTGCTCCAAAATTATAGGCAATAACAGGAGATATCCCCATGGAAAATCCTGAATAAACAGAGAAAAATATAAAGCAAACATATCCGATAATGCCATACGCTGAAACACCAACTTCACCAATGTATTTTAATAACTGCATATTAAATAATATGGAGATTAGACTACTAGAGACATTACCAACAAATTCACTACTCCCGTTAGTGATACTTTTAAAGATGTCTTTGATATCAAATTCAGCTTTCCCTAATCTAATTAAATTCTTCTTTCTAAAAAAGAAATATAACATTGGTCCAACAGTAGAAATAAACATCCCTGCTAAAGAGGCAAAAGCCGCTCCAGCAGCGCCAAATCCGCATAAGCCAACTAAAATATAATCTAAAAACATATTCACTAATCCAGAAGATAAAGAAAAGACAAAACCAAGAGAGCTAGTTTCATTTACTGAAAAGAAACAGTGAAAATAACCCTGCATCATGAACAAAACCACTCCTGCCATCATAATGCGACCATAAATTTCGGCGTTATCAATCATCTCTTTAGAAGTGTTAACTGAGTTAATTCCTGCAAACCCTTGAGCAATTGGTCGAATAGTAAAAAAGAAAACTAATCCTAAGACTAATCCAGAAATAAGAGTGGTATATGTAATTAAAGAAAATGTTTTATTGGCTTTTTCTTTTTTCTTTTCTCCAAGATATTTAGATACTAAAGCCGCTCCACCGGCTCCAAACATAAAGCCAACACAAGCCACAATCATAATAATTGGAAAAATTAAATTAACTCCCGCAAAAGCACTACTAGAAGCATAATTAGATAAAAAGAAGCCGTCCACTATCCAATATATTGAAGTGATAAACATCATTAAAATTGGAGAGATAGTAAACCTCAATATTTTTTTATATGTGAAGTGATCTGATAAATGAATTTTTGTCATATTTAATAAGAAAACGGTTTATAACCGTATTATTTGGTGTGGCTAAGAGGACTTGAACCTCCATGAATTACTTCACTAGCGTCTGAAACTAGCGCGTCTACCAATTCCGCCATAGCCACATATTAATTACAATATGGAAACGTTTCTTTTCTTATTTTCTTCCTCCTGAACTTTCATATAGTTCACTTTGTGATATTTAGTGTATGGCAAAGAATCGACAAACTCAATCTCTTTAGGAATAGCCCAAGAGATTAATCTTCTTTGACATTCCGCTACAATTCTTTCTTTGTTTTTGTTTTTAGCAACAATTACCGCTTTAGTTGCGTTAATTAATTTCTCATCAGGGATTTGAATCACACAAACAGCACTAATTCCTGACATCGAAGAAATAACTGCCTCAATCTCGCTAGGGAAAACGGCAACTCCCGAAACTTTAATCACTCTTTTTTTACGAGCTTTAAAATAAAGAAAACCATCACTATCGATATAGCCAACATCGCCAGTTTTTAAATAACCATCTTTAGTGTAGACAGTTTTAGAAGATTCTTCATCTTTAAAGTAACCAAGCATATTGTTATCGCTTTTAATAGCGATCTCTCCAATCTCTCCTGGTTTTAAAGTTTTATTATTATCATCTAAAATATGAAAACTAACTCCAGAAATTGGATAACCGATAGAGCCATATTTATGATGTCTATGAGTATTTACACAGCACACCGCTAAAGCTTCAGTTAAGCCATATCCTTCAAATAAACGACACTTAGATTTTCTTTTAATCATTGTGGCATCAAAGGCTTCTTTAATCGCGCTATTTAAACTATCCCCACCAGAGAAGCAACTACCAAGCATTTTTAAATGTTTGTTCTTTGTAAATGATTTATCATTTAATAATGCTTTAAATACTGTCGGGACCCCACATATACAAATCGCGTTTTTGCATTTATTCATCATTTTGCTAACCATTTTACTAGAGAACTTTGGAATAAGCACCACACCAAAAGAATTAGCAAGTGGGGCGTGCATGGTCATACATAAACCAAATCCGTGGAAACTAGGAAGAACAGATATCAAAGATTTACCAATAAATTGGTCAGGAGTCATACACATAATTTCACTAATCCTACTCGCCGTGAAATTAAAACTACGTGAACTTAGACAAATGGTCTTACTTTCTCCAGTTGTAGACGCACTATGAAGAAGAACACTAGTTTCTTCTTTTAAAATTGGAACTTCGGTTCCGTCAATTTTGATACGTTTTAAATCGTCATAGAAGAAAAATTTCTTTTCTTTTCTTAGCATTTTAGTAGCCCAGGAGTTTCTTATCTTATAGGCATGTTTTTGATAATGTGGTAAAAAGCTTTCAGCCTGGCACACCACTATATGTCCATTAAATTTTCGGTATTGGATTAATTCGTTATAGACTTTTTGATCGAATAAAAAGGCGAGTTTACTATCTGCATCATCATAATATTTTTGCATCACTTCACAAGGTGAATTAGGGTGCACCATATTAGCAATCGCCCCAATTTTATTAATCGCATAAAATAAAATGATAGTTTGAGGAATATTAGGTAAAGACACTAAAACAGTTTCACCTTTTTTGATTAAGAATTGGTTTTGAAGGATCGCTGCCATTTCATCAATTTTTTCTAATAGCTTAGTAAAAGATATTTTACTATTAAAATAGTAAATCGCGGTTTCTTTAGGGGCTTTTTCTGCTCCTAGCTTATATGCTTGATAAAGAGTTAAATCTTCTAACATATATTGCCTCTATATTGCTAAGGATATTAACATAAATATCCCTGTAAATATTATCTCATGTAAAACATAAATAATTAAAGTATGTCGACCTAATAAACATATCGGTCTTTCCCATTTACCTTTTTTAGTAATAATACTTTTTTTATCTTTATAGAAATATCTAGCAAATATCACACCTAAAAACAAGAAAATGATATAAGGAAATAAAGGTAAATAATCTCCAACATATCCTGCTTTAATTGGATTAAATGGACAATAGAAAATAGAAGTTAAAGGATTATAAGATCCATCATTATATATGTTATATGTCATAGTGATTAATACATAGAATAGGATTAATAATCCGACCACAAAGAATAAATCTTTAGTCCTTAGTTTTTGACATAATGCGTATAACAAAATAGATAAAGCAATCACCCCTAGAATATTGATATCAATAATCACCACTCTAGAACCAAATAAAGTTGTTAGTTGTAAGATATGTGTTCCTAAAGTGACAAATAAGGATAATCCTAATAACAACATTCCTCTTTTATAGTTATTTCTAGATAAATGACACGATATCCCGCACGTAAACATAAATAACATCAGCACTATTTGACGAACAACTAATCTTAATTCACTATTCCAATACCAAGTAAGAAATCCACTTGAATAGTGAAAACAATAATAATTGATAAACCACATCAAGTGGTCAAAGACCACTAGTAAAATAAGAAATCCACGAAATAAATCAATCTCATGGATACGAGATTCAAATCTAGATAAATACTTTTCTTTAATTTTTCCCATAAAATCTGTTTTTTGCCTACACGATCAATACATTGATTTTGTAATTCCTTTCGAAATTGAAACTACACTTTTTTAACTTTTTTTAAGTTTGTAAAATATTTTTGATTTGGAGCATTTAAAGATGCTTGAGTCGTCAAAAGCAATTTGTGTTCTAAAAGTGGCTTTAAAATTTGTTTTCTAAAATGAGCCTCATTATTCATTTTAATATGGGACATTATTTCAATTTTTGATTTCGGACCATCAAAACAATAGAATAAAATAGCATCATCGTGTTCTCGGCTTCCATTTAATACTCTTTCAAACTCGAGTTTGTTAGGTTTGTTTTCTGCATTTAGTTTTGTTCCAAATTGCGGAGAATAACTTAGATCCATTAACGTAATTCTAAAAAGTGATGGATTAGAATAAAGTCTAGGTGCATACTCTTCGCCGTATGGCATGTATTCTCTTTGAATTATTTCAAATCCGCTACCACTTCTTTCCATTAGATTGCACATATCCAAAATATCACAAATAGATTCATTTCTTCTTCTTGATGGTATGGAATTCAAATCATAATCTTGAACTTCGCCAGACAATAGAAAATTTCCGGGAGAAACTATTTCGATTCTATCTGCATAAATATCAACATCAATTTGAGAACCATTAATACTATAATCTCTATGAGCAACTGCATTGATTAAAGCTTCTTCAATAGCTCTTTCTGGATAGGAAACAATATTTTTACGACCCGAATCTTCTTTAACAAAACCGTGCTTAATGTTTCTTATAATAAAAGTTCTAGCAAACTCATATACGCTTATTAGATCGCCTTGGAAAAATTGCCTATCTAAAGCATCTCTCGTTCCTTTGTCTAAACCAGGCCATATTCTGCAAGCGACATTTGAATTTTTTAAAGGAGTATTATCCATAAATAATAATCCGCTATTAGTTAAAAAACCATCGTTTGTAACAGCACCTTTGCTTTGCAACTGCTTCAATAAAATCCCTGTTTGCGTATTGTTTTTTTCTTTATACTCACTGTTTAAATTACTAAACTTGGTTTCGTCAAATTTGTATTCAGTTATTAATGAATCAAACGGTTTTTGTTTTGAAGATAAAATTAAGGCAGAGATTTCACTGGGATTTGCTAAAACAGTTTGTGCTTCTCTTCTTAAATAAACTACTCTTACTTGATTGTCTCTCTTAAACCAAACCGGTAATTCGCTATTTTGTTCAATTTTGAATTGTAAAATATAATTATCATCATCAATCTTGATTTCTTTTTTGCGATAAAGTACGTGTGGTTCAAGCCTATCACCACACACTTGATCAAATCTAAGAACTAACTTATCCAAGTCGGTTTTTTTAAAGCCTTGAACAAATCCATCATTATCGACACCTATAAACATCGAGCCACCAATTGTATTAGCAAAAGCAGCAACGGTTTTACACCAAGATTCGTCATCTTTATCGGAAAATCTAAGTTTAAATTCTATTTCTTTTCCTTCAAATTCTATATCAGCGATATATTCCCTAATATGTTTCATGAAAAAAATGATAACCTGATTTTTGATATTTGTCAAGTTACTTAGGTGGTTACTTAGGTGGTTACTTAGGTGGTAATTTAAATTTTAAAAATTTGGCCCTTTCAAATTAAACGGGGAGTAACCGGAAGCACACCCCGTTCTTTTTGATAGGTTTATAACTTCGTTAAATAAAAAGGGCCTCTATAATTTTAGGTAGCAAA
>DDQE01000047.1 GCA_002342545.1 Caryophanales bacterium UBA2450
GGAAATTACTTTAAGAATTCACAAAAATATGATATATGAATTATGGGACAGGTTGTCCCACAAATTCAAAACATCAAAAGAAGAAAATATTTTCTATAATTCAATTAATGAATTAATTGCTTGTATAGACTGGACATTGTCTAAGATTTTTTTTCACAAATTTTGAAAAAAACTCCCTCTATATATAATAGGAGGCTATAAATATGAACGGCATTGTAGACAAGTCCTATTTGAAAGATTTAGAGGCAATTAAAGAAACAATAAGAAAGAATCAAACAAGCACAATTTATGTCGTGAATAGTGCAATGATTATTACCTATTATCAAATAGGCACTATTATTAATCAAAGAAAAGAATGGGGTAATAAGTATGTCGAAAGGTTGTCTAGAGATTTAAAAGAATATGGAAAAGGTTATTCTTATCCACAACTAAAAAAGATGTCCCAGTTTGCCGCTCTATTCACAATAGATGAAATTGGCTCACAGCCTGTGAACCAAATTCCTTGGGGAACATTATACGGAATAATCAGCAAATCATCTTTTAAAGAAGAAATGTTTTGGTATGTAAATCAAACATATAAAAATAAATGGTCGCGAGCGATGGTTCTTAAACAATTTGAACTGAAAGCCTATCAACGACATGAGGTTGAACCAATTTCATCTTCAATTCAATCTAATAACGATACCCAACTTAAAGAAATTGTTAAAGACACATTGGCTCTAGATTTTATCAATAGAACAGATCTTGCAGATGAGAAAACATTTAAGAGCAAATTAATGGACAACATAATTTCATTTCTTCAGGAATTAGGACCAGGTTTTGCTCTTGTAGGAAAAGAATATAAGTTGGTAACACCTACAAGAAAAAATTATTTTATTGACTTACTCATGTATCACACTAAAGTCCATGCATATGTTGTAATCGAAGTGAAAATAGATGAGTTTCAACCAGCGGATATTGGACAATTGGCTTTCTATGTTAACGCTATCGATGACTTAGAAAGAACTGATGTAGATAATGAAACCATTGGCATATTATTATGCAAAGATGCCGATATATATGTTGCTAAAACAACCCTAGCAAAACAATCAGCAAAAATTGGGATCTCGAAGTATAAAATTCTAGAAGAGATACCTGAATATTTAGCCAATAAATTAAATGATATCGATGAAATATGATATTATATTTCACATGGATGGATTTATATTCATAGATAAAAAAGCTGATGTAATGTCATCTAAAGTTGATGGAGACGTCAAACATCTTTTTAACACTGCTAGAGTGGGACACGTAGGAACTCTAGATCCATTTGCGACTGGTCTATTAATTTTAGGAGTGAATAAAGCCACTAAAGGGATAACGTTTTTTGATGATTTTGATAAAGAATATATCGCTACTATCAAGTTAGGTATCGAGACCGATTCTATGGATATAGACGGCAAGGAAATATCTAGAAAAGAAGTTCCAAATTTATCTAAAGATAAAATAGAAGAAGTTTTAAATTCTTTTTTAGGAAAAAGTAAGCAACTTCCTCCAATGACTAGCGCAATTAAAATAAATGGCACGGCCCTATATAAATTAGCCCATAAAGGCAAAGAAATAAATCGACCACTTAGAGATATAGAAATCTATGAGATTGAATTATTAGATTATAAAAATGATGAGATAACTTTTAGAGCATTAGTCTCAAAAGGAACATATATGAGAGTGTTAGGCTCTGACATTGCTAAAAAGCTAGGCACTGTTGGTCATCTTCTCTCTTTAAGAAGATCTAAAGTTGGTCCATTTAGTGTAACCGAGGCAAGTAAAATAGAAGATATTAGTGACAAATCACTAAAATCTACTTATGAAGTTTTATCTAGATTTAGTGCAACCATCTCTTTTGATGATAAGACAATTAAAGATATTAAAGATGGGAAGATTAAAATTCTTGAAGGAAGTTACCCTAGTGATAAATTATTAGTAGTGGACTCTATAAATAACGTTATTGCGATGTATATCAAAACTAATAACAATAAATATGAGTTTGCTAGAGGCTTATTTTAATGAAGATCATTGAGATTGATGTTAACGATTTAAAAATAGAACCTAATCCTGATATTACATTATGTTTAGGATATTTTGATGGTGTTCATATTGGTCATCTTGATTTGATTAATAAGGCTCTTGAAAGCGGTAATGCCGCAGTGATGACTTTTGATATCTCACCAAGTTTTACTTTAAAAAAGAATCCAAGTGACAACATGTTAACTTCCTTATTTGATAAGGCGAATATCTTAAAATCATTAGGAGTGAAATACATGTATTTCCTCAGAATGAGCGATGAATTATTAAGATATTCCGCAAATGAATTTATTGAGCAGATTTTAGAGCCTATTAATCCTAAAAAAATAGTTGTTGGAGAAGATTATAGATTTGGAAGATACGCAAGTGGAACCCCAAAAGATTTAAAAGAATATTTTGATACTGAAGTAGTTCCTCTTAAACTTGTAGACGGTAAAAAAATCTCTAGTAGAACTATTAGAGAACTAGTGGCCTTAGGAGAAGTAGAAGAAGCTTCTAGATTATTATCTAGACCATACACAATTGTGGGCTTAGTAGTGGAAGGTAATCATAACGGAACTAAAATTGGCTTTCCAACCGCTAATTTAGATTTAGATTATCCTTATGTCCTTCCTAAAATTGGAGTGTATATGGGTTTTGTGAAATTTATGTCTAGCAAATATAAATGTATCATTTCAGTTTCTACTCACCCAACGATTATGGAACTTAATAAACCTCTCATAGAGGTTCATCTTATCTCTTATAAAGGTGACTTATATGGAAGAGAAATCGAAGTGCAATTTGTAAAATTTATGAGAGATATCTATAAATTTGATTCTATGGATGATTTAAAAGCCCAGTTAGAAAAAGACTGTGAAATCGCTAAGAAGACTTTACAGCTATAAAAAATATAAAAAAATATTTCACTTATTAATGAATTAATATAAGATATAGCAAGCGACTTATCTCTAGAGACTTCGAATCCTCAACGAATTCTCCGGGCTTAAGTTAAGAATTTAAAAGAAGGAGGAACTTGATCATGGCCCTTTCAAAAGAAAGAAAAGCGGAAATCGTCAAGCAATACGGTAAAAACGAAAAAGACACTGGTTCTATTGAAGTCCAAGTTGCCTTACTTACCGAACAAATCAAAGCGTTAACCGAACACTTAAAGAAGAATCACAAAGATGCTTCTAGTAAAAGAGGATTAATGATTCTCGTCGGACAACGTAGAAGCTTACTTGATTATTTAGCCAGAACTGATAGAGATGCCTATTTAAGACTTATCGTCAGCCTTGGATTAAGAAAATAATCGGAAAGACGAAACAAAAAACTTCCAATCGAATGGAAGTTTTTTTATTACGAATGACACACCCAGTATTAATCAATATTATTTAAAGAGATCGCTATGAGTTCCTGTTCTCATTAGATATAAGATTACCTGATTGTCATAATATTTATATACTAGTAGCCAATCTGGTTCTATATGAAGTTCTCTACAGTCGAGATATTCTTTGCTATTTTTTAGAGGATGATCCTTATATTTTTCCGGAAGTACTCCGCCATTTTTTAAAATTCTAATGACGTTTTCTAGTTCAGTTAAATCGTAGCCTCGTTTTACAATAGTTTTGAAATCTTTTTTAAACTGAGATGACCTCTTTATTTTATATATCATTTCCTTAAGTCTTCAAATAGTTCTTCAACAGTATCATAGGTCTTGCTCTTTTCTGGATGTTTCATTTCCTTCTCGGCTTTTTTAATTGTTCTAATAGTTTTTTTGTTAGGCACTTCATATAACTCAAAAGGCAATTTTCTTTCTCTTACCGATTGATACAAAAATAAAGTGATAGCAGTGGATAAATCTAATCCCATGGAATGGAATAACTCTACTGCTTCTTTTTTTAGCTTTGGATCTAAAGAAATATTAGTGTTTACTTTGGCCATAATATATACCTTAGCTACATAGTAGCAAAATATAAAAGCGCATTCAATAATTATGTGTATATTATGCGCATAATTTTATTTATTTTCTTTCCCAATGATATCCTTTTATTCTCTAACTTAATCTAATGGCGTTATTAATTGAAGAAACACTGACACCTAATGTAGTAGCGTGAATTATATTAGCTTAGTAGATTAATAAGTTTTATACTAATTGACCTTCTAAAGTATAACAGGCTACAACTGTATTTTTGCTTCTACTCATATATACAAATATAGCCCTTTGCTTATGCACATAGTTTAGGTGCCACGCAGGGATTTTTCGCATACATAAAATCAGACAATTTTTCTTGAAAACATGATGGGTGTGCAAATGAATCTCTCTTTTTGCTCTTTTTTTCATTTTGTAAACAAAAAAAGAAAATGAGAAAAAGTTTATTTACTATGTAAATAATATGCACTCTAATCATAAGAGTACTTGCTTCCTACCCCTCTTCCATTTATAATGGGCGCATAAGCGTTCACTCCCATAGGGAGAAAGACACTTGTGGTCGAAGTGTTGACTCTCTACACGGTGATAGCTTATTTACGATAAGAAGTAGAATAGAAGAATCACGGTGCACATGACTCTTAAAATTTCTCTCCGAGTCGTAACGTCAGCGGAGTTAGTACTAGTCCATTTAGGGACAAGAGATAGTCACTAACAAGCTGACAAAAATCTTTTTGTTGATACTTCTCTTATCTGGTCAATATTGGAGACCTTAGATTTAGCGAAGTCAATCAACTTTACATCAAAAAGGTTTATTCATACTCACAAGGTTAAATAACCAAAACGACCTTGGAGGCTTTTATTGAAAGGAGAGAAAAAATATGAATAAATTATTTTCAAAGATTGCTGGGTTAAGCATTGGTCTAGCCATGGCAATCGGAGTTGGTGTCGCTGCTGGAAGTAAAGGCATTGCTAAGGCTGAAGCCGCCGGTAGTGGCGATTGGACACAAGTTACTGCGCTTAGTGGATTAAACACTACTGACACATATGTCATCGCGAATAATGCAGACAAAGGCTATTTTATGAATGGCACTGTAAGTTCCGGTCATTTTCAATCTACCGCTTTTAGTACAAGCGCTCCTTCTAGTGCAACTGCTGCTGGTGCTTTTAAATTAGAAGCTGTAAATGCAGGAAATTATATTTACAAAATTAAACTCGTATCAACTAGTAAATATGTTACTGCGTCCAAAGCTGGTTCTGGCGGAGGCAAAGTTGATTCATCATCTGATGATTCTGGATGGAGATTCTTAGTGGATGGCACGAATTTTAATGCTATTTACCAAAAGGCATATTCAAACAAATATGCAGCTATGAGATGTTATAATAATACATCTTGGAGAACTTACTCAAATGGTAATAGTAGTAGTGTTACAACAACATCAGGTACAGTTTTTAGACTTTATAAGTATCAAACTGCTACTTTGTCATCTATTTCTGTAAAAACATCACCTAAAACTAGTTATATTCAAGGAGATTATTTTGATCCTACAGGTTTAGTTATTACAAGAACATATTCAGACTCTACTAGTAATGATTATGCATATGCTGGACACACTTCTGAATTTACTTTCTCGCCAACAACATCTACATCATTAACTACAAGTCACACAAGTGTAACAATAACATATGGTGGAAAATCAACATCACTTGCCATTTCTGTTACTACTCCAAAGACACCAGCAAGTTTGGCAACAACTGGTCAAACAACGTCATTTGAAGCTGGTAATACATTTACATATGGAGGGACTTCAACTGTAACTTATACAGATTCGACAAGTAAATCTGTAACGCCAAGTTCTTTTAAAATTGGCAATGCTGGTATCAACCCAATTTCTGCAGGCACAGTTATTGTTCCTGGCACAACTGTTTTGAATAGAAATGATCACCATGGAAAAACAGTCTATGTTCTTTATGAAGAAAATTCGACAACAGTTTATGCTAGTTATACGATTTCCGTTGCTGCAATAAGCAAAATTTCGTTTGTTGGTGGGACTGACACAGGAACAGCTAGCGGTCAAGGTCAATCTGACACATTAACCAAAAGTGGAATCTCTATGTCTTGTGACAGCTGCTATACAACAAGTGGAGCATACCGTTTTTATAGTGGTTCAACTCTAACTATTTCTTCCACTGTTGGAAACATTGCAAAAATTGAATTTAACATGAATGGTTCTTATAATTCGAACTTATTAAGCACATCCACAGGGACATATAACCATGATGATTCATCTAAAGGTGTATGGACTGGCGATGCAGCTTCTATTGCTTTTGATTTAAGTGCTCAGGCTAGATGTAATTCAGTTGATATTACACTTGCATCTAATGATCCATTGGTGGAACTCGCGCCAGCTTCTTCTACTGAAGTTTCAATGTTAAAAGGTGACCCTGATACTTCTGTAAAAGTGCTCGTTAAAAATATTGATTCTAAAACATGGAACTTTACTTTTGATGAAGATGAACAAGAAGGAATTGCTACTTCTTCATACATTAGTGTATCTGCGGGTGCAGCAGTCAGCGATGTTCACACATTAACAATTACAACAAAAGCTGTTGGCTCAACAGTCTTACACATTTCTGTTTCTGGAACTGCATGTGCAGCATCCGTTCCAGTTACCGTTGTGGCAAAACCAGCTTCTATGACTATTGTTCATGGCGATATCCATGAAGGTGAATTAGAAATCATCACTGGAGAACATAAACAAGTTTCCTTTAGCGGATTGGATACCGATGGAAATCCATATAGCATTGCCGCTGCGGATGTTACACCATCTGCGACAAGTGGTGCTTCTTATGTTACTTTAAGCGGTTCGAGAATCACTGGTGCTTCTGAAGGTACTGCTGTGGTTAGATACACATTAAATGCTTTAACAAGTGTTTATGCTGAAATCACAGTGAATGTTGTTGATGACTATATTGAATCTGTTGGTGAACCAACATTTGCGACTGGTTTAACTGATACACAAGGACAAAGCCCAACTGTCTCAGTCTTTACATCTAGACCAGGTACTATGCATTCAGGATCATCTACAACTGTTCCATTCGAAAATTATAAATTCTCTTACACAGAAAGTTATGCTGCCGCTGAATATGGATCAGTTTTCAGTTATGACTTCAGTCATGGTGAAACAGTGGATTCAACTCACAAATTACAAACAATTTATGTTTTCTGTGATATTGATGAAGCTGCGCATGGTAGTTATACAGTTACAGTCGAACAATTTAATGATCCATTAACCGCGATCACACTTACAAACGTAACTGACAATGAACTAAGTGTATCTCGTGGTGATTCGTTCCAATTAGAATGGTCCTACAATCCGGAAAATCCAACCGATGGTAAAGAAGTTGTTTTCCGTGTTGATGATAATACAGACAACATTGATATTACCGTTAGTTCGTCTGGTTTAATTAGCATTGGATCATCATCTAATTTAGGAAAAGCTATGGTTGTCATTGAAAGCGCTCATGATTCATCAATTTCTGATTTTGTAGTTGTTTCAGCAACACTTGAATCAATGAAATACACTGTTAGAGAGGCTGAATCATTAACACCAGTTTCAACTGTTTCTGCTGGTGACAGAGTTTATATGGTCGCTACAGCGACAGATCACAGTAACGCAACATATGAATTTAGTGGATATCCAGGAACATATGGTGGTGCTACAGTATACACAACTACCATTGCAAAATTACAACTTTTAGTTGTTGAGTCTGGTAGTGAATCCGGAACAGTTGCCTTCAAATTATCTGGAGGCGATAACGATGGTGAATATATTAGCTATTCTGGTTCATCTAATACATTGAATCACACATCAACAAAGGACGCCTCGGCATCTTGGACTGTTGACGGTTCAACAATCACTAATGCTAATACAACCGCCAGACAAATTTGGTTAAACTGGAATAGTGGTACACCAAGATTTGCTTGTTATACAAACAAAACAAGCACAACTGGTTACTATTGCCCAACATTTATTAAGGTCACTGGCGGCGACACCGAATATGATGTTACTGAAAAGTTATTCAATGGTGTTCACAACAACTTTGGTGGTGAGGGTGCAACTTATGAATGGGATGCTTCTTGTGCTTCGTTTGATTCTGAATCATGGGAAGATGCATGTACTGCTTTAAAAGGTATTACTGGTTATTCAACTTATAAGCTTAATCGCGCAGTTGGTAATATTGCTGGTAATGAGATTGAACAATTCATTGCTAAATACGATATTATCATTGGCAAAACAAGCACTGATTACGATTTCTTAGGCAGATTCTCTAGTGGTGGAATTAATTACAACACTAGAATTGATGTCAATCCAATTCAATTAAGTGCTAAAAACACCTCTGCTGTAATTATTATTGTGGTTATTTCCTCAATAAGTATTGCTGCTGTTGGTGGATACTTCTTATTCCGTAAGAAGAAAGAAAATTAATAGACACAATTAACTATTAATATATAAAGAAATTAGGAACGCCTTATAGGCTGACCACCTATAGGGCTTCCTTCTTCCTTAAAGATTATTATCAGTAATAATGTTCAAGGAGGAAAAATATGCCTAATTTAGTAGTGATTGGAGATAAAAACCATGGCAAGACGCATATAATTAAAGCGCTTGAACTTTTACTTATTGATAAAAAATATAGTGTCATTAATCTTAAGAGAAAGAAAAACATCAACAACCCGCATGCCGACACTAAATTTATTGTAGAAATTAACGGAATTAAAATTGGCGTTAATTCACAAGGAGATGCACCGGTTCTTATTAAAAGAGGATATTGGTCTTTACATAAACATTCAGTTGATTTTTATGTTTTAGCCTCTCACAACAGAAAGAGCCACTTTGACGTACTTGATTCGTTATTAGGTGTTGGTAATTATAAAAGATTCTATAAAGATGTCGGAGAAGAAAAAGATGATAAAAATGTGGCTATTGAATTACTGAACGCAATTTTAAAAGAATTATCCAATACAAGCAAAAAGCTTGACTTAGTTTCAATTAAAGATGTTGACGACACCAATAAAAAATATCACGTTGAGGCAAAGGTGGATCGAACTATTTCTAATGAATGGATTGAATCATATTATGAAGTGTTATCTTTTTTTCCAAACTTAGAATTTAAATCATCTTTACCTAGTCTGGTCGATGTTAAATTTGCAGAAGATAGTATTATATCTGAGGCCTTTATTGAACCAGTTGAACAAGACATTGTGGATTATTGTGATGAATTAAAAAAAGTTGTCGTTATTACGAATGATTTGATTGATTTAAAAGAAAAGTGTAAAAGAGTTAACAAATCTAAAAAGCCGATAGATGTTAATTTACTAAACAAAAAAATTAAAATATGAAAGAGAATAAAAGAATTAAATCATTTAAAGTTGATTTATCAAACGCTAAAGTAATAAAAGCTAAAAACTATAAATGGGTATTTTATGCGATAGCAATATTTTTCCTTGTTGCTGGTTCTTCTTTAATTGTTTTAAGTTCCATTTTGCTTAGATTAAGTTATATAGTCAAACCCGACAGCCCTGCAGCTGCATATGCAGGCGCAATTGGTGGTGGTTTATCATTACTTTTAGCCGGTATTGCACAAATATTAGTGTTTATCCATCGCGAGAAAGAAGAAACTGAAAAGAAATTAAAACTCGTTGAGCACGATTACTCCAACTTCTGTATCAAATATCATTATTTAAACAACGAATTATTGGGAACTCTACAGCATAGTAATGACAGCATTGGTGTTTCTTTCCACACTAAAGAAGAAAATACAATAATTCTTTCTTATGATTCGGATTATGGAAGTATTAGTAATTTAATTTTTGTTTATGTCGATTCTATTACTCATAACATTTTTTTGAATAGGGTTTTTAAAAATTATCTTGATAATAATCATTGTTTAAAATTATCCCCTGAAGAAAATTCAGAGGATGCTATTACTCTTATGAAAGTTTTTAATATTGAACTTGAAAATATGCTATTTAGCTTAGAAAAAATAATACGTAATTATTATAACAATAGGTATAACATTGAATATTACAACAATAATTTAAAAAATAGAATTGATTCGTTTGTGAATGCAATTATTCCATACTTGTTAATCTATACAAACAACAATAAAACTACTAATTTTGGCAGTGGTTCTCTTGAATCATTTCCATTTATAATTTATTATATATTCGAAGGAGGAATTGAAAATGGCAAAAAGAATTGATACCAAAGAGATTGATCGCAAAGAATATATCAAAGCATTAAAAGAAGCGCTTAGTGACGATTATTTTCGTGAAGAAAGAAATAACGATAAGACAATAAACGTCAAACTATATTCAATCCCTTCTAGACACATATTATAAAATTTCTTTTTTGCTTGAATTTTAATAATCTATAACAATGGAACCCTTGGGACTCCTGAGGGTTCCTTTTTGTTGCATGGGTTTTTTAAAGTACTACCTATACAAGAAGAAATTTCGTCATAATGTAATATATTTTATTTCTAAAGTCATCGAATGCAGTCAAATAAAGCTTAATATTAAAGCTCCTAAACAGCATTAATATTATGCGTGATTTAGCGTTGAGTCTAAAAAATCCCAGATAATTTTGTAAAGTAACATTATTTAAAATTACGCAAATTAAATATAAGTATTTTGCAGTTTTTCCGCTTTTGCTGAAAAAGTTTCAAAACTAAAAATACAAGAACTATTCATTATGAGCGAAAAAGCAACCTCCTAAAGAAGGAAGTTGCTGCTTTTGTTATATCTATTTTCCGCGATAATTAACGATAATTGTGCCTGGGCCACTTGAGGCTCCAATAATTGGTCCTAGAGGTTCAACGATGATATTTTTCACTTTAACAGCTTTTAAGATTTCATCTTTAAACGCTTTAATATCATCATCTTTACAGTCCGCATGCATTAAATAAATCTCTTGATGTTCTGGATCATCAATATGATCTTTAATCATCTCCGCCATCTTGATATAAGCTTTTCTTCTACCAATGGCCTTATTAACTGCGATATTACTGCCTTTATCATCAAATTCTAGTATTGGCTTTAAACCAATCATGTTGCCCATTAAAGCTTTAGGGCCACTCACTCGACCCGCTCTTTTTAAGTAGGTAAGAGTTTCAGGAATGCCAACTTCTAAATATTTAAGTTTATTTTCTTCTACCCATTTAGTGACTTCATCAATGTCTTTGCCTTCATCTTTAAGTCTTTGAGCTTCCATAATGATCATTCCTAAAGACATACCCGCCCTTAATGAGTCAATAACAACAACTTTATTATTTGGGTATTTTTCTTTGACTTCTGTTTCCACTAATTTTTTAGCAATATTAATGGAGTTAGAAAGTCCAGAGCTACAAGCGATATATAAGACATCTTTATTCTCTTTTAAATATTTCTCAAAGAAATCCATATAGTCTTGTTGAGAAGGCATAGAAGTATAAAATCTAATCCCTCTTCTAATAATATCGTAGAACTCTTTCATAGAAAGAGTCTCCCAGTCTAAATCAGCAATATTTTCGTGTTCTACACCTTTTTCATCAGTCCAGTTTAGAAGCATTTTCACATATTCAATATTGTGTTTGGCTCTAAATTCTTTTCCTAAGTCACAACAAGAATCCACTAAGATGACATAATCTTTCATATATTGTTAATTATCCCCTTTTTAAAACTTTAATTTTGAACAAATTATAAATTAATCCTAATAATAACGCACATGTATCTGCAATAATGATTATTAGTAGCACTCCCCAATTAATGTTATATAAAGAACCCACTAAAGGTACAAATAGCATATGGAATAAATAGATAAATGTTGGACCAGTAGATCCTAGGTAGTGGTAGCAAAGTTCTCCAAATCTAGTGTCTGGTTTTTGGATGCAGTAAATAAGAACTAACACTGCTAAAGCAATACTAGACAAATAGAATTCGTTTGGTTTATTACTAGTAGCCTCGTGATAAATTGTTTCTAACATAGTAGTACCAATTAGCAGAATAAATAAAAGCCAAAACACTGAAGTGTTTATCTTTTTAATATTTGCTTCATGATGATAGATATAGCTACCAATAAGAAAACATGGTAAGCCGGTAATTAAGAAATTCCTAGTTACTTGATAAGTAGAGAAGAATCCCCATTCATATTGATTACAGAATATTCGATAAATATAGGCTGATATTAAAATAGCGATAGGAACAAAGATAGAATATTTATTCTCTTTAAACCATTTGATTTTATAGACTAAAGGATAAAGCAAATAACAAATTATTAAAGCGATGATAAACCATAAAAATGATAATTTTGGAATGTAAAATTTCCAAAACTCTTGGAAGCTATTCCAGTTAAATCCTTCGGTAATAATTTTTGGCGTTCCTAAATTAGACCAATTCACTGGTATTAATATCGAACAATAAATCACAATTACCGCTCCGGCAATTAATAGAAGCCTAAAGCATCGCTTAATCGTTGATTTATAAGAAAAGTCATCTTTATTAAGCCTTTTAGTATAAAAATAACTAGAAAGCATAAAAAAGAAGATAACTGTTACTCTACCTAAAGAATCAAAATAGAGTTCGCCACTAGGAAAATTGGTGTGTGCAAAAATAACTAATAAAGCAAAAAATAATTCAAATAAATATAAACGATAATTTTTCATCTATATCATATCTCCAGCGTCACTTTTTCTAGCTTTCTTAAATAATTCTTTATCTTTTTTAGAATATTTTAATTTCTTAAATCCATCTTTTGAGCAAACCTCTAATTCAATAAAACCTGGATTAATTTGAGGATGTCTTAATATTCTATTTTTACAAGGAATAACTTCATTTTTGCTAAATGCAATATATGAGTATTTCTCATCTTCATAAGGAGCATCTCCGCCTTTAATATCTTTATGTAATTTTGAGCGTGATACACGTGTAGAGAAGTGACACCATGTATTTAAACAAACTCCCATATGTGGACAAGGAGCGATAACATGAGCGCCAATAGAAATTAAGTAGTCTCTAATTTCTCTAATTAGAACAAATCCTTCTGGGGTACCTGGCTCCACAATGAGCATTATTTTATTAGTCATATCCCACATTTTATTAATCGCATTAATTCTTGAATTTTGATCTAACTCATTTAAAACATAACTAGAGATAACTAAGTCCGCCTTAATATCTAAATTATCTTTAGATAAATCATAATTAATATAGTCAAAATTATGGAGAGTTTTACCAATCTCCATCATGTATTTATTTCTCTCTAATAATGTGAAGCTTTTAATATTTGGTAATAGGTGAGAAGCCGCTAAAGAGGCAGAGCCGCTACCAGCTCCTACATCAATCACAGAATCGATATTTTGATCATATAATTCTAGAGTGTGTTTAAGTGCTTCCCCAAAAGCAGAATAGGTGGCTGGTAAACGATATACCGCATAGACTTTGGAAGTTAAAGAAGAGTTAATCAAATCATTCCCTTTATTAGAATTATTCTTATATTGCTCCATAATGTTGGAAGCAACATTTTTTAATTCTTTTAAAGAATAACCATCTAAAAGAGATTCTAATTGTAATTTATTGTCTAAAGGTAAATTCATAAAGTCTTAATAATTATAATCTTGAATAGCAAAATCTAACCACATTAATTTAGCAATTAAAGTTTTCTTAAAAAGTAGTATCGTTTTTACTCTTATCTATGATAACATAATCGCGTTATGTTTTTTAAAAGGAAAAAAGAAAAGATGAAGAAAGTATTCGAATTAGAATTCGAAGGAAAGAAATTCGTTGTTGAAACTGGCGAGATTGCCAAACAAGCCGACGGTGCTGTGCTTGTGAGATTAAACGAAACTGTTGTTCTTTCCACAGCATGTGCTTCTGATTTACCAAAAGAAGGCGACTTCTTCCCATTAACCGTTGGTTATGAAGAAAAACAATACGCCATTGGTAAAATCCCAGGATCCTTCTTAAGAAGAGAAGGTAGAGCAAGTGAACATGCTACATTAACAGCCCGATTAATTGACCGTCCTATCAGACCAATGTTCTCTGAAGGATTTAGAAACGAAGTGCAAATCGTTAACACAGTGATGTCTGTGGATTTAGACTGCACTCCTGAAATGACCGCTATGCTTGGTTCGAGCTTAGCTCTTGGAATCTCTGATATTCCATTTGATGGACCAATTGCTGGGGTTTATGTTGGTAGAGTTGATGGTAAGTTCATCATTAACCCAACTGTTGAAGAAAGAGCCAAATCTGATATCAACTTAGCCGTTGCTGGTACCAAAGAAGCCATTAACATGGTGGAAGCTGGTGCTGATCAAGTCAGCGAAGAAGATATGTTAGACGCTTTAATGTTTGGTCATGAAGCTATTAAAAAGCTTTGTGTCTGGCAAGAAAAAATCATTAAAGAAGTTGGCAAACCAAAAAGAGAAATCGAATTATATGTCTGTGATCCAGTCATTGAAAAAGATGTTACTGAAAGAGCAGAAGCTCGTTTAGTAAAAGCCATTTCTATCTTTGATAAACTCGAAAGACAAGATGCGATTGATGCGATTGAAAATGAAATTATCGATGACTATGACACAAGAAAATACGCGGATGAAAAAGAACATCAAAAAGCTGTACACATGGTCAAAGAAACCTTAGAAAAATTAGTGGCTAAAGAAGTCAGAAGATTAATTACTGATGAAAAAATTAGACCTGACGGACGTAAAGTTGATGAAATTAGACCACTTGACGCTCAAGTTGATTTACTCCCAAGAACACACGGCTCCGCGATGTTTACTAGAGGTCAAACTCAAGTTATCGCAGTGACCACTTTAGGAGCTAAGAGCGACGAACAAATTATTGATAATTTGACTGATGAAGAAACTAGACACTGGATGCATCATTATAACTTCCCACCATATTCTGTTGGTGAAGTTGGAAGAATGGGTAGCCCAGGAAGAAGAGAAATCGGTCACGGTGCATTAGGAGAAAGAGCTCTTTCTTACGTTATTCCTAGTGCCGAAGAATTCCCATACACCATTAGAACAGTGGCAGAAGTTGTCGAATCTAATGGTAGTTCCTCTCAAGCTTCTATTTGTGCTTCTTGTATGTCTTTAATGGCAGCAGGTGTCCCAATTAAGGCTATGGTGAGCGGTATTGCTATGGGATTAATTAGTAGTGGACCACTTGACGGTAAACACCCATATACCATTCTTACTGATATTCAAGGCTTAGAAGATCACTTCGGTGATATGGACTTCAAAGTCGCTGGTACAGAAAAAGGTATTACTGCTCTTCAAATGGATATCAAAATCAAAGGTGTCACTAAAGAAGTCTTACGTGAAGCCTTAGCTCAAGCTCATGGAGCACGTGCTAAGATTCGTGAAGTCATGAAAACCGCGATTAGTGAACCACGTCCAGATGTTGGTAAGTACGCTCCTAAGATGGACACATTCTTCATTGATGTGGACAAGATTAGAGAAGTTATCGGAACAGGCGGCAAAGTCATTAACGAAATCATTGCTCAATGTGACAATGTCAAAATTGACATTGAAGATAACGGACAAGTTACCTTATACCACATGGATAGAGAAGTCATCAACAAGGCTAAACAAATTATTCTAGATATTGTCAGAGAAGCCAAAGTTGGTGAAGAATTCGTTGGTGAAGTCACCCGTGTAGAAGACTATGGAGCATTTGTTAAACTCTTTGGTAACGTCGAAGGCTTATGTCATGTCTCTCGCTTAGGCTGGGGATATGTCTCTAAAGCCAGTGATGTTGTTAAAGTTGGCGACAAACTCAAAGTTAGAGTCATCGAAATTGATGAACACGGCAAAGTTAAAGTCTCCGCGAAAGAGTTTATAGAAAAACCAGAAGGGTTTGTAGAGACCGAAGAAAGAAAATTAGAACATCATAATCGTCCTGATAAATCTATCAAAGGTCCACGTAAATTCCGTAAATAATTAAATTAAACAAAAAAACTCTCGATTTATCGGGAGTTTTTATTATAATAAAGTTATATGTATGATGTATTAATTATTGGCGCTGGCGTAGTCGGCGCAATGGTAGCTAGAAAGCTTTCACGTTATTCTCTTTCGGTTGCCCTATTAGAAAAAGAAAATGATGTTGGTAATGTCACTAGTAACGCTAATAGTGCCATTATCCATAGTGGTTATGATCCTGTTCCTGGAACTCTTAAAGCCAAACTTAATGTTGAAGGAAATAAGATGTTTGACTTAATTAGTGAAGAACTAGATGTCCACTTTAAGCGTATTGGCTCTATGACTTTAGCTACTAGTGAAGAACAACTTAAAACTTTAAAAGAACTTCAAACTAGAGCTATAGCTAATGGAGTAGAAACTAGACTTTTAGATAAAGAAGAAACTAGAAAACTTGAACCAAATGTATCTAGTGAAGTTGTTGGCGCTTTGTTAGCCCCAACTGCCGGAATTATTGATCCATTTAATTTAGTGGTCCACGCAGTAGAAAATGCAGTGGATAACGGAGTCAAATTATTCTTAGAACAAGAAGTAAAAGATATTAAATATCTTTCTGACCATTTTGAAGTCAAAACTGATAAAGCGACATTTGAGGCTAAAGTAGTTATTAACTGCGCAGGTTTATATAGTGATGAAATCGCTAAGATGATTGAACCAATTGATTGGAAAATTAATCCAAGAAAAGGCGAATATTTTGTTTTAGATCACTATAAACTTGGTTTAGTTAATCACACCATCTTCCCTCTTCCAAGCGAAAAAGGAAAAGGAGTATTAGTTTCTTTAACTAGCTCTAATAACTATATTGTGGGACCAAGCTCTGAATTTGATATAGATAAAGACGATGTCTCTACTGACGCTGAAACTTTAGCTAATGTTAGAAAACAAGCAACTGATATGATTCCTTCTATTCCGTTTAATCAAGTGGTGAGAGTCTTTTCTGGAATGAGAGCCACCCCATCCACCCATGATTTTATTATTGAACCCGCTAAATCTAATAAATATTTCATTAATGTTGCGGGTATTGAATCTCCTGGACTTGCTTCTTCTCCTGCAATCGCGGAATATGTAGTAAATAACTATGTTTCTAAATTATTCAATTTAGAAGAGAAGAAAGACTATAATCCAAGAGTGAAAAAATATCATGTCTTAAATGATGTCTCTGAAGAAGAAAGAAATAGATTAATTAAAGAAAATCCAGAATATGGAAAAATTATTTGTAGCTGTGAAAAAGTCTCTTTAGGAGAAATTAAAGATTTATTATCTCGTAGTGTTCCTCCTAAAACTGTTAAAGGGGTCAAAAGAAGATGTCGAGCCGGCTTTGGTAAATGTCAAGGCGGATTCTGTTCTCCAATG
>DDQE01000026.1 GCA_002342545.1 Caryophanales bacterium UBA2450
CACGAAAAGAAAATGTTACTTGCTACCTTAGCCCAAGGTAGATTTGTTGGTGGTACTTTCTTATGTGCTCCAAAAAGCGATAATAAAGATGGCTTAATTGATGTCTGTGTGATTAAAACCATGACTTTAATTGGTTTAGGTTTATTTATTGGTCCATATACTAAGGGTAAACATTTAGATAAACCAAAAAAGAAAATTGTCTATAGACAAGCCAAAAAAATTAGATTTGAATCTCCAAATGAAATCGATGTCTGTGTCGATGGTGAAATGATCAAAGGTAAAACTTTCGAAGTTGAAGTTTGTCCAAAAGCTATTAAATTTGTTGTTCCAAATAATTAATTAAGATGTTAGTCGAATTACTCATTCTTATTTTAGATGCTGCTTTTACAGTATTGATGTCCCTATTTGTCATTCCTAAAGGACATGGCTATTTATATTGGACTCCATTTTTACTTTTAATTGCAGGATATATTATCTCTTTGGTATTTGTCTGGATTTTTATGTCTCTTTTCTGTCAAATTTATTCCAAAAAGAAGACATATACCAAACCATCTAAACTCGCTAATTTCTTATTAAGACACTGCGTTGGATATATTAATATCCACGCTAGAGTGAAACTGAATGTCATTCAAAATGAACCATGGCCAAAAGAAAGATTTCTACTTGTATGTAACCACTTATCTAGATTTGATCCGATGATTGTGATTCATAAATATGGAAAACTCGGAATGGCATTCATTACTAAACCATCAAACTTCAAAATCCCGATTGGCGGTCACTTCATGAAAGCTGGCTGCTATATGGCGATTGATAGAGAAGATAAACTCAAATCATTAGAAGTAATGAAAGAAGCTTCTAGATTAATCGAAGAAAATCTTGCTTCAGTAGGGGTTTATCCAGAAGGAACTAGAAGAGAAGTGGAAGACCATGTAGGTGAATTCCATGAAGGCGTGTTCTCTATCGCCATGAAGAATAACGCTCCAATCGTCGTGACCTCAATAATAGGTAGCCAAAACATCGCGAAAAACTTCCCTTGGAAAAGTACAAAAGTGAGATTTGAAATCATCAAAGTTATCTATCCAAATGAGTATCAAGGAAAGACCTTAAAGGCTGTTAGCGATTATGCAAGAAGCCTAATAAAAGAATCAATTGAAAAGGGAATGCAATAGCATCCCCTTTTTTAATACTAAATAAATACTAATTATTTAATGTCTCTGTGCTTGAATATTAACATTCCGCTAAAGAAGAATATTGCTGCCCAATATAAAGGAGTTAATATACCTGCTGCAATCATTTGTCCACTTTGCACATAGAACACAGAAGTATCCGCTCCTACATTCTTTAAGAAATTGAAAATAGAAGATGAATTACCATAAAAGCCTAACATATATAATGGGTTAAGCCACATTTGGATATTTTCTGGTGTAAATGATTTGGATGCGGTTGCTAATGTAATAATTAAAGGAATCATTCCTAAAACCACTAAAGTGACTACAGCGATAGAAATTGAACCACCGATATTTCTCATTAATGCTCCAAAGAAGACTGATAAAGCAGTGACAAAAACATATGAAGCTAAGAAATACATTAAATAATAGCCAATAAATTGTCCGCCACCGAATAAACTGGAGTCAAAACCTCCAATCGCGCTACTAATACCAACAATTACACCTAAATAAACAATCATTAAGGTGAATGTAAATACTAACCCAGTTAGGAATAAGCCGGTATAGATTTTAGCTTTTGAATGGCCGGCAATAATCTTATTTCTAATAGTGCCATATGTAAATTCACTTACAGTGAAAACAACTAAGTTAATTGGAACAGTTAAACCAAAGTTTTGGCTTGGGCTAACTCCAGCAAGTAACATTGATTGTCCATTTAGTTGACCAATACCAGCGTTAATAGCGATTAATAAGCCTGCTAAGCCTATACCAACCATCATGGTGATTCTAAAGGTCCAATCTTTAAATAATTTGAATAATGAGGCGCGAATAATATTAAACATTTTTCTCTCCTCCAATCAAATTAAGGTAATAATCTTCAACATTCATTTCTGAAGTTTTGACATCACTAATTTCAATGCCTTTCTTTTCTAAAGCCTTAAGAAGTTCTAGAGGTTTGACATCATCATATATTCTCACTGAATTTGGATAAGCTTTGATATCCTTATAGCCAAGAGCTATAAGCTCTTTTTCTAATTTTTGTGGCTCACCATATTTTAAATCAGTGTATTTTTGACATTCTAAGGCAAGATCAGTTGCCGAAATTTCTTTTAAGAGTTTTCCGTGACTAATAAAGCCATAGTGTGTGGCAACCTTTTCTAATTCAGAGAGGATATGGCTAGAAATAATGAAACTAATTCCTTTCTTATTTAAATTAATTATTAAGTTTCTTAATTCCGCAACTCCTGAAGGATCTAACCCATTCATCGGTTCGTCTAAAAGCATTAAAGTCGGATTATTGAGCAATAAGACAGCAATGCCAAGTCTTTGTCTCATACCTAAAGAGAAGTGCTTAGCGGCTTTTTTGCCAGTATTTTCTAAGCCGACATTTTTCAAAGCTTCTGGGATTACCTCTTTATAGTTAGTAATACCATAATATAGGCATGCATATTTAAGATTGTCATAAGCACTTAGTGAAGGCACTAGTGATGGTGCTTCAACAATCGCAGAAATATGATGTCTAACTTCTTGGATTTTTCGGTCTTTGGAATCCACTCCAAAAAGGGCATATTGACCGCTAGTAGGAATAGCTAAGCCCATTAATAAACGCATGATCGTGGTTTTTCCGCTTCCATTTTCCCCAACAAAGCCGTAGACCGAGCCTTGAGGAACGTGCATATCAACGTTATTAACTGCGAGTTTATCCCCGTATTTTTTACTTAACCCTTGAGTTTGAATAACATAATTTTCCATACCTGTATATCTTACGCTTACTTTCTTAAATTGTTAATATTTTTAATAAAAATATAGAACAATCCAAAAAAATCTCATTTTCTTTCTTGCACGAATATACGCACACGATTATAATAAAACTTGAATTGAGGTATAGATAGATATGAAAAAAGAGAAACAATCCTTTTCGAAAGTGTCGAAAGCTGCTCTTGTTTGCTTAGTAATCTTGCTTTTAGTTGCAGGATGGACAAATATTTATATTTGGATGTCTCCAACTCTTAAGCAATTAGGTTACCCAGGAACATTAAGCATGCTTTTTGATTACTCCAAATACGCAGGCGGTGCCCATGGTGCTAGATTTGCGGGTCAACTTTTGAGTAATATAATCGCCTATTTATTTATTTTTATGGCAATTTTATTATTCATCTTATCGCTCGTTTTAATCAAACACGACAAAGGCGTCAAAGCAAAATGTGCAATTATCGGTTTAGCGGTTTTAGTACCAGCAACCTTAGGTTTAACTGGTGGTATCATTAATTTCATCGGTGAAGGTATTGGCACATTATTAAAAATAGGTGGTAGTTCTATTGCTGCTTTATTAGCGTTAGTCATCTTAACATTCATCTTAGATGTTGTTTACCTAGTATTAGCCACTATATGCTTAGTAAAAGGTATCAAAACTGCTGTTAAAGTTAATAGAGGCGAACTTCCAGCTGAAGAAGAGGAAGATGAATGCTGCTGCGCTCATAAAGAAACTCCTGAAGAAAAAGCTGAAAGAGAAGAAAGAGAAGCTGCTCAAAGAATTTCTTTACTCGAAGATATTCATAAGATTGTCAAAGAAGAATTAGAAAAACTCGACAGAGTGGTAATCGCTAAAACTGTTCCAGTAGTGGAAGAAGTTAAACCAGCTCCAGTAGTGGAAGAAGTAGAAGAAAAGAAAATCTCTGCTCCTAGAATCCCATTTGCGGTAAAAATGGTAAAAGCCGATAAGGAATTACAAGAAAAATATAATGAAATTAAGAATGAAATTCTTAGTTACGGCGTTAATTCCCGTGTTTCTATCGCTTGTGATACATTTAGATTACATCGTAAACCTTATGTTAAAATCACCCTTGTTGGTAAAACATTAAAAGTTTACTTTGCCTTAAGACCAAAAGATTTTGTTGATTCACCAATCCCAGTGATGGATGCATCTGACAAAGTCGCTTACGAAGAAGTTCCAGCATTATTAAAAGTCAAATCCAACTTATCAGTTAAACGTGCAAAAGAATTAGTTAGACTTGCTATGGAAGCTGATGGTGTGGAAAAGAAAAATGTTCCAGAAGAACACAACTGGATCAGAGACTTAAAATCGGGCTTAAGAAGTAAGAAATAGTCCTCTATAAAGTTTAAAGGAGTTCAATTGAACTCCTTTTTTATTATTCTTTGAATAATATTCTTCCTAGTCTAATATGAGTTGCCCCTTCTTTAATCGCCTCTAGATAATCTTCTGACATACCCATACTGAGATAAGGAATTTTGATATTGAGATTTTTTTCAATTTTCTTTTTTAATTCGACGAGTTTTGCAAATTGATTTTCTTTATCATCACTAACTTTAATGGTCATCATCATTAAACCAATAAGCTTAATCTTCTTATATTTTAATAAGGATTTAATAAAGTCTTCTAATTCGTAATAAGGAACCCCGTTTTTATTCTCTTCTAAATTAATTGAGACTTCCACAAAAGTTGGTAATGGCCTTTCACGATATTTTTCAATTTCATCTGCAAGTTTCAATGAATCTAAAGAATGAAGATAATCAATTTTATTAATAACTTCTCTAGCTTTATTTCTTTGTAAGTGACCAATAAAATGCCAGGTTATGTTTAAATCTTTTAAATCTTCATATTTATTTAAAAAAGCATCAACCCGGTTTTCTCCAAAATTAGTAACCCCATTTTTAAATAAGTTTCGCATCTCACTTGAGTCGACATATTTTGTGGCGGCTACTAAGGTAATATTACTTGGAATGGTCGATATAAATTTTTGAATGTCTTCTCTTATTTTCATAATTTATAATTTTACCACTTCAAACGTTTAAATCAATTTCAGTTGCCTAATTCTCTATTTTATTAAATAATAAAAATATGGAAAAATTTACTAGAGACGAAACCACATTTGAAGGTTCTGATTTATTAGAGCCCCTTAATTTTTACAAAACTCAATTAAAAGATGCTTTCCATGAAAACGGGGAAGAGTATTTTAAAAAACTCACGGAAAAGGCAAATACTGATATTGAAGGTAATAAGGAGGCCTGCAAAAAGTATTATGCTGAACAAGCCAAAATTTCATCATTAAATAAAGATCTTGGAAAGAAAAGAGCAGGTAAAGGATTTACCATCTTTGGCATGATTATGATGTTAATTGTTGCCGTAGTGATGGTTGTACTTTATTTTGTTGTTCCTAAATTCCCACTTATTGTTTCTATTTTAGTTCCAATCGCGATGGTTGGTGGATTTATTGGTTTTATATTCTTAGTTAAGAAATTAAATAAATTAATTAAAGGATTAAATGAAGTTATTGCTCAGCATCAAAAAGTAGCAAACGAACATAAAACAAAAGCAGAAGCCACAATGGCATCTTTAAACGCTTTATTTGAATCTAATATGGCAGTTCCATTAATGTCTAAAACCACTCCAGTAGTGGATCTTGATAAAGAATTCGATCCTGAAAAATATTCTTATTTACATGATAAATATGGCTATGAAACTAGTGCAGACATTGATGAATCGGTATTATTTGTCCAATCTGGCAATATTTTAGGTAATCCATTTATCTTTGAAAAAACTTATAATCAACATATGCATGACCATACTTATACCGGTACACTAACCATTACTTGGACTGAAAGAGTAAGTGACGGTAAGGGTGGATATCGTACAGTAGTAAGAACTCAAGTTTTAACCGCACATGTTACCGCTCCAGAGCCAGGATATTACACTAGAACTACTTTAATATATGGTAACGAAGCTGCTCCTAAACTCTCATTTTCTAGAAGCCCAACAGGACATGGAAATGACGACGATAAAGAATTAGAGAAATACGTTAGAAAATTCGATAAAGAACTAGATAAGAAAGTGGAAAAAGACCTTAAAAAAGGTAATGCGGGATTCACTAGATTACACAACGAACAATTTGAAGCATTATTTAATGCTTTAGATAGAGATAATGAAACTGAATTCCGTTTACTTTTCACCCCACTTGCTCAAAAAAATATGGTCAATTTAATTAGAGACCAAGAGCACGTTGGATATGGTGATGATTTCAGTTTTACTAAAAGAAAAGAACTTAACTATATTCATTCTGGACACATTCAAGGTAGTAAATATCTTGATTATGGACCAGAGAATTTAAGACATTTTGATTACGAAGTATGTCATAAAAACTTTATTGATTATTGTGATGCTTATTGTAAAGAAATATATTTTGCTTTAGCCCCTTTAGTGGCCATTCCTTTATATCAACAACATAAGACTAGAGAATATATCTATGATGGCAAGTTTGGTCACAATGTGACCACTGCAGAAGCAGAAGCCGCTGCTAATAATCATGACTGGAAATTATTTAAACATCCAGCCACTAGAAGTTTAGGAGTTATCTTAAAATCTAGATTTGAAAAGAAAAATGACACTGTTGACGAATGCGTTATTACTGCTCATTCATTTCAGGGAATTGATCGAGTTACTTATGTATCAGTTTATGGAGGTGATGGTAGATACCATCAAGTTCCAGTTCACTGGATTGAATATACTCGTATTCAAAAAGACACACCATTTGCTATTGGTAGAGCCAAAGAAGAAAGCTGGCCTGACTTTAATAGTTCTTATGGTGGAGGGTCTTATAAAGAATTATTATCTCGATATCAGATTTCGGATACTGTATTATATAAGAAAGGATTATTTTCTTTCGTAAAGAAAGATTAATAATAAAAAAACATTATAGGAGGGAAAATATAATGGCTAATGAATTAGATGAAATGACTGGCCCAGTTAATAAAGAAGGCCGCGACGTTAATGTCATCGAAAAACAACTAAAAGTGGAAATGACCACAGGACTTAAGGTCCTAAATGTTATGGTGTGGATTCCAGGCTTTATTCTCTTATTTATTCCACCTCTCGTGTGGTTATATAAGAAAGCTAAAGCTAAAGAACACTTCCAAAAGTTACAACAAAAGATCCAACACGATGCTTCTCAAATTGATAACTTCTTAGAACAAAGAGTAATGATTCTTCAAAATGTTGCTCGTTTATTAGACAAGGCGATTGATTTAGATAAATCAACATTTACCGAAATCGCTAAGTTAAGAAGTTCAGGTAACTTAAACGGCACCGCTGAAGGTATTGAAAGCGTTAATAAGGCAATCAATGTTTCCTTAGAAGCTTATCCAGACCTCAGAGCCCACGGAGAAATTGCTGACGCCATGCAACAAAACTCTTACTTACAAAGAGAAATTACCGCTGCTAGAGAAGTTTATAATGACTCTGTTGCGCAGTGGAATAGAGACATCCAAACTTGGGGTGCTAAAAAGTATATTGCTGCTCGTGACGGCTATACCACCAGAATTCCATTTACAACAAGTAGTGAAATTAAACAAGCCGCTCGTGGCGTATTCTTCTAATAATGAAAAAATATAAATGTAAAGTCTGTGGTCAAATTGTCGAAGTTGAAGAAGGTGACAACTGCCCAATTTGTGGTGCTTCCTTTGATCGCTTAGAACCACTTGAAGAAAAAGAAGAAAAAAAGAAATAATTAAACTGGATAGGCGAAACGCATGAAAGTGTGAAATAGCGGACCCCCAATC
>DDQE01000025.1 GCA_002342545.1 Caryophanales bacterium UBA2450
GAAATTAAAATTTGATTTCCAAAATTTGTTAAAATACTTATCTCCAACCCTTTGATTCCATGTTTATGAAAGGAGATGTTTTGTTATGGAGTCAAAATATCAAAGATACAATGAAGGAATTGTTAATAAAATAAGTGAAAGCCTTTCTATCTACCGCTCTGCAAGTGATGCTGCTAGAGAAATGGGGATTGATGTTTCTGGTTTAATTAAGCACATTAAAAAATACCGAATTATTAAAGAAACAGTAGAAATAAATAAGTGCTCTTATAAAACAACTTGTCAAAAGAAAAACGAAGCTTGTGATAAATGTCGGTACATGAGTTTATATAATCAAGAAAAAAGATGCGCTAGTTGTAAAAATGGATGCAATCAAATATGTTCAGATTTTACTAAAATGCCACTTTGTCTATCGCTTAATAAATGGCCATATGTTTGTAACTACTGTTATAAAAAAGAAAGATGTCGTTTAAATAAATATTTATACGATCCCTGTCTAGTTTGGAAAGCCTTACAAAATAATAGAAGTAACCCAAGAAAAGGAAGCCACGCTACTGAAGGTGAATTTATTAGATTATCGAATTTATTAGTTCCGTTAATCAAAGAAAAGCATCAATCACTTCCTCAAATCTTTCAAACCCACAAAGAGAAAATTAGATGGTCATACCCCACGATATTATCTTTTATTGATAAGGGTTTAATTCCTAATTTAAAGAACATTGATTTAACTAAAAGAGTAAGATATCCAAAACAATATAAGAAAAATAAGGGCGAACCCACTAATTATGCTTTCTTAACTGGTAGAACTTATGACGATTTCATCGCTTACATAAGTGAAAATCCATTTGTTGAAGTTGTTGAAATGGATACGGTATTAAGTGGAAAAGGAGATAATGCTTGTTTATTAACTCTTTTATTTAGGAAATCTAATTTTTGTTAGCTTTTTTGCTAAAAGATAAAACCACTGAAGAAGTAGAACGTATCTTTACATGGATTAAGAGTCAACTAGGTATTGAATTATATAAGCAAACATTTGCTTGTGTTTTAACGGATAATGGAAGCGAATTCGCTAATCCGAAAAGTATTGAATTTGATTATGAAACAGGCGAAAGAGTATGCCGTTTATTTTATTGTGATCCAGGTAAATCTGGGCAAAAAGGAAAAATAGAGAAGAATCATGTCGAATTAAGGAAGGTTTTTCCAAAATCCATCTTCTTCTCTATTTATTCTCAAGACGATATCGATTTAGCTTTATCTCATATTAATTCTGAACCAAGAGCTTTACTAAATCGAAATTGTCCAGGAGTAGTCGCTAAGGCATTTTTAGATTCAAAGGTAATTAGCCTAAATAATTACCATTTCATAAAGCCAGATGAAGTGACGTTACATCCTGATTTACTTAAGAAAAAATAATAATTAATTATTGTTCCACAAAGGGTTGGAGAAATTGGAGTTTACATTTTTATAAAGAAATTTAAAATGGCTCCTCTTCTTTTCTTATTGCCTAAATCATTATTTCTTAAGCACATTTATTGTATAAATTGATGATTAAAAAGTCTAATAAAAAGGTCATGTCCAAATATTTCTATAGAAACTATCCTAAAATTTTAATTTCCTAGATTTTTGGAGATGACTATTTTATTTAAGCGATATAATATTTTTAACAATTTAGGAGGTAGATAGAGCCAAAATCAAGGTGTCTTACAATTATCAAATACATATTGTTAGACAAGTTTAAGTAAATGTTTCTATTAATAAAATCAAATGTTTGTAAACTCATGCGGGACATTTTATAAATAAAATATTGAAAAACCATTTAATTTTGACTATCATTATTAGGCAATTTCTAACTGGGTCTATAGCTCAGTTAAGAGAGCACCTGATTTGCATTCAGGGGGTCGAGAGTTCGAGTCTCTTTAGATCCACCAATTATGGCTGAGTAGCTCAGTTGGCTAGAGCAGGAAGTTCATACCTTCAAGGTCGGCGGTTCAAATCCGTCCTCAGCTACCATAAGAAAATATCCTCGAATATCTCGAGGTTTTTTTATAAGAAAAAAAGACTCTACCCAAACGGATAGAGCCAAGAAAATAATAAAATTTTATGATAAAAACACTAGTTTTATCGGATTTTTACGATTTTTTTCTGCTAAATTACTTAGTGGCAAACAAGCCATGTAAGTTACAGTGTTCTAAAACTTTGAGCACTTTTTCTCCAGGCAATAAAGCAAATTCTGCTTCTGGTTTTTCGCCTGGTTTTAAAACTTTTCTTTGGTTGCCTAAATTGGTTTGAATCGCAATCCATTCAATGTAGTGATTGTCTAACATTGGGTGATCAACACTTCCAACTTTAACACGAACGATATTACCTTCAACTTCAAATACTGGTACATGTTTTTCAACAGCGCCATCGGAAGTATTTGGTACCATTTCTTCCATTGGTTGGCCACAACAAATTGTTGGCACTTGACGATCATTAACGATTGCGATAATCTTGCCGCAAATCTTGCATTTTAAAAATTTCATAACAAACCCTCTTATATTTATTATACTTATATATGCAATTTAAATAACTAAAATTATTTATAATCATTTATAATGTTAAATAAGTTATGAAGTTTATACTAAAAGATAATTCAGCAGTTACATTAGAAGATAGTTTCTCTTTAGTTAATAAAGAAACATCTCCAATCAAAGAGATTATTAATCGAAAAGATCTCTCTGAATTTTATTTTGTTAGTGATAAAACAATTTCTTTTAAAGATCTTATTCAAATTCAAGTTAACGTTATCGATGTTGGAGTTATGATTTTTGTTTTTGAAACTACTTCATTTAATAAAGATAAATTTATTGAAGATGTTTCAAAACTTAAAGAAATTCAAATCTCATCATTCTATGATGTTCTTTCCAAAATGAAAGCGTTATACGCAGTAAGCGAATCATTCAATCCATTATTTGTGATTTATGTTCCTAACGGCAAATATCAAATCTTTGATGATTGTTTTAAAACAATCGTTGGAAACGTTAAAACTATATACGCGAGCAATGACAAGGATGATTCAGCTATAGAAACTAATACTATTTCATTGCCAAAAAAAGAAAAAAGCGAAGATAAACCAAAAGAAAAATGGAAATTCAGTTTTAAAGAAATTTTTGAATTATTTAAAAAAGAAAAATTCCATTTCTTATTTGCGTTTGTTGCTACTTTCTTAATAAGTGTGACTTTAGACATCGGAATTTTTGATGCCTATGCAGGAAAAATGATTTGCATCTTCTTCTTTATTTGCTCTTTAGCAGGTGCATTCTTAAATTTCATGATTTATAAAGACACATATAAGCAAAGTGGATTTAAAAGTTTGTTTAATATATTAACTGTAATTATTTCCGTAATTGGTTTACTTGGTGGATTTGGAGTATACATGATTTTTAAAAGTATCACCAAAGACGTACCTGCAGTTACTCCACACGTATTAATGATTTTAGGAATGATGATTTTGATATACGTGATATCAATGTCTCTTCCTTTACTATTTATCTTTATTAAAAAAAGGAAGAAGTAATTACTTCTTCCAGATTTCATTGTTTACAACATCAATTTTTGATTTGATGTGATTTACCACTCTATTTGAGACATCTGTAACATCGTAGTTTTCTGGTGTCTTAGCGAATTTATATCTCATTAATTCAGTATCAATCGCTAGCATAATGCCTTGTCTATCAATTCCAGAAACAACAATACCTCCTGCTTCTACTCCTTCAGGCCTTTCAGTAGATGTTCTGATTAAAACAGCAGGGAAATGTCTCATTGCGCTTTCTTCAGTAAGAGTGCCACTATCACTTAAAACAATAAAAGCATTTTCTTGAAGTTTAACATATTCTAGGAAACCTAATGGTTTTAAGTTTCTCACTAATGGATGCATTTTAAAGTTATTCGCCTCTAATCTTTTCTTAGTTCTTGGATGAGTAGAGAAGATAACAGGCATTTGATATTTTTCTGCAATATCATTAATTGCAGGCATTAATTGATTAAAATTCTTTTCAATATCGATATTTTCTTCTCTATGAGAAGAGACAACAATATATTTGCCTTTTTCTAATCCTAATTCTTCTAATACTTTACTTGCTTCAATTTTATGATTTTGAGCATTTAAGACTTCAAGCATTGGAGAGCCTGTTACAAATGTATAATCTTTTTCAATGCCTTCTTTCATTAAATTCGCATATGCGTGATTAGTATAAGGGAGGTTAATATCAGAAATATGGTCCACTATTTTTCTATTAATGGTTTCTGGAACGTTCCAATCACCACATCTATTACCAGCTTCCATATGGAAAATAGGTAATTTTAATCTTTTAGCTGAGATTGCACATAAAGCCGAATTAGTGTCACCTAAAATTAACACAGCGTCTGGATTTAATTCTTTTAATAAATCATAAGATTTAGATATTGCATTACCAATAGTCTCACCTAAATTTTTACCTGCGCAGTTTAGATAATAATCAGGCGCTCTTAAATCTAATTCTTCAAAGAAGATTTGATTTAATTCGTAGTCATAGTTTTGACCGGTATGAACTAAGATATGATCAATTTCTTCATCTTTATCTAAAGCTTTAATAACTTCAGATAATCTTATAATCTCTGGACGAGTTCCAATAATTGTTACTACTTTAATTTTCTTTTTCATTTTTCCACCTCTTCTTTATATGTATCATGGGTCTCTGGATTATATATTTCACTAATCCACATTATAGTGTGCGTGTTTATTTTACCAATATTGGTAATTTGGTGGGTATAGCCTACTTTTATTTCAATTGGTTCAGGTTTATCTCCACTAACTTTATTAACAATCATCTCATTAGTTTTGATGTTTCTTTGTTTTATTTCACTTTCTCCAATCACAGTATAAAAGATTTCTTTTTTATAAGTGTGATAATGCCCACCTTTGGTGATACCAGGATAAGCTACATTATCAGATATTTGTCCCCACTTTTTAGATTTATATAATTCTTCAAAACTTCCACGGGCGTCTTCGGCAAAATTATATGTATATCCTTCTTCAGAAAGATAATCACAGAAAGTTTTAAATAACTTTAATTCAAACTCATCATGAATGAGTGGTAGGTGTCTATCTGATTCAATTTCTTCTTTAAAGTAATAGAGAAGATCAGCTAATTTACCAAGTGAACAATCATAAACTGGTTTTACTCTTAGAATTTCTTTTGATCCTCTTATATCACTTTTAATAACTCTAATAAATTCATCAACGATATCATCTACATAATTATAGTGAACAACATATTCTCTATCTCTAATAGTGATATCTAAGTCATGAGCGATGTTATAGCAGAAAGTAGCGGCTGCAGAATTGTAATTTGGGCGACACCATTTGCCAAAAACATTAGCGAGTCGATAGACAAAAACAGGTAATCCAGAATTTAGTAAATAATCCTCTCCCATTTTTTTACTTTTTCCATAATCATTATCAAGTTCTGCTTGAGTTGAACTTGACATAATTACGCGCAGCTCCGCGTCTCTTTTTGCTTTAATTAGGTCAATTAAGCACTTTGTAAAATTAGTGTTTCCTTCATAAAACTCTTCTACAGTTAAAGGGCGATTTATGCCTGCTAAATGGACAACAAAATCACATTCAGAGACATATTTTTCTAAGTCCTCTTTACTAGAATCGATATCATACTTAAAAACAGTATAACCAAGTCGTTCTAATTTAAGACAAAGGTGTTTTCCAATAAATCCTTTTGCGCCTGTAACTAAAATCTTATTCATGTTGTCTAACTGGTCCACCAAACAATTCTAATTTTTTTAGGAGTTGTTTCATTCCTTCAACATCTAATCTGCCAGTGTTATGAGAAGTATAGCTTTCGCCTAAATTTAATTTCTTATTTCCTTTAGAGAAATATTTATCATAGTTAAGATCGCGGTTGTCTGCTTTGATACAGAAGAAATTACCCATATCTACGGATTTTAACATCTCCTCTTGTGTAACAAGAGTCTCATATAATTTTTCTCCATGTCTAGTTCCAATATATGAAACACCAGTTTTAGAACCAGTTAACTCAATAACTGCTTTAGCAAGTGTTTCAATTGTAGCAGCAGGTGCTTTTTGGACAAATAAATCACCTTGTTCTCCGTGTTCAAAGGCATATAGCACTAAATCCACAGCATCATCCAAAGTCATCATAAATCTAGTCATATCTGGATTAGTAATGGTGATTGGTTTACCTTCGTGGATTTGATTTAAGAATAATGGGATAACCGAACCTCTAGAAGCCATAACGTTTCCATATCTAGTGAGACAAAGCACTGTATCTCCTGGAAGAAGTTGTCTACTTCTAGCAATAACATTCTTTTCCATTAATGCTTTAGATATACCCATCGCATTAATTGGATAAGCGGCCTTATCTGTAGATAAGAAGATAGCCTTTTTAACTCCATTACGTACACAAGCAGTAATAACGTTATCACTACCAATTACATTTGTTCTCACAGCTTCCATTGGATAGAATTCACAAGATGGTACTTGTTTTAAAGCAGCAGCAGAGAAAACATAATCAACACCTTTAAAGGCATCAATAATAGAATCAAGATTTCTCACATCACCTATATAAAATTTAAGTTTAGAGTTATTATACGCTTTACGCATATCATCTTGTTTCTTTTCATCACGAGATAAGATTCTTATTTCTTTAATTTCACTATCTAAGAAACGGTCCACTACTGCGTGACCAAAACTACCAGTACCACCAGTAATTAATAAAACTTTATCTTTTAAAATAGAAGTATCTTTAGCGGCATATTCCATTAAGCGATCTTTAATACCTTCTAATTTAATTTGATCAGCGTCTTTTTCTTTAGTTTCATAATCAACATAAGTTCTTAAAGGCATGCCAACAACATCGGCAGCTTTCTTTTGAGTTAATTTGCAATTTTTGCGTATTTCTTTAAGTGTCATAATACAAACCTCGGCATTATATTAATATATATAAGATTAAATATAAATAAAAAAGTGCAAATTCTGCACTTCTTAATATTTTTCTTCAAATAGCAACGTAAGGGCGAACATTAATTCGATTCGAGATAGGCTACCATCAATTTTATATAAGATTCTACCATATATATCTTTGATATAATTGTCTTCAACTTTATATTCATCCATTCCTGCAAAATGTCTTAATCGATTATTTCTAAATTGAAGAATTATTCTTCCATAAAAATCTTTAATATCGTCTCCATCGATTTTATAGATAATCCTTCCAGAGAATTCTTTTAAATAATTTCCATCAATTTTATAATCAATCATCCCACCAAACTTTTTGATGTAGCCTCCATTAATTTGAACATAAATACGTCCTGAAAATTCTTTTATATTTGCCATGCTTGTATTATAACAAAAAACCTTCTCTGACTGAGAAGGCAATTTGTATTAGTTTGAAAATTTATTTCTTGATAGGTCTAATAACTTCAAGTCCGCCCATGAATGGTCTTAAGACTTCAGGAACAACAACAGAACCATCTTCTTGTTGATATTGCTCTAAGATTGCAGGGAAGACACGGCTAGTAGCAAGTCCAGATGCGTTTAATGTATGAACAAATCTAGTTTTACCAGTAGCAGAATCTCTATATCTCACTCTTCCACGTCTAGCTTGATAGTCTCTAGCGTTACTAGCAGAGCTAACTTCTTTATATATACCAATTGAAGGAATATAAACTTCAATATCGTAAGTTCTCGCCATAGAGTGAGAAATATCTCCAGCTGCTAATTTAGAAATTTGGAAATGTAATCCAAGTTTTTCAACTAAAGAAGCGGCTTTTCCTACCAATTCTTCGAAAGCTTTATCACTATCTTCTGGTTTAGTGTATTGGACCATCTCAACTTTATCGAATTGATAGCCTCTAATCATTCCTCTTTCTTCAGTACGATAGCTGCCAGCTTCTCTTCTATAACAAGGAGTATAGGCAAAATATTTTTTAGGAAGATCATCTTCACTCATAATCTCATCTCTATGAAGATTAACTAAAGCAGTTTCAGCAGTAGGAAGAAGGAATCTTTGTGGTTCTAATCCTTCAAGCCAGAAAACATCTTCTCTGAATTTTGGGAATTGTCCAGCAACATATCCACTTTGTTCGTTTAATAAATGTGGAGGTAGTATAAATTCATATCCATCTTTTAAATGCTCAGAAATGAAGAAATTGAGTAATGCCCATTCGAGTTGAGCGCCTAAATTTGTATAAACCCAGCTGCCTCTACCTGCCACTTTAGCACCTCGATCATAATCGACTAATCCTAAAGAGGTAGCAAGTTCAACATGGTCCTTCATTTTAAATTTAAATTCAGGCTTTTTGCCATAGACATGAATGACCTTGTTATTTTCTTTACCACCACCAACTAAATCGTCATCAGGAATATTTGGTAAAGCTTCAAGAAATTCAGTCATTTTAGCGGAAATTTGCTCTAATTTTGCTTCAAATTCGGCATTTTTCTTGGCAATTTCTTTAACTTGCATAAAGATTTTTGAAACATCTTCGCCAGCCTTTTTGGCGGCAGGGACAGATGCGGAAAGTCTATTCATTTCCGCTTTGTTATCTTCGACAACTTTTAATAGTTCTCTTTTTTCTTTGTCCCAAGAAAGTAATTCAGTAAAATCAGTGTCCCAAAGCTTCTTCTTAAGAGCTTCTTTAACGTATTCTGGTTTTTCTCTAATTAAATTAATATCTAACATACTATTTATGTCCTTTTTATAACAAATAATTAGGTTAATTATTCTAATGAAGTATCTTTGAACTCTTCACTTGCTGGAGCTTCTTCAGCGCTGGCTTCTCCAGCTTCAACTTCGCCTTCTTCAGATGGTTCTTCATGTGGAACAATAGCGATAGAGACAATCTTTTGTCTACCTTCTAAGTTCATGATTTTCACGCCAGAAGTATTTCTACCACATATTCTTATTTGAGCAAGTGGAGTTCTAATAACAATACCAGCGGAAGTAATGCACATTAAGTCATCCTCTAAAGAAACAGCTCTAACAGCAATTAAATCACCGACTTTATCAGTGGCTTTTAAGGTTGTAACACCTTTAGCACCACGTTTTGTGATTCTATAAGTGGTATCTCCATCCGCGTCAAAGACAGGAGTAAGCTTACCAAATCCTTTAGAAGTCATCGCTAAGATATATTCACCTTCTAAAGATGTAGTAACACCAACAACTTCTTCATTTTCAGCAAGTTCAATACCTTTAACACCACTTGCGGTACGGCCCATTGGTCTAACTTCTGCACCTTTAAAGTTCACCATCTTGGAATTACTTGCTGCAATACCAATAATTGTGTCTTCATGAACTTCTTTAACTGCGAATAAGGTATCGCCTTCTCTCATTGAGATAGCGATCTTACCGTTTTGACGGATAGATTCATATTCACTGATAAGTGTTTTCTTAACCACACCTTTTTTGGTGAAGAACATTAAGTAGTGATCTTCTTGATATTCGTCACAAGCAATAATTGCTTTCACATTTTCACCTTTTTCGATGTTGATTAAGTTAATAATTGGTACACCCTTACTAGCTTTAGAGAATTCTGGAATCATATAACCACGAATTCTATAGACTTTACCGAAATCGGTAAAGAAGAGTAAGTCGGTGTGGGTTTTGGTATAAACCATATTATCCACGATATCGTTTTCATTAGTGGACATACCTCTGACACCTCTACCACCTCTATTTTGAGCTTTGAAGGAATCAGATGTTAATCTCTTAACATATCCACCACGAGTAATCGCAACAACGATATTTTCTTGTGGGATTAAATCTTCATCATCAATGTTAGCGGCATCATTAGTGATTTCAGTTCTACGCGCATCTGCGTATTTCTCTTTAATTTCTAATAATTCTCTAACAACAACTTCAATTTCGTTTTCTCTACTAGAAAGAATGTGATTGTATTCTTTAATATTAGCTTCAAGTTGAGCTTTTTCAGCTTCTAACTTATCGGTTTCAATACCAGTTAATCTTCTTAAAGTCATCGCCAAAATTGCTTGAACTTGAGCTTCAGAGAATTGATATTTCTCTATTAAGGTTACAGTAGCATCTTCTGGAGTTTTACTAGCCTTAATAATATCAACAATTTCATCGATATTATCGTGACATTTAATTAAACCAGAAACGATATGATGTCTTTCTTCATCTTTTCTTAATAAGAACTTTGTTCTTCTTTCAATAACTTCCACTTGGAAATCAAGGTAAGTTTGTAAAAGAGTTTTTAAAGAAGCAATTTTTGGAGCACCATCAATTAAGCAGAGCATAATAATGCCGTAACTAGTTTGTAAGGATGTATTTTTATAAAGTTGGTTGAGTAAAACTTCAGGAATAATATCCCTTCTAACTTCAATAACAATACGAATACCTTTCTTATTGGTTTCATCTCTAACTTCGGTAATGCCGTCCACTACTTTATCTCTAGCGAGTTGAGCAATGGACTCTACTAAGGTAGCTTTGTTGAGTCCGTAAGGGATTTCATCAACGATAATACGTTTTAATCCATGTTCTCCTCTTTCTTCAATGTGGCATTTTGCTCTTAAACCAATACTACCAGTACCGGTTTCATAAGCATCTTTAATGCCGCCTCTTCCTAAAATAAGAGCACCGGTTGGGAAATCTGGACCTTTAACATATTGCATTAATTCAAGAGTGGAGATTTCTGGGTTATGAGCAATAGCAACAACTCCGTCAATTACTTCACCTAAATTGTGTGGTGGAATATTAGTGGCCATACCTACGGCAATACCACTAGATCCATTGACTAATAAGTTAGGGAATCTAGATGGTAATACGCTTGGTTCTTGTTCACTGCCATCATAATTGTCGACAAAGTCGACAACATCACAGTCAATATCTCTAACCATTTCTAGAGCGATTTTAGTCATTCTAGATTCGGTATATCTCATAGCAGCTGGTTCATCACCATCGATACTACCAAAGTTACCATGGCCGTCTACTAAGCAGTGTCTCATATTCCAATCTTGAGCAAATCTTGCTAAAGATAAATAAATTGCAGAGTCACCGTGTGGGTGATATTTACCCATAACATCACCAACAATACGTGCAGATTTGACGTGTGGTTTATCAGGAGTAATTCCAGATTCACTCATGCCATAGATAATTCTTCTATGGACAGGTTTTAATCCATCTCTAGCATCTGGAATAGCACGAGAAACGATAACACTCATTGCGTAATCAAGGAAGGATTCTTTGACGATATCAACAGTGTTAACATCTTTTAAGCCAGATACAATACCAGCTTCAATTGTTTGGAGTTCTTCTTCGTTAACTTCAGTTTCTTCTTCAGATTCTTCAGTTTCGTTTTCTATTTTTTCTTCTTCGAACAACATAACTTATTCCCCTCATATATTAGATATCTAAGTTCTTAACGAACTTAGCATTTGTATGAATGAATTCTTTTCTTGGATCAACATTGTCACCCATTAAGTCAGTGAAGACTTGTTCAGCGGCAATCGCATCATCTAAAGTGACACGGAGCATTTTTCTATTTTTAGGATCCATTGTAGTTTCCCAAAGTTGTTCAGCATCCATTTCACCAAGACCTTTATAACGTTGGAATGGATATCCAGGTTTAAGGTTGAGTTGTTTCTTTAATACTTCTAATTGCTCATCGGTATAGGCGTAATAGTCTTTTCCGTGATACGCCACTTTGTATAGTGGAGGTTGAGCAATATAGATATATCCGTTTTCAATTAATGGGCGCATAAAGCGGTAGAAGAATGTTAATAAAAGAATACGGATATGGCTACCATCGACATCAGCATCGGTCATAATGACGATTTTATGATATCTAATCTTACTTAAGTCGAAATCAGGATCGATACCTCCACCAATGGCTTGGATCATATTTCCAATTTCAGCATTAGCGAAGATTCGTTTAGCTTGAGCCTTTTCAACATTTAAGATTTTACCTCTTAAAGGTAAGATAGCTTGAATTTCACGGTCACGTCCGTTTTTAGCAGAGCCACCAGCGGAGTTACCTTCAACAATATATAATTCACATTTGGATGGGTCTTTTGAGGAACAATCAGCAAGTTTACCTGGAAGAGTAGTAAGCTCAAGTCCTCCTTTTCTCATGCTATCACGTGCTTTACGAGCAGCAAGTCTCGCATTAGCCGCCATAACAATCTTTTCCATAATGACTTTAGCAGTCTTTGGATTTTCCATTAAGAATCTATTTAATTGATCACCAACAATACTAGAAAGAATCTTTCTTACTTCAAAGTTACCTAACTTAGTTTTGGTTTGTCCTTCAAATTGAGGATTTGGGTGTTTAACAGAAACAATTGCGGTTAAACCTTCACAAATATCATCGTAGGTTAGGTTATCTTCGTTATCTTTTAAGAATTTATTATCTCTAGCATAGACATTAACAACACGGGTTAAAGCAAGTCTTAAACCTTCTTCATGAGTGCCACCTTCATGAGTGTGGACGTTATTACAGAAGGAATAAACGTTTTTACTATATCCATCGTTATATTGCATAGCGACTTCAGCATAAACGTGTGAAACTGTTCCACTAGCGAGTTCGATTGGTTCACTACCTTCGCAGTAAATGACTTCTTCGAATAGAGGAACTTTATTGTGGTTAATGAATTGAACGTATTCTTTAATACCACCTTTATAGCAGAATGATTCGGTGACTGGTTGTTCGCCTCTAGCATCAGTAACAATGATAGTGATACCTCTATTGAGGTAGGCCACTTGTCTTAATCTGTCTCTAATTGTGATGTAATCATAAGTTGTGGTTTCCACAAAGATTGTTGGATCTGGTTTGAAAGTAACTTTGGTACCAGTATCATCACATTTTCCAACTTGTTGTAATCTACCAGTTGGATGTCCACCATTTTCAAAGCGCATCTTATAGATGCCACCATTTTTATGAACTTCAACTTCTAACCAGCTAGATAAAGCGTTAACAACAGAGGCACCAACACCATGAAGACCACCAGAGACTTTATAACCTCCGCCTTCACCAAATTTACCACCAGCGTGTAAAACTGTATATACAGTTTCAACACCAGATAAACCTGTTTTACCAACGATATCAACTGGAATACCACGACCATTATCAATAACGGTAATTGTTTCGCCTGGATTAATAGTAACCTTAACTTCAGTACAGTATCCTGCTAAAGCTTCATCGATTGCGTTATCAACGATTTCCCAGACGAGGTGATGTAATCCTGGACCTGCGGTTGTACCAATGTACATACCTGGTCTTTTTCTAACAGCTTCCAAGCCTTCAAGAACTTGGATGTTAGTAGCGGTATAACTAGCGTCAGCTTTTTCAAGTTCCACTTCTTTTTCACTCATTTCTGAGATGGAAACATCTTTAGCGACAAAAGCTTCTTCTACAGGCTTTTGCTCTTCGCTGTTAGCCGCTTCAACTTTCTTTTCTTCTTCCATTAGAAGACCTCCTTTGATTCTTTTAATTCAATTTGGGTTGCCCCTTCTATTTCTAGTTCAGTACCAGTAATAAATACTTGAGTGAACTTTCTTAGAAAACTAATTAGTCGTTTTTGATGAATGTCATCTAATTCAGACATCACATCGTCTAGAACAACGACTGGTTTTTTATCTTCATCCTTGACCATAAAGTAAGGAGAGATTTTTAAGGCAAGAGCGACAAGTCGATTCTCACCTTGAGATCCATAAGTCCCAATATCTCTTCCGTTTAGGCTCACAGAGATATCTTCTCGATGAACACCTATGGAAGTTGCTTTATGCTTCAAATCGCTGTCTAGAACGCGATTAAATGCCTCTAAAGCTTGACTTTGGTAATCACTACTCATTGGGATGAAAGGCTTGTAATGAATTTCAATCGCTTCTTCCACGCCCGTGAGTGCGCGCGTTATTTTAATAAGGATATCGTTGATATCCTTGACGTACATGGCCCGATAATTAATAATTGGACCAGCATATTTTACGAGTAATTCAGTGGTGGTTTTTAATAAATTTTCATCATATTTTCCACTTTTGAGCAACTCGTTTCTTTGTCTAAGAGCCTGATCATATCTAGTCATGTATTCTAGATAGAGTGGGAACTGTTTTGACAAGTTGATATCCAAGAAATTTCTTCTATCTCTTGGAGAGCCTCTAAATAACAAAACGTCTTTCGGCTCAAAAAGGAGCACATTCACGCATTTCGCAAGGTCGCTTAACTTTGATACCTTCTTGCCATTAACAAGGACTGAACGCCCTTTTTTAGTGATAAGAATGCGAATGTTACGTTTAAGTTCACCTTCAATTACTTGAGATTTGATTTCAGCGTATTCCAAACCTCTGGTAATTAAGTCTTCATCATCCACTCCTCTAAAGCTTCTAGCTAAGGAAAGATAATATACAGCTTCAACAATATTAGTCTTGCCACTAGCATTAGGACCAGTAATAACATTGATTCCTGGTTCAAACACAAAGTCTTTAGAAGTGTGGTTGCGGAAATCGCGAACAAGGAGAGTTTTAACAATCATGGTTATTCAACAATTAACTCAATTTTGTTTACTTTCACCACATCGCCACGATATAGCTTGCGGCCTCTTCGAGTATCTCTTTCTCCGTTGATGTAAACCTCATTTTCATTTAAGAACATTTTGGCGTATCCGCCAGTATCGATAATACCTGCCACTTTGAGCAAATTTCCAAGCTCGATATACTCTTGATCGTCATGAATCTTAATTCTCTTTAGTGACATAAAACGTTCCTGTAAGGTATTATACACGATATAAATGGAAAATGGAATAATATATTCCATAAAATAAGGCAAACGCATGAAACTTGTTCCATAGTATCCCCAACCCATAGATTTTTTGATTTTGAAACAAATTGACCTTAGAATAAGCAAAACAAAGACATTTCTATGGGAATAATTAAACTAAAATCCACACCTAAAACATCATCTTCTCAATAAATCACCACCTTTTATTGGACAGTTTTTATACTATTAACGTAAAGAATCTTATACAATAGTTCTTGAGGAGTAAGATATCTATTTTCACTCCTTGATTCATCAAATGATTTATCTTTCCTGGACAGTTGGACAATCATATAGATGAACTTCCTGATAAGGTTTAGGTTTATCGCGCCTAAGCCTTTTCTTAATGTGCACCGATCTTCTTTAAACGAATTGTCTAATATGTAATGGAACGCTTCAATGTTCCAATGTTTTCTTCTAACGTTAGAGAATGTATCAATATCGACATCGCTTGTTATGAAGAATCTATCTTGAATCGTCACTTTATTTTTCTTAATATTGAAAACTTCGCTTCTCATCATTCCAGTTGATTTGATGCCCTTCCATAATTTGCCATATCTATCTTTGATATAGGACAAATCGTCAATCATGTAGAACTTTCTTTTCTCTAACCGCCCATGTTTAGGCTTTTGATTCTGAATTATCTTTTTTACTAACCTAGAAGAATATTTTTCATTTTGAAGCTCCGCTAAAAAGTCATCTTTAATTATTCCACCTAATCCATCAAATTCTTCTCGCTTAATATTGATGACAAAATCATATTTGAGTTTCTTACATAACATAGTTATACTCCGATTCGCTCCCACTCCATCGATGCTAATTATTAGTTTCTTCCTAGGATGCTGTCGATGATATCTCTTTAACAAGAATTCAATTGCTCCTTGCTCTCCACCTTTCTTGTTTTGATCCTTGGCAACTTTACGAGACAGAATGGGTGTTTTGGTAATAACATCATATAAAGTGACGATGTTGCACGCTGAGGTGCTTTCTTTAGAAGAATCCCTAGTTGCCCTTATATATTTGCCATCAAGAGAAACGATTTCTGGATAATCTATTAATCTAGCAATCATCTTCATCAATGTTTTTTCTAAATCAGAATGTTTTATTTGATGCATTACCCTCTCTAATGTGTCATGAGAAGGCACCCCATTATCAAGAAGATGTAGCTTTCTAAATCTATTTTCATATCGCTTTGCAAACGCTACAAATTCTCTAAAGATATTACATCCAGACATGGTCGCAAGAATGATAACTATTAGGCAATCACTTAACCGATGCTTTACCTTTCCACGCATTCGAAAATCATATATTTTCTCAAGTCCATCATAAAAACGTTTAAAACGATGAGACTTTAAAAGTCTTTTACAACTCACCATTGTATTATCTCTCCTATATAGGTCAATAATACAATATATAACTTTATTTATAAAGTTATAATTATTGACTTCATTCATTTTTAGGTTATTTTATTTGTATAAAATGTTGTAGTAAATAAAAGAGGATCAAATTTGACCCTCGATTATTAACCTTTGAATTTAATTTCGTGCGTTTGCCCTATCCATAAAATATTATACGTCTTAAATAGGCATTTTTAAGCGTTAAAAAAGGCACCAGTATAACAACTGGTACCTAAATGAATTTTAAATTTGAAATTAATAGGTTCTAACAGGGGTGACGATTTGGACCACTGATTCATCTTCAGGATTTTTAATCACAAATGGCTTCATTTCACCAACAAATAAGAATGTCACATCTTCACTGTTTAAGGCCTTAATTGCCGAAGAAACAAACTCACTATTAAAACTGATTTGTAGGTTACTTCCTGTGAATTTAAAGACATCAAGTTTTTCGCTAGCAGATCCAACTTGAGTGGATTTGGCGCTAATTTCAACTACATCTTCAGACAAACTTAAGTCAACAACATTTTCTCTATCAATAGAAAGAATATTGACTCTGTCAATTGCTTTTAAGAAATCTGAGGCATTAACTTGTAATTCATAGTTCGTAATACGCGGAACTATGTTTTTGGTGTTTGGATAATCACCAGCAATTAATCTAGTAGCAACAACAGTTGAATCAAATTCAAATAGCGCTTTCTTATCAGAAAGCGCAACCTTAACTGTGTCAGCGTTTTCTAATAAGTGATCAACTTCCACCATCATCTTTGCAGGAACATTAGCAGAGAATCTTAAATCGGTAGAAATAGAAATTTGTTTTCTAGCTAATCTAGCGCTATCGGTTGTAGTAGCTGTTAAAACCCCATCAGCGGCTTCTAAATTAATTGCAGTTAAAATAGGTCTTTGTTCTTTTAAAGAAGCAGCAAAAGCGGTTTGAGATACTAAAGATGAGAATTCTATATGTGTGAGATTAATTTGAATTCCATTTGGTTCTAAATCAATATCAGGATATTCATTCGCTTTGATACAATTTAAATTATATTTAATCTTACCAGCTGTAATAACCGCAATTGTAGAATCAACTACTTCAAAATTGATTTCATCCATATCAATCTTTCTAGCCATATCAGTAATGATTTTAGCGTTAACTAGCGTTGCACCTTCTTTAGTGTTTCTGATAATTTCCACATCATTACGTGTGTATGGGATAGTTGTTTTAATAGTTAATTCATAGTTACTACCTGTAATAGATAATCCTTTTTCATTTAATTCAAGTTTTAAATTAGCTAAAACAGGAACAGCAGATGATTTTGAATTTACTGCTCTACCTGCAATTAACAAGGCTTTTAATAATTCATCTCTTTTGATTACAAATCTCATGATTTAATACCTTCTTTTTTATTTATATTATTTATAATAATAATTATTATGTGTGTGGATAATGTGGATAACTCATTAAGCACTTATTAAATTTATTCTATCACACATCAGATTTTACTAACTATTTATTTTTAATAAATCTTTTACTTTAATTTTGTTTCTAACTCTTCAATTGCTTCTTGTAGTTGCTTGTTAGTTTTCAACTCTTTATCCACTTTTGATATTCCAGACATTACAGTTGTATGATCTTTACCTCCAAACATATCTCCGATTTTCTTTAGTGGTACATCTAAGTGTTTTCTAATTAAATACATCGATATATGTCTTGCTAATGCTATCTGTCCGGTTCTAACCTTCCCTGTAATATCACTTGGAGAAATATTGTAATAGTCTGCAACAACGTTAATTATCTTTTGTTCACTTAATTGAGCAGCGATATTTTTACCACCTCTAATTGAGCCAACTGCCTTAATGGCAACATCCATCGTGATTCTTTCTTCATCAGATAAATCAATACAGCTGAAGAAAATATTTTTGACCGCTCCTTCAAGATCTCTCACATTGCTTGAGTATTTTTCCGCTAAAAATAAGAGGACATTTGCATCAAATTTTTCAACATCCATCCCATAAGTAGTGATTTTTTGTTTTAAGATTTCGACACTTGTATCAATATCAGGTTCTCCGATTTTAACAGTTAATCCTTGAGAGAATCTGGTGATTAATCTTTCTTCTAATCCTTTTAATTCGCTTGGTTGTTTATCGGATGTAATAATGATTTGTTTTCCATGATTAATAAGGTCTTGGTAGATAGAGAAAAACATTTCTGCTGTTTTAACCTTCCCTGCCATTATTTGAACATCATCTAAAAGTAAAACATCAACAGTTTTAAAGAAGGATTTCATAGACTGAGATTCCTTCTCACCTCTTACAAATCTAATGTATTCTTCAACGAAATCATCGGTGTTGATATAAATGATTTTTGCATTAGGCATTCTACCTTTTTTAATTTCATTTCCAATTGCATGAAGTAAATGTGTCTTGCCTAAGCCTGAATGAGAATATATAAATAAAGGATTAAATAGAGATCCACCATTTTTAGCAACGTATAAAGCAGCCTTGTGTGCTTCTTTATTGCAATCTCCCACAACAAAAGTATCAAAAGTTAATTCTGGTTTAAGAGCAGAGTCTTTAAAAAATACTGGTTGATCATCTTCTTGAACAGCAACCTTTTGATTAGATTTGCTTGATTCATGTTTTTTGTTTGATTGTAATTCATCCTCGGTTACAATTCGAATTGTGTAGATATCATCTTCAAATTCTGAGATTGTATCTAAGATTAAATCTATGTGTTTGTTTTTTAATTCAGCTTTAGCGACTGTACTTTGGGCAACAATAATCAAAGTATCACCATCTCTACTATCAATATATGAATTAGCAAAGAAGTAATCAAATGTCCATTTGTTGTCGATTTTTGATTTAATGCTTTTCAGGACGTTGTCCCATAATTTTGTCATCTCAGATAATGTTGTAACCATAAAATAAATTCCTTAATTTTCGTTATTCAATTATAGATGAAAGCCTTCTAGATTTTAATGATAAAATCGAGAAAAAAAGTTTTCCACAATCCACAAAAATCAAATAGGCTTCATCAAATCAAGAAAAATAAGTTGTTATCCAGTTTTCCACATTTTTTCGATGTGGATAAAAAGTGGATTTTTGGTGAAAAATGTGAATAAATGTGGATTGATTTTTATGTAGTTTAATAGAACTTATATGAATAAGCTTTGCTTATTCTTATTACACTACAATTATAAATTTGAGCATTAAATTTTGTGTGGAAAGTCAAAAAATGAGGATTGTGGATTATTTTTTGTTAATTTGATAAAAAAACACTTTGGATAACTGTGTGGAAAAATCAAATCCAATAATTGTGTATTTTCTTTTTTAATATAATAAAAAACCATAATCCTTTGACTTTGATTTATAAATACATTTATAATCTATACTGCGTAAATTTTGGAGGAAACGTATATGAAAAGAACTTATCAACCAAGTAAAGTAAAACACTCTCACAAGGCTGGATTCAGAGCAAGAATGAAATCCGCTAACGGACGTAAAGTCTTAGCCAGAAGAAGAGCAAAAGGACGTAAACAATTAACTGCTTAATTTTTCATTGGAGAAAAAATGAAAGTTATTAACCGTATCAAAGATAGTCAAGAATTTGTGTTTACGGTTAGAAAAGGTCATGTCCTTAAACACAATCCCTTTTTAATTCATTACATTAATAATGATAAGAATGTTTGCCGCATAGGGATCAGTGTTAGTAAGAAAATCGGCAATGCCGTAACAAGAAATCGTGTCAAAAGGCAAACTCGAGCTATGTGTGACTCGCTCGTAGAATATACCTCTCACACATTCGATATTGTTATTATCATTAAAGCTGACTTTTTAGATAACTCTTTTGACGATAACAAGAACATTCTCAATAATTTATTGAGTAAGATAGGAATTACTAAATGAAAAGAAGAACAAAATTAGGACTCGCTTTAGTCGCAACTGGCTTTGGCGTTGCTGCTTTAAGTAGTTGTACTGCTTCTTTCTGTTCAGGAATTGATGTTTCTAGAATGAAATATGCCTTTGAACCAGGCATTATCCGTATCGAGAAAAGTGATGTTTCAACCGATAAAATTGTGTTCCATGGTCAAACTAATGATTACACAATTGAAGGAGCAAAACTTGTCACTGCAGAATGGGTTCCAGCTGGAAACGATATGCATGTTGGAAACTTTGTTTTTGATAAAGACGGAGAGAACAAGAAAGAACTTACTTTTTTAAACGGCATTATCAAATCTGCAAGAGATTCTGGTGTTAAAACTATTGATGGTTCAACAGTGGAATATATGCAAAGATTTGATTTCTTAGCGTTGAACACTATTTTTGGTAAAGTCGCTGATCTCGCTAATAATTCCCTCACTTATAAATATGATGAAGATTTAGGGAAAGCTACTGTCGAGCGTGATTTATCTTATTATAGCTATTTAAGATTCTTCTCTGGTGGCGCTGATGGATTAGATAACTGGAATAGTTTTGATAAAGCTGCTAGAGCGGAAGTTGACCCAGCTTCTCCTTTAGGAGAATATATTACTAATTATTCTATTGGATCATTTGATGTATTATCACCAGATAAGTGTCCAAGTAGCGATTTTATTAAAGGGTATCACAATCAACTTAATTCCTGGGCTGCTACATTTAGAACTTGTTTAACAACAAAAACAGATAAATATGGCTCTTATGGATATAGCGCTGATGGTATTTACATCGATCAAAAAACCTGGGGAGATGCCTGGAGTAGAGGATTCTTTGAAGGTTTGCTTGTCTATCCAATTGGATGGCTAGTCGATAGTATTGTTTTAGGATTCCGTGGAACAGGGGCTAGTGCCGGATTAAGTGCTTTCTTAGGCATTATGTTTGTTACATTCATCATCCGTGCAATTATGCTTCTTGCAACTTGGAAACAAACCACATCAAACGCCAAAATGACAGAGCTTCAACCTGAAATCACCAAGATTCAAAACAAATATCCAAACTCAAATACATCTAAATCGGAAAAAGCTCGTATGGCGCAGGAAATGCAAGCGTTATATAAGAAAAACCATATCAATCCATTTATTACAATTATTGTAATGGTGATTCAATTCCCTATCTTTATCTGTGTTTGGGGTGCATTAAGCGGTTCATCTGTTTTGACTCATGGAACTTTCTTAGGCCTTAACTTATCTATGACTATTAAAGATGCTTTATTTACTGGAGCCAACTGGTCCGCTGCTGGTGGATATGCTGCAGTTACTGCCTTATTCTTATTCTTATTCATGGCGGCAGCGCAAACCGTGAGCATGCTTTTACCACAATGGATTCAAAAGAAAAAAGCAAAGAAAATTGCTAAACTCGGTAAGAATCCTGCACAAAAACAACAAAATAATCGTATGAAATGGTTCACATACATTATGCTCGCATTAATTATCTTTATGGGCTTCTCACTTGTTAGTGCTATGGGTCTATACTGGTTTGTTGGTGCTATTTTCTCAATTGTGCAAACAGTTGTTATTCAAATTATCAGCGAAAGAAAAGCTGCTAGAAAATAATCGGAGATTATTAAAATGGAAATTTATACTGGAAAAACTGTAGAAGAAGCATTACAAAAAGCTTCTGAAGAATTAAACAAACCTGTCTCTGAACTTATCTATTTAGATACAGGTAAAAAATCTGGACTTTTCTCAAAAAAAGTTCAAGTTGAAGTCTACGACTTATCGGATATCGTAAGATATGCTGAAGACTATTTATTAAATGCTACTGATGCCTTAGGAATTGAAAGCTCAGTTAAAACAAAATTAGATGATGATGTAATTCATATCACTCTTGATAGCACACATAATCCAATTTTAATTGGTAAAAACGGTGTTACTCTTCAAGCTCTTAACGAATTAGTGAAACTTGCTACAAGCAATCACTTTCATAAAAGATTTAGAATCTTATTAGACATTAACGGTTACAAAGATAATAAATATTCTCGTTTAGAAAGACTTGCTAGAAAAGTCGCTAAAGATGTTCAAAAAACAAAGACTACTTATACCTTTGATCCAATGCCAGCGGATGAAAGAAGAGCAATCCATAACGCATTAAATGGATGGCATAATATTAAAACTGAATCCACAGGCGAAGGTACACATCGTCAAGTACAAATCATCTACGTTGAATAATTATTAGCACCCTTTGGGTGCTTTTAAGATTAAATTATGGAAACAATTGTTGCATTAGCTACCGCTCCTATTAAAAGTGCACTTGCCATCATTAGAGTATCTGGTGATGACGCTTTTGAAATTGTTTCAAAATGTTTCTCTAAAGATATTAGAAAAATAAAAGAAAGAACTCTTCTATTCGGTAATATTGTTGATGATAACAAAGTTATAGATGAAGTGGTTTTAGCAATTTATAAAGGACCTAAATCTTTTACTGGAGAAGATCTAGTAGAGATTATGTGTCACGGCTCCATGTTAATTGCTAACGAGATTATTGAATTATTACTCTCTAAAGGTGCTAGATACGCCACTAATGGAGAATATTCTTCTAGAGCGTTCTTAAATGGAAGAATTGATTTAATTCAAGCTGAAGCAATTAATGATGTAATTAACGCATCTAGTAAAGAAGCAAAAGAATTATCTATCCTTTCCTTAAAAGGAAAAACTAGTGAATTAATTTTACCAATTAAGAAAAGAATCGCTGATGTTTTATCTTTAATTGAAGTTAATATCGATTATCCAGAATATGAAGATATTGAAGTCGCTAATAAAAGTCATGTTATTTCTTTAGTGGATGAACTAGTTCCTCAGATTAACTCTTTAGTGGAATCTGGAGAAAAAGGATTAATTATTAAAGAAGGAATTAAAGTAGCTTTAGTAGGTAAACCTAATGTTGGTAAATCATCCTTATTAAATGCTTTGTTAGGTGAATCTAAAGCGATAGTTACCGATATAGCGGGCACCACTAGAGATGTAGTGGAAGGTGAAATTAATTTAAATGGAGTTATACTCCACTTATTAGACACTGCTGGTATTAGAGAATCTAGCGACCAAGTAGAATCTATAGGAGTAAATAAATCTAAAGAGGCAATCTCTAAAGCAGATTTAGTAATTGTTTTATTAGATGCTTCTAAAGAATTAGATAAGCAAGATAAGGATATCTTAGATTTAGTTAAAGATATTCCTCACGTTATTGTTTATAACAAAGCAGATAAATTAGTCTCTAAAGATAGTGATAAACTCTATATATCCGCATTAAATAACGATATTAATCCTTTAAAAGAAGAAATTTATAAGACTCTTGGAATTAAAGAAGAAGCCTTTAGAACTCCTTCACTTAATAACGTTAGACAATTAGGTTTATTAAAAGTTACAAAAGATGCCTTATTAAAGGCAAAAGAAGACGCTGAAAACGATTTATCCATTGATTTAGTTAGTGTCTCTTTAATGGATGCTTATAACGCTATATTAGAGATTTTAGGAGAATATAAGCAAACAGATATTTCAAAAGAAATATTCTCTAGATTTTGTGTTGGTAAATAATTATGATGTTTGATTCTCATTGTCATTTAAATGATGAGGCTTTATATCCTCGAATCGATGAAGTGATTAATGACGCTAAAAAGACTGGTGTCAGCAAGTTTTTAGTTGTGGGCTATAACAAAGAATCTAGTGAACTCGCTGTTAAGATTGCTAGTAAATATGAAGAATGCTACGCCGCAATCGGATTTCATCCTTGCGATATATTTGATATTAGTGAAGAAGATTTTCTTTCTACTATGAATTTAATATCCAATAAAAAAGTAGTAGCAATAGGAGAAATTGGCCTTGATTACCACTGGGAAAAAGAAGAATCTAGAAGAAACCTTCAAAAAGAATATTTCATTAGACAAATAGAATTCGCTAACGAGCATCATTTACCAATTTCTATTCATAATCGCGAATCTAATGAAGATTGTTTAAAAATATTAAAAGAACATAAACCTCTATATGGAGGAGTGATGCATTGTTATTCCGGAAGTGTAGAGATGCTTAAAACCGTTTTAGATTTAGGATTAATGATTTCTTTAGGTGGGCCAGTAACATTTACCAACGCTAAAACTCCAAAAGAAGTTGCAGAAGTAGTGCCACTAGAAAAATTATTAATAGAAACAGACAGCCCATATTTAACTCCTCATCCACATAGAGGAGAGAAAAATGAACCAAAGTTTATTTGCCTTGTAAGTGAAGAAATTGCAAGATTAAAAGATATCTCAAAGAAGCATGTCGATCAAGTAACTTATGAGAATGCTTGTCGATTATTTAATATTCATGAATAAGTATTATTTAGATGGTGTTTTAGTGGTTGAGGGTAAGAGCGATGTAAGTTATTTATCTTCTTTTATCAAAACTCATTATTTTATTACAAATGGATGTGATATATCAGATGAGAAAATTGATTTTTTATATAGAGTAAGCGAACGTAGAAAAGTTATTGTTATGAGCGATAATGATAAAGCTGGAGAAGATATAGCGAACAAGATTAAAAATAAAATTAGCAAGGTTTTTGTCTTAAAAAGTGCAAAAATTCCAAGAAAATCATATAAAAAATGTGGAGTTGCGGAAACAGAATATGAAGCAATTGTTGACGCTTTAAAAGAGCACTTAACTGAGTATAAAAAGGAGCTTGATGTTAAACCTCTTTACGAGCTCAATTCAATTATCTCATTAAGTGAAAACCCTGAAATTATGAAAAATAGAATTATAAATGACTATAGGTTAATCTATGGAACAACAAAATTTTTAGAAAATCAATTACAAATGTTAGGTGTTAAGCCTATAGAAATAAGTAAGAAATATGGAAATAAATAGATCCAATATATTTGAAATTTTAAAAAACACTAATATTCATCCAGATAAGGATTATGGACAAAACTTTTTGCTTGAGCCAGAAATTGCAAATTCCATCGTGGAACTTGCTGATATTCAAGAATCTGACAGGGTATTAGAAATTGGACCTGGCTTAGGAAGTTTAACTCATTTTATTGATATGAAAAATGCTAATTTTAGTGTTTGTGATATCGATTCAAAGATGATTGATTTCTTAAAAATTTTCTATAAAGACAGAATTATTTACATCAATGATGATATTCGTAAAGTAGATATCTCAACTTATGACAAAATCATCGGTAATCTTCCATACAATATCACAACCGAATTGGTGGAGTATTTACTTTTAAATGCCACAAAAGCCAAAAAGATGGTGCTAATGATTCAATTAGAAGCTTTTAATCGATTCTATGATTTAAGTGGTGAGAATTATGGAGCGATATCTGTTTTAACTAGATTGTGCTGTGATGTTGAAAAACATTTTGTGGTTAAACCTGGAAGCTTTCATCCTGTTCCTAAATGTAAATCAGTGGTTTTTACATTAACTAGAAAACATGATTATAACGAAGAAGATATTATTGGGACATATAAACTTGCTAAATCTTTATTTTTAAACAGAAGAAAGACAATCTATAACAATTTAAAGAATTATCTAGGAGACGCTAGTAAGGCTAGTGAATTATTATCTAAATTAAATTTAGATCCTAATTTACGTCCAGAAAACATCAATCCAGAAATATATTTTAGAATGTATCAACTGATACAAAAGTAGATATAATATAGGTGAACTAATATGAGTACTAGAAGTGTTAAAAGTTACGCAAAAATCAATATTTCTTTACGTGTAGTGAAGAAAAGAGAAGATGGCTATCACGAATTAGATTCAGTGATGGTTCCAATTGAATTACATGACTCTATTATTATTTCCACTTTAAAGAATAGTGGTGATAATTTTGTTACTATTGATGATTTCTCTAATGGACTTGTCCATTATAATCTCGCCACTGAAGGAATTAATGCGTTAGCGAACAAATATGGATTCTCCACTAAGTTTAGAGTCTATATTCATAAAGTCATTCCAATGCAAGCCGGATTAGGTGGAGGAAGTAGTAACGCTGCCTTTACTATGAAAGCAGTTAATCAAATGTTGAAACTTAATGCTAGCGATGAAGAATTAATCGATATGGCTAAAACATTTGGGGCGGATATACCTTTCTTTGTAAAGTGTGTTCCTGCTAGATGCCATGGCATTGGTGAAATAATGGAACCAATTGAAATAAAAAATAACTATTCTGTTTTAATTGTTAAACCTGCTAATGGATGTTCCACTAAAGAAGTATTCGCCATTGCAGATAAAAAAGATTACAACTATGTTGATATTGATAGTGTTGTTAAAGCCCTAAAAGAAGGAGATGATGATTTATTAGCCGCCTCTATTGGTAATTCTTTAGAAGAAGCCGCTAGTACATTAGTCCCTGAAATTAAGCAAATTAAGGAAACACTTAAAGCCGCTGGATTCAAAATCGTGCTTATGTCTGGAAGTGGAAGTACAGTATTCGCCTTATCAACAGACTCTTCACTCGTGAAAAAAGTCGCTAAATCATTAGAAGATAAATATCTAGTCGAAGTAACTAAAGTTATTAAAAAATAAGGAGAAGTTATGGTCGAAAAATATGTCGTTATTTTAGGAGCAGGTAGAGGCTCCCGTATGGAAAGTAGAGATCCAAACCACTCTAAAGTTGCTTATCCAATTTTAGGAAAGCCATTAATTAATTATGTAATTGATGCTTGTAAAGCAATTAAACCAAAAGAAATATATACAGTTGTTGGCTATGGAGGAAAACATACTGAAGAATGTGTTAAAGACCATTCTAAAGTGGTGTGGCAAAAAGAAATTCTTGGCACTGGTCACGCTTTAATGCAAGTCAAAGAACTCGCTGATAAAGAGGGTGATGTTATTGTCGTAGGTGGAGATACTCCTTTACTAACTTCAGCAACATTAAACAAGGTTTATCATAAACACCATAAAAACGGTAATGTTTTAACTATTTGTACTTCAGTACTAGAAAATCCTACTGGATATGGTCGTATCTTAAGAGAAAGAGGATCTTATCGCTTACTTGAAATTAGAGAAGATAAAGACTGTAATGAAGAAGAAGCTGAGATTAACGAAGTTAACGCTGGTATCTATATTATTAATAATAAGTTACTCCAAGAATATCTTCCTAAATTAAGCACTAATAACGCTAAACATGAGTATTACTTATCTGAACTTGTTAAACTCTTTAGAGAACAAGGTTTGCCAGTAGAAGCGTATGTATTAGAAGACGCTAAAGATATTTTCTGTGTCAGTGATAGAACTCAACTTGCTTACGCTGCTAAAGTGATTAGAAAAAGAGTAAATAAACAATTAATGCTATCTGGAGTATCTATTGAAGATCCTGATACAGCCTATATTTCTCCAGAAGCAGTAGTAGGTAGAGATACAGTGATTATGCCTAACACTACTTTACTTGGAAAATGTAAGGTTGGAGAAGGATGTTATATTGGTCCAAACACTACCTTAATAGACGTTAAAGTTGGTAATGACGCTCACGTCAAATTATGTTATCTAGAGAAGATGACTGTGAAAGACGGAGAACATGTTGGACCGTACTTCACAAATAGAAAATAGGCGGTTTGCTACATGTTAATTATCGATTCCTTTGGTAGAAACATTTATATTGATGACCAATTAGTGGGCTACATTGGTGAGAATGTTTTATATATTAACGGACATAAATTTGCAGAAATCACCGATGAAGGAGAAATATATTTCCCTCCAAAGAAAATCGGCTATGTTGATGACGATGGTTCAATCATAGTCAACGGTAGAGAAGTTGGCTATATAGATGGAGATAATAACTTCGTCTTCTATAAGTCACTAGCGTTTAACAAATAAAATATTTATAATAACAAAGAGCTTCACCGATACGATATAGCTATAGTTGGAGAGCTCTTTTTTGTATTTTAATCCAAGATATTTGCTATAATAACTATAAGAACAGAGTCCTCACAAGCACATGGGTTATGTAGCTATGAGACTCTTTTATTTTTTATATCAAAAACCTAAATCGTATGTTATAATATAACCACAAGAACGGAGCCTCACCGACACATATATGGTTATAGTTAGGGTGCTCTTTTTATTTTAACGTTCTTAAGCAAGAAGTCCCCCACAACAATTTGTTAAATTGATGGATACCTCTATAGGCGGGAGATGA
>DDQE01000061.1 GCA_002342545.1 Caryophanales bacterium UBA2450
AGCAAAAACTCCCTACTCGATTAATTAATTATTGAACTTCTTTTTCTTTAGCACTATTAAAGTAAATGACCATAATCGGGAAAAGGAAGACATAAGCTAAGTAGTGGATTGTTTCAATAAATGAATACAAAACAAAGCTTAAATAACCAAGCGAAACAGTTAATGTTAAACCTGGTTGTTTTTTGAATGATTTAAAGATGACATAACCTGAATAGACTAATAAGGCTAAATAAGCAACTAGGAATAATATTCCACCTTCTGCTAATAAACCAATATAAGAGGAGTGGGATGGGAAGACGTAATCGTTATGAGAAACAATATTCATTGGCATTAACATTGTGTTAAATGTGCCAAAGCCTCTGCCGATTACCCACCAACCGTTTTGCATTAATTGATAGGAGTTGTCCCAAATATAGGTTCTAGTATCTAAAGTTTTGCCTCCTCCAATAATAGAGTCAATTAAAGCATAAATCTTACCGAAAACTTTCCCTTTTGTAATGTAGGCAGTGCCAAATAATAATCCAACAACAACGACAACAGAAATAATAGAAATAAGCGTGATTTGATTGCGTTTTTTATGATTTTTATATGTTGCAATGAGTCGATATATAACGTAAATAAAGATAGAAATTGCAGAAATTAATAAGCCAGTTTTACATAAGCTAAAAATCATGTTGATATAGAAAAAGGCTGCTAGTAAATAGAAATACCATTTCTTAGTAAATTCGTGACAAATAAGTGAGAAAGTCACTGCAACCATCATCATCATGCCGTATGCATTTCTATGTAAAATAAAACTTTGTACTGCAAAGTCATATAAAGTTGCACCTTCTGGTCTATTAATCTTTAATACATATTTAAAGAAGCCTATATATTTATCAAACTCTGCAATATAGCCATAAACTATTAAAACAATAGCAAAGCCAAAGAATAAATATCCTAAATATTTGATAAATGAAACAGATGTAAATCTTTTAGGTAAAACAAATAAGCCAATATAGATTAATAAGGCTACTGCAATTATTTCAAAGCTAAAGAACATCTTGTGGAAAGAAGAAATAATTAACGGAACTGGCTTACTTTTGCCAATTACGTAATCCACATCATCAAGAGTGAAATCCATTCTTGCAATCACGTTTTCAACATGTAAAGATGGCTGGATAGTAATAGCGATGATATTAATTAACACTAATGTTACTAATGTGCAGATAACGATTGAATTTAGTTTATTAAATTCATTTCGCTTCTTCCATACTTCTTCATATAAGTAATATCCCCAAAATCCAAGCATTGCTATAAAGCAAATTATTGCTGCCCACATTGGAATAGCGACGTTATTTGGGTCAGGATATTGCATGAATAATTGGCCAAATATCAATAGCACTGCAAAAGGAATCATTCCTAGTACAAACGCTAAGTCAGTCCATTTAAGTTGTAATGATTTAATAAATGCTTTCATATCCTTTAATAGCCTTAAAATTCAAAACTTAATTCATAGATTCTTACTCTTTGTGATGCAAACGCAGTAATGCTAAGTGTTTCGCTATTAATGTCAAATTTTTGCTCACAAATAGGCGGTACGACTGGTATTGTATATCCATAATCGTCATAAGAATAAGTTATATTAACTAGAGACGACATCACTTGTTCGTTTATTTCTAAAGTAGGTTCATCAGGAACATATTCACTTGTTTCTTCATTCCATTTTTGACTATCGTATGTTGGATATATGTGGGTGTCCTCCTGATATCCAGAAGTTAAGTTATAATATTGTTGAGCTTTAATTGTTACTGATTTAATTTCTTTGGCAAATGTTATTGTTATCTCGCCATCATAGTTTTGACTAGCCAGCACAAGCCCTTGGGCACTTCCAAAATCTCCGGGAAAACTGTTATTAACTAGTCTTACCCTGTTATTTTCAGTGCATTCAAAAGACTCAGCTTGATTAGAGCAGCTCGAATTAATGTAACTTAATATTTTGGTTTTGAATGTAGGATCTGAGCTTTGAATCTGCTCAACGCCGCCTAAATCATATTTTGAAAAGTCGACTTTATATGTTTCTGAAGGATCTACTGGTCCAGGTGGATCTACTGGTCCTCCTTCAGCATTGCCACATCCTGAAAAAAGTAACGAACATAGTAATAGAGTTAATAATTTAGTCTTCATTAATTTAGTCCTTTTAAATTACATTATATAATTTAGCATAAATAAATGTATAATGTTAGAGCATGGTGAAGAAAAATATTATTCGCGGAAAATGTGTTGATATCTCTAGCGAAGGTAAAGGTGTCATTAAAACAGTCTATGGAGTAGTGTTCGTAGATTCTTTACTTTTAGGAGAAGAAGCAGAGATAGAAATTACTTACGCTGGAAAAGGCGTTTCTTATGGAGTGATTAAAAAATTAATTACTATGTCGAAAGATCGAATTACTCCGAAATGTCCAATTTCCACTGCTTGTGGTGGATGTTGCTTCCAAAACGCTACATATGAATATGAATTAAGATATAAAAAACATAAAGTTGAAGAAGCATTAAAACGCATTGGCCACTTAGAAGGAGTAAAAGTAAATGATGTATTAGGAATGAATAACCCTGAACATTATCGAAATAAGATTCAAGTTCCATTTGCTAAAGACCATAAGAAAGTCATTTACGGTTTTTATAAATCTAAAACACATAAAATCATTCCTCTTAAACAGTGCAATATCGAAGACGAAAAAGCTGGCCCGATTTTAGAAGCCATTGCTAGATTAATGGAAAAATATCATATCGATCCATATAACGAAGATTATCGAACTGGTATTATTCGTCATGTTTTAATTAGAACTAGTAAATCCACAAATGAAGTGATGGTGGTCCTTGTTTCTAATGTAGACACCTTCCCTGGACGTAACAATTTTGTTAAAGAATTAGTGAAAATTAGACCAGAGATTTCTACTGTTATTCAAAACACAAATAAAAGGGACACAAATGTAATTTTAGGCGAATCAGATAAAGTGCTTTTTGGTAGAGGATTTATTACTGATGATATACTTGGATTAAAGTTTAATATTTCATGTTGTAGTTTCTTCCAAGTTAACCCAATACAAGTGGAAATTCTTTACAAAACTGCCCTAAATTTCGCAAAATTGAGCAAAAATGATACTTTATTAGATGCATATGCTGGGGTGTGTACAATCGGTTTGTTGGCAGCTCCTCATGTTAAAAAAGTGACATCTGTAGAGTTAGAAAAAAGTGCGGTTATAAATGGCATCAATAATGCTAGATTAAATAGTATAAATAACATCGAGATTATAGAGGCAGATTGCACTGAATATATTAATAAAGAACTTCCTAAATTTGATGTTGTAATTATGGATCCACCTAGAAAAGGATCAACACCAGAATTTTTATCTGCAATTAAAAAGATTAAGCCATCTAGATTAGTTTATATTTCATGTGATCCTGCTACTTTAGCAAGAGACTTAGAAATATTGAGTGACACTTTTAATATAGAAGAAGTTCAACCAGTTGATATGTTTAGCCGAAGCTTTCATGTTGAAACTGTTGTAATGCTAAACCTTAAATAATTGATACGATGTAATTAGTAAAATATTATTATTCAAAATCGTCTAAAAAGCATTCTTCTATAATAGAATGTTAAAAGGTGCTACTAAATTGTTTAAATAATTATGAAAAATATCGAAAAATACTTCATAGCAAAAAAGATGTATTCTATAAAGAATAGCGGTAATAACAAAGTAGTTTTATAAATTATTATTTATCGTAATCATCAAGGTAGGAGTGATAAACTCCCCCTTTTTTATATCCGAGGATCATATCTAAAGTCACATTATTAGGAGCTTTAAATAGATTCTCTTCAATTTGAGGAATATCTTTCTTTAGTGATTTGATTAACTCTTTAATAAATCTTCTTCGACCCACAATTTCATCTCTGTTGGCTTCTGTTAATTTACAAGCACATTGCAGAAAATGTAAATCGTGGTGCTTAGCAAATCTAATAATGTCTTTTTCTCTAACAAAGTACATTGGTCTAATTAATTCCATTCCTTCATAATTTGTGGAGTGGAGTTTAGGAAGCATGGTTTGGAAACTTCCTGAAGATAATAAATTCATTAAAGTGGTTTCAATAACATCGTCATAGTGATGCCCTAGAGCAATCTTATTACAGCCCATACTTTTAGCGATATTATATAAAGCGCCTCTTCTCATTTTTGCACATAAAAAACATGGACTTTTGACCTGCATATTGGCAATTTCAAAAATGTCTGTTTGATGTATTTCGGCGGGGATTTGTAGGGTTTTTAAGTTACTTTTGATTAATTCTAAGTTCTCTACGTTATAGCCAGGATCCATTACTAAAAACTTGAGCTCAAAGTTATAATTCATGAACTTCTTTAAACACATAAAAAGTTTAGCGAGCACCATGCTGTCTTTACCGCCTGAGATGCAGACGCAGACCGAATCTCCATCTTTAATTAATTGATAGTCATGGAAAGCCTTAATAAATTTAGACCAAATCGAGGCTCTAAAAGTTGTGGTTAGACTATTTTCATAAATATCGACATCACATTTTTTCATGCGTATCATTATAACAATTTATTTTCCTTTATATATAATATTAATATTCATCGGGGGTATTAAAGATGATAATAGGAAACACACCTTTAAAAGAGTTAAAGGAAATTGAACGTCATTTTAATTTGAAAGCAAAATTATTTGCTAAATATGAGAAATATAATCCTGCAGGAAGTGTCAAAGATCGTATCGCTTTAGAAATGATTGAGGATGCTGAAAAAGCAGGCAAATTAAAAGCTGGATCAGTAATTATAGAACCAACTAGTGGTAATACTGGAATTGGCTTAGCTTATGTTGGCAAGCTCAAAGGATATCGAGTTATCTTAACGATGCCTGAAAGTATGTCGATAGAAAGACGTAACATATTAAAATCATATGGAGCAGAGTTAGTGTTAACTGAAGCTTCTAAAGGAATGAAAGGGGCGATTGCTAAGGCTAATGAATTAAAAGAAGAGATTCCTAATTCTATTATTCTTGGTCAATTTGACAATCCAAGCAACCCTAAAGCCCATTACCGCACTACTGGACCAGAAATATATAGCCAGACCGATAAAGAAGTAGCGGCTTTTGTTGCAGGAGTTGGTACTGGTGGCACAGTCTCTGGAGTTGGTAAATACTTAAAAGAACAAAATAAAAATATTCATATAGTAGCGGTGGAGCCATTATCTTCTCCAATGATTTCTAAAGGAGAAGCTGGACCCCATCAAATTCAAGGTATTGGGGCTGGCTTTATTCCTAATACTTTAGATAGAAGCGTTATTGATGAAGTAATCACAGTGAGTAATGATGAAGCTTTTGAAATGGGTCAACTTCATAATGAACTAGAAAAAGATGGAGTGGGTATATCTTCAGGAGCAGCTTTAGCAGCCGCTATTAGACTAGCGCAAAAAGAAGAGTATAATAATAAAGTCATTGTCGTTTTATTCCCTGATGGTATCGATAGATATCTATCAACAAGACTTTGCAAGAAAGAAGATTAATAAATGAAACAAATGCGTTTATACCTTTACATCACTTTAGGTGTCTTTTTAGCGTTATTTATCGTTGGAACTTTTTTAGATCTACAAATTAATACCGCTTTATATTCTCAAAGAAACACCTTTGGATTAGTTGTCTCAGTCATTGGCACCACTCCTGGATATGGAATGTTTGCAATCATCGGAGGTGGTTTCCTCACTTTATTCTTTAAAAAAGAAGAATATAAGAAATGGGTAAGAATTTTGTTCTTAGTAGCGATGTTAGGCTGTTTAGGAGCGTCCACTTATTTTGCTGGAAGAGAATTCTTTGGGCCTAATGGATTTTATTGGGTCGCTAAAAAATTCTGGGGATACTTTATTTCTCTCCCTATCATGGCGGGTTTAACTTATTTTGGCTATTTATTAATGAGAAACGTTGATAATAAGAATCTCTGGATTATTCTTTTGGTTGCTCTTGTGGCTTTTGCCTTTGCTTTAACTGCAGGAGTCACTTTATTTAAAGTTATTTTCCATAGACCAAGATTTAGAGCGATTGAATCTACGATGATTCCTTATTACCCTTGGTATGAAAGATGCTCTAGCTATAAAGGATATATGGAGACCTTTGGTTTGACTTCAGAAGAATTTAAATCATTCCCAAGCGGACACGCTGCAGCATCAATGGGTGTACCTTTAATTGCTTTGTTCTTGCCTTTAATCGATGAAAAATATAGAAAATACCGTTTGCCAGTCTTTATTTGTGGCTTAGTTTTTTCTATGTTAGTGATGTTCTCGCGTATGTTAGTGGGCGCTCATTATTTAAGCGATGTTTCTATGGGTGCAATGCTTGTTACTATCTGTATGGTTATTGGAGTGGAAATACTTCATTCGCTTAAGAAATTTAATCTTTGATTTTCTAATAGATAGGGACTATAGTATTGAAAGTATTTATCAGAAAGGAAGAATATTATGGTAAAAAGATTTGCTGCTGAAGCTGTTGCTACTATGATCTTAGTTTTACTTGGTTGTGGTACCGCTATGGCTTTCACATTTAACGGTGAACTCCACTTGGGTGGTGTTGTTGCTGTTGCAGGTGCTTTTGGTGTTTCTATTGTCATTTTAGCTTACACCCTTGGTCCCATTTCTGGTGGTCACGCTAACCCAGCTGTTAGCTTCGCTAAAGCTCTTAACAAGGAAATTACTTGGAAAGAATTTGGCATCTACTGCTGCGCTCAAGTTTTAGGTGCTTTTGTTGGTTCCTTATTACTTGCTTTGGTTATGTGGTCTTGGAAAGATGGCGTTGCTGGACAAACCACATTACTTGGTCAAGGCGCCACAGCTTTAACCCCACATTTTGCCTCTGAAACATTCTGGACTGCAGAAGGTAATGCCACATTCTTAAATGTTTTCTTATCAACAATGGCAGAAATGGGATTAACATTCTTATTTGTCTTTGCTGTTTTAGGCTTAACAAGCAAGAAAGAATGGTCAAGTTTTGCAGGCTTAGGCATTGGTTTAGTCTTATTTGGCGTTCACCTCTGTGGAATTCCTCTAACCGGAACATCTGTTAACCCAGCAAGAGCCTTATCCGCTGAAGTATTTGCTATGTTCAATGGCGAAGGTGTCGGACTCAAAGCTCTTAACTTAATCCCAGCTATCGTTGGACCATTCTTAGGTTCATTCGCCGCTTGGAGTGCATGGCACGGATTCTTCGGAAAAAAATCTCAAGAAAAAGCTGCATAATTGATTTATTAATCAACATAAAGGAGCGGAAACGCTCTTTTTTTGTTGCTAATTAGAGGTGTAAATACTATTATTTATTTGAAAGGAAATACAAAAAAATGAAAAAGGCTTCAAAGGTTTTATTCTTAATTGGTGGTATTGTCGGTATTCTTGCCGCTATTGTCTTCTTGGCAATTGGTATTGTTTTACTTAGTGTTGGAGTTATTGCTACTTCACCTGATATTCCTGAATGGGCACAAAAAATCATTAATGATATTCTTGCTCAAAATCCAGGTCTTACCGTTGCACAAGTCGCTGATACCCTTAAAGCATCGGGTGCAGTCTTAATCGTTTTCTTTGTTGTTGCTGTTGCAGCTGTTGTTTTATCATTCATCTGCTCTTCCAAAGAAAACAGACCTCTTGCACTTCTTATTGTTGCTACAGCTTTTGCCGTTGCTGGTGGAACTGTATTCAGCATTCTTGGTGGTATCTTTGGTATTATCAATTGGGCACAAGAAAGAAAAGCGCAAACCCCAGCTGCTTAATTTAAGTAGTTTATAAAGATGATGCTCGTAGTTTTCTATGAGCATTTTCTTTTTGTCTAAAGATCTCTAAGTGGTAAGATAATTAAGAAGGTGATGTATATGAAAGAGCCAAAATTATCGGAAGTGAAGAAGTTTTTGCATTCACTTTTAAAAATGAATAAGAAATATGTAACAAGTGAAAGATTATCTAAAGTAGTAGGCATATACCCAGAAATCATTAATGAACAATTATCTTATTTTGAACCTACTTTGAATATGGATCCTGAATATAACTTAATGGAACTTGTTCCTATTTTAAAAAAGTATGTTATTGATAAAGAAGAAGAAAAATCATCTACTTTAATTAAAAAACCAGCGATTAAAAAAGCTACTTTAGAACAATATGATTCAGTATCTGATTTTATTTATAAAAGAATGACTTTAGTGGGCGGACTTTTAGATAGAAACGTTGTCTTAAGTGACACTGATTTAAGGATACTAAAAAAGCTAATTACTGAAGAACAACAAAGGCGAAAGAAAAAATAAAAAATAGAGGGTAACGGAAAAAATCGTTACCTTTTTTCTTTAAGGTAATTTTTTACCTTGAAAGTATTCTTACACGCGTGTATATTTAACTTGGTTATTTTTTGGAGGATAAACATAATGGAAGTTAAAAAGACAATGCTTTCCGTTGATGGAAATACAGCGGCAGCGTTAGAATCTTACAACTTTATTGAAGTTGCTGGTATTTATCCAATTACTCCTTCTAGCCCAATGGCAGAAGTGATTGATGTGGAAGCTAGCAAAGGAAGAAAAAATTATTTCGGAAGTGTAGTTAAAGTTAGCGAAATGCAATCTGAAGCTGGTGCATCTGGAGCGGTCCACGGTGCTCTTCAAGCTGGTGCATTAGCCGCTACTTACACAGCCAGCCAAGGATTATTATTAATGATCCCAAATATTTATAAGTGGGCTGGCGAATTATTACCTGTTGTTTTACATGTTTCTGCAAGAAGCTTAGCAACAAGATCATTATCTATCTTTGGTGATCACCAAGATATTTATGCAATTAGACAAACTGGTGTCTGTATGATTTGCTCTCACTCAGTTCAAGAAATTGCTGACTTAACTCCTGTTGCTCACTTAGTCGCGATTGATGCAGAAACCCCTGTCTGTCATTTCTTTGATGGATTTAGAACTTCTCACGAAATTCAAAACGTTGAATTCGTTGATGAAAATGAATGGAAGAAATTACTTCCAATGGATAAAGTCGAGAAATTCAGAGCTCGTGCTTTAAACCCACACACTCACCCAGTAACTCGTGGTGGAGCAGAAAATGATGATATCTACTTCCAAGGTAGAGAAGCTCAAAACGCTCACTATGACAAAGTCGTTGAATATGCTGAAAAATATTTCAAAGAAGCAAGTAGACTTACTGGTAGAGAATACGCTCCATTTACCTATTACGGAGCAAAAGATGCTGAAAGAGTGATCGTTGCTATGGGCAGTGTTACTGAAACTGCTAAAGAAGTGATTGATGAACTTAAAGGCGAAAAAATTGGTGTTGTTAAAGTTCACTTATATAGACCATTCTCCGCAAAACATTTATTAGCCGTTTTACCAAAAACCACTAAAAGAATTGCGGTCTTAGATAGAACTAAAGAAATGGGCGCTACTGGTGAACCATTATACTTAGATGTCGTATCTGTGATTAAACAAGCTGGATTAGATATCGAAGTTATCGGAGGAAGATATGGTTTATCTTCTAAAGATACTCAACCAAAAGATGTGAAAGCCGTCTTTGATTTCTTAGCCTCTGACAAGAGACATCATGACTTCACCGTTAGTATTAACGATGACTTAACTCATAAATCTATTCCTGTAGATGATAATTTCCACGTTAAAGCAGATTATACATCTTGCTTATTCTACGGTTTAGGAAGTGATGGAACCGTCTCCGCTAATAAATCCTCCATTAAAATTATTGGAGATGCGACCGGACAATATGCTCAAGCATATTTCGCCTATGACTCTAGAAAAGCGGGCGGTGTTACTAGATCACACTTAAGATTTGGTAAGACCCCAATTAGAAGTGCGTATTATGTCCAAAACGCGAACTTCATTTCTTGTAGCTTAGATACATATCTATTTAAATTTGACATGATCAAAAACTTAAAAGAAGGTGGAACCTTCTTACTTAACACTGATATGTCTGATGAAGACTTAGTGAGATTAATGCCAAATAGAGCTAAATATCAATTAGCCAAGAAACACGCTAAATTCTATGTTATTGATGCGAATAAGATTGCTAGTGAAATCGGTATGGGTAGACACACCAATACCATCTTACAAGCTAGCTTCTTCTATCTTAACCAAGACATTATGCCATATGCAGAAGCCAATAAATGGATGAAGAAATTCGCTGAAAAATCCTACGCTAAAAAAGGCCAAGAAGTTGTCGAACTTAACTGGAAGGCAATTGACGCTGGTACTGAAGGCTTAAGAGAAGTAAAAGTTGATCCAAAATGGGCTGAATTAGAGCCAAAATTCGATCGCCCATTAACTGGAGATGAATATTTTGATTCTTATGTTGCTGTTATGGGTAACTTAGGTGGAGACGATTTACCAGTTTCTAAATTCACTGAATTTGAATTATTAGACGGTACAATGAATCCAAATATTACCTATAAAGAACAAAGAAGTATCGCTGATAGAGTTCCACTTTGGCACAAAGAAAATTGTATTCAATGTAACCAATGTGCGTTCGTCTGTCCACATGCGACAATTAGACCATTCTTATTAAATGAAGAGGAACTCGCTAAGGCACCTGCTTTAGTTAAAGAAGATGTTAAACCAGCAATGGGCGTTCCAGGACATCAATATCGAATCCAAGTTTCCCCACGTAACTGTGTTGGTTGTGGACTTTGTGTTGCGGAATGTAACGCTAATAAGACTGGTAAAGTGGCTCTAGAGATGGTGGAAGCCAAATCTCAATTTGGTCAAGAAGAAGCTGCTGAATACTTATTCAAACACGTTTCTTATAAAGCTGATAAATTACCAGCTGCATTACAAGCAACTCCAAAAGGTGTTGGCTTCATGATGCCATATATGGAAATTTCTGGCGCTTGTGCTGGATGTGGAGAAACTCCTTACTATAGATTAGTTTCCCAATTATTTGGTAAAGATATGTTAGTGGCTAACGCTACTGGATGTTCCTCCATTTATAGTGGATCTACTCCACTTACTCCATTCTGTACCGATAAAGAAGGTCAAGGTATTGCTTGGGCTAACTCATTATTCGAAGATAATGCTGAATTCGGATATGGTATGAGAGTGGCAACAGACTCTAAACTTAAAGCCGCGATTGCCATCTTAGATAGTAGAAAAGAAGAAGTTGAACCAGAACTCAAAGCTAAAATTGAAGAATACTTCGAACATATCAAAGATAGAGCAGCCTCTAGAAAGATTGTTCCTGAATTAGTGGCTTTAGTTAAAGCCTCTAAAGATGAAGAAGTGAAGAAGGTCTTAGCTTACGAAAGAGATTTACAAGATAAATCTGTATGGATTATTGGTGGAGATGGTTGGTCATATGATATCGGTTATGGCGGACTTGATCACGTTATCGCTAACGAAGAAGATGTTAATATCTTAGTCCTTGATACCGAAGTCTATTCCAATACTGGCGGACAATCTTCTAAATCAAGTCAAACTGGTAGTATTGCTAAATTTACCGCTAGTGGTAAACTCACTCCTAAAAAGAATTTAGCTTTAATCGCTATGAGTTATGGTAATGTCTATGTTGCTCAAATCGCTTTAGGTAGTAACCCAGTGGCTGCTATTAAAGCCTTAAAAGAAGCTGAAAGTTATAATGGACCATCCCTTGTTATCTGTTATGCACCATGTGCTAACCACGGTATTAAGGGCGGACTTGCTAACTCTATGAAACAAGAGAAGAAAGCTGTTGAATGTGGTTATTTCCAACTCTTTAGATATGATCCACGTTTAGTCGCTGAAGGTAAACCAGGCTTAACTATCGATATGAAAGAGCCAGATTATTCTCTATTTAGAGACTTCATTATGACTGAAACTAGATTCTCTCAACTTCCAAAAGTCAATCCTGAGCACGCTGAAGAATTATTAACTAAAGCGGAAAAATACGCTCAAGACAGATGGAACAGAATTAAGAAATTTGGACTTTAATCATATCTCTATAACATCTTATAGATTTTATTAAAATAAAAGTTGAACTAAATTTTTAAAAGTAGTTTAATATAGGAAAGGTTGAAACGATATGAAAAAAAGTGAAAGACAAGTAGAAGTATTAATCGAATCATTAATCGAAGTTTCCGAGATTGAAAAAGTTATTGCTTCTTTGCCAAGAGGCTATATCTCTGTGAAAGTTATTTCCGGACATAAGTATTATTATCGTCAATGGAGAGAAGGTTCTAAAATCATCTCTAGTTATGTTCCAGAAAGCTATCTTAATGTCGTTAAACAAAAGATTGAGATTCGCAAACAAAACGAAGAACTTCTAAAAATCTTAAAGAAAGATTATAAGAAAGCTGAAAAAGCTGTTCTTAAAGCTGGTGAAGTGAGCCCTGAAGAAATTCTTAAAGCAAAAGAAAAGGTCTCTAGCTTAAGCGAAGAAGAACTCGCTAATAGACCACAAGTGGTCAAAGAATTAAAAGAACAATTACTTGCATAAGTCTTATAATTCAAGAAACTAAACTCCAAAAAATTGGAGTTTTTTCTTATTTTTATATAAATATAATGGTAGAATTATTGCTATGAATAAATTAGTAGTTTTAGCAGGTGTACCAGGGAGTGGAAAAAGCTATTTTTCTAGCACCATAAAAAAGATTAAAACTTCTCACGTTTATGTAATTAGTAGCGACCAACTTAGAAAAGAAATTGGAGGCTCACAAGCTAATTTAAACAATGAAGATTTGATGTGGAAAATATTCCTTAACCTTGCTAAAACCTATGCTTTAGATCCTGACGGCATTGTGATTTTGGACGCCACTCACATCAATAGTGAATTTCGCGTTAAAAGAAACTTCCCTTTAAAAGAATTATTCAATGAAACTTATTTAGTGGTGTGGAATCTTGACCGCTTAGTGGTTTCTAATCAAAACTTACAAAGAGATTATCCAATTCCTGTAGAAGCGATGAATAAGTTCTTTGATAAATTCGAAATGCCAGATGAAGTAGATAAAGAATTCTTTGACCATATTATTTATATAAATAATTCAGATATTGCTCCTGCAATTGCTGCCCTTAATTTGGAGAATAATTAATTGATGAAAATTAGGGTGAGTAAATTCTTTTTTATCGCTAATATTGTTGTCCTTTTATTAATGTTAATGGGCTCTTTATTACCATTATTCATTATTGATAAAGGGCAATATACATTTTTATTATTTATTCCTGCATCAATAATATTAATATTATTTATTTTAAATTTTCTTTCTTATTTCTTTTCTATTTTTGAAGTTAACGAAGACAGATTTATCAAATATATATTAGGACGAAAAAAATTCAATATTAAAAAAGATGATATTATCAAAATTAATGTTATTTTCGCTGACACCAATCAAAGTCATGTCTATTGTATTACCTTTTATTATCATAAAGGACCTAACAAAATAGTTAAGACTGAATTTAGCGGTAATCTATTTAACTTAACTAATGTATTTATCGCCTTAAAGAAATATAATTTTCCTCTACAATATTGATTTGATAATTAAATAGCCGTTATTTTTAAATATACACGCATAATAGTAGAAACATTTATTTTGTCTTGCTAAAATAAATGCACTATGGAAAAGAATATTACTATTAAAGGCGCTAGAGAAAATAATCTTAAAAACATTAATGTCACTATCCCAAAAGATGCATTAGTGGTTTTTACTGGTTTATCTGGAAGCGGGAAATCCACTTTAGCGTTTGACACTCTTTATGCCGAAGGGCAAAGAAGATATATGGAATCTTTATCTAGCTATGCTAGACAATTTTTAGGAAATTATGAAAAACCTGATGTTGATGTGATTGATGGTTTATCTCCTAGTATTGCTATTGATCAAAAATCTGTCTCACATAACCCAAGAAGTACAGTGGGTACTGTAACTGAAATATATGACTATTTAAGGTTATTATTTGGTAGAGTTGGTATCCCATATTGTCCAATTCATCATGGACCGATTGTCTCTTTTAGTGTTACTAATATGACTGATATTGTTTTATCTTATCCAGAAGGAACTAAGATTCAACTCCTTTCTCCAATTGTTCATAAAGAAAAAGGAACTCATAAAGAAATATTAGATAAAATCAAGTCTAATGGCTTTGTGAGATTAAGAGTGGATGGCGTTTTTACCACAATTGAAGAACTTAAACCACTCGATAAAAATAAAAAGCACGATATCGATTTAGTAGTGGACCGAATTATTGTTAAAGTAGAAAATCGTAGTCGTATCTTTGAATCTATTGAAACTGCTTTAGATTGGTCTCATGGCTTATTAGTTATTTATAGCGATATTGAAGAAAAAGTGCTTTCTGATAGACATACTTGTCCAATATGTGGTTTTTCTGTTCCTAAACTTGAACCTCGATTATTCTCTTTTAATGCTCCAATGGGATTTTGTCCTGATTGTCGTGGGCTTGGAATTAAGCGAGAAGCTGACCCATCTTTACTTGTCCCTAATCCTGAACTTTCTATTTCTCAAGGAGCAATTGATTATTATAAAAACACCGTAGGTACACAAAATCTAGAGTGGCAAGAATTTAAAATGCTTTGTGATTTATATAGTGTTCCTACTGATATCCCATTTAAAGATTTAAGTGAAAAACAAAAGCAAATATTATTTATTGGATCTCCTGAAATTCATAAATATCAACTCAAGTCTTCTAGCGGTAACGTGATGAATCGACTTGGCTATATTGAAGGCGTTAAGTCTAAAGTTGAGCGACTTTACGGGGAAACTACTAGTGATTTTATGAGAGACTATTACGAGAAATTTATGCGTGATAGTGTCTGTACTACTTGTAATGGAGCAAGATTAAATAAAGAAGCTCTTTCTGTATTAATTGATAATAAAAACATCTACCAAGTGACATGTATGCAACTTGGTGATTTAAAATCTTGGATAAATTCTTTAAAAGAAAAACTTAAAGATAATGATTTAGCGATTGCGAATATGGTGATTAGAGAAATTGATTCTAGGGTCACTTTCTTATGTGATGTCGGACTTGATTATTTAACTTTAAGCAGAATGGCGATGACTTTAAGTGGTGGAGAATCTCAAAGAATTAGGCTAGCCACTCAAGTGGGTTCTAAATTAACTGGTATTTTATATGTTTTAGATGAACCTAGTATTGGTTTACATCAAAAAGATGATGAAAGATTAATTAAAACTCTAAAAGAAATGCGAGATATTGGTAATACCCTTGTAGTGGTAGAGCATGATGAAGAGACCATTAGACAAGCAGATTATATTGTCGATATTGGTCCGCGCGCTGGAATTCATGGAGGAGAAGTCATTTATTCTGGAGATGTCGCTGGTTTACTTAAATGTAAAGATAGTTTAACCGCTGACTATTTAACCGGTAGAAAAAAGATTGAAATACCTACTACTAGAAGAAAAGGTAACGGCAAATTTATCGAATTAAAAGGCTGCAAAGTTAATAATCTTAAAAATATTAACGTGAAATTTCCTTTAGGAACATTTATCGCTGTCACCGGGGTAAGCGGTTCAGGAAAATCATCTTTAGTGAATCAAACATTATATTTACAACTTCAAAAATATTTTACTGGTAAAGAAGTTTTCCCAGGAGAAGTGAAGTCTTTTTCTGGATTTGAATATATTGATAAAGTAGTGAATGTTTCTCAAGAACCAATTGGGAGAACTCCGAGAAGTAACCCTGCAACCTATATCAAATTATTTGATGAAATTAGAGATTTATTCGCTAATACAGTGGAAGCAAAAGCTCGAGGATTTGATAAAGGTCGATTCTCCTTTAATGTTACTGGAGGAAGATGTGAAAAATGTGAAGGCGCGGGTGTTACTCGAGTGCCAATGAATTTCCTTCCAGATGTTTATGTGAAGTGTGATGCATGTAACGGTAAACGATATAATGAAGAAACTTTACAGGTCACCTATAAAGGTAAATCAATTTATGATGTTTTAGAGATGACTGTTGAAGATGCACTAAGCTTCTTTAGCAATCATCCAAAAATTAAAAATAAAATCCAAATCTTATATGATGTAGGACTAGGCTATATCAAACTTGGCCAAGCCGCAACGACATTAAGTGGAGGAGAAGCTCAAAGAGTTAAACTCGCTTATGAACTACAAAGAAAACCAACTGGTAAAACTTTATATTTATTAGATGAACCTACTACAGGCTTACATTCTCATGATGTGAAGCAATTAATCGCCGTTCTTCAAAGAATTGTGGACCATGGGGATACAGTAATTGTGATTGAACACAATCTTGATGTTATTAAAGTAGTGGATCATATTATTGATATTGGACCTGATGGAGGAGATAAAGGCGGCAAAGTTGTCGCGACTGGAACTCCTGAAGAAGTAAGTGAAAATAAATCCAGTTATACTGGCGAGTATTTAAAGAAAGTGTTAGGTAATTAATATGGTAGCTTTAGTGTTTATGATTATTGCTATTGTTGGGGCGCTGGGATTAGCCTCTTATAGCATTTATAAATGTGTGAAATTAGTGAAATCTCCAACTCCTAGAGCGAATAATTATCCTTTAGAAGTTAAAAAGTTAGCCTACTATAATCTTGCTACTGCATTTTTAATTTTATTAACATTCATAATGTTATCCATTTTCCAATCCTACCAATTAAAAGGTGGAGAATGGGCAGCGTTAGTGATTGGTTCTTTGCTATTTGGATTTGCTTTTCCTAGCGCAGTTTGTGCTTTTATTATTCATTATTACGGTAAAGAAATTCCTCTTAAGCTTAATAAAGGTTTATTTTGGAGCATTATTGGTGGCTTATTAGTTACTGGACTAGGTTTATTAATTATCACTAATAGTATTGCGGATTATGTCTCTTATCCTTTAGTTAACGGTATCTCCTTTAAACAAGGATTTACAGTTCCAGGAGGAGTTAAACCTTCTATTGCCTGGTACGCATTATGTATTTTAGGCGGGGCAATTCTTGTCTATTTTATTTGTGACCATAGATTTTATGTTGAGTACGGCAAACACGGGATATTAGAGTCAACATTTCTAATTGCGTTCCCTGCTGGAATTATTGGGGCGAGAATCGGCTACGTGATTGGTAACTGGAATCGTACCGCAGAAGGGTTAAGCTTTGCTCAAAGAGTCGCTAACGGAGAGTGGTGGTCACCTTTAGCTATTTGGGAAGGTGGATTAACCATTATCACTGGTGCTTTAGTTGGCATTGTTGTTGGTGTCCTTTGGTTTATTTGGAGAAATAAAAAATACTCTATTTGGTTAGCGGTCGATATTATCGTCCCTACAATTTTAATTGCTCAGGCAGTTGGCAGATGGGGCAACTTCTTTAATGCAGAAGTACATGGCTTTGAAGTAGCTGCTTCTAGTTGGAGATGGTTCCTTCCAAAGATGGTACTTAACAATATGGCTTTCTCAGAAAAGCTAGGACCTGCCGCTATTGGAAATATCTATTTGCCGTTATTCTATATTGAATTCTTATCTAATTTAGCCGGCTATTTCTTTATTAGATTTGCGCTTGGTAAAGGTTTAAGAAAATATCTTCAACTTGGTGATTTAGCCTTCTCTTATATAGTGTGGTATGGGCTTACCCGTGTCATTATGGAACCTCTTAGAAGTCACGCCTATAATATGGGTACAGATAACTTCTATAGCTGGATTTGGGCGATGGTCTTTGTAGTAGCGGGCTGCTTTGCTATATTCATGAACCATTTTGTAAGATACTTATTAAATAGAAAGAAAGAATCGTTTAAAAATCAAAGTCTATTAGGTTCTTCTATTTCTAGTTTTGTTTTATTAGCGGTCTCCGTTGTCTTTATTGTTTTAGGCGCTATTTATATGGGCGGAGAAAGAACTAACACGATGATGTTTGATAGTTTTAATACTGGCTTATTGCTTCTAATTATTGGTTTAGGAGTATTATCCATATTTGGATGTGGAATTATATATTTAATTCAAGGATTATCTAAAAAACATGAAACAGTATAAGACTCTACTTTTTGATATGGATGGAACAGTGATTGACACTGATCCTCTTTTAAAAGAGTCTTTTCATATACTTTACGATAAATATCGTGATGGAGTTTATACTCCTGATGAAGAAATTTTCTATTTCTCTGGTCCGCCAATTAAAAAGACTTTAGCGAAAGAATTTCCAGACTTAGAATTAGATTTTATTTTTAAAGAATTTAGTAAAGTTTCAGAAGGATTATATGCAACTCATACTTTAAAATATGAGAATTCAAAAGAAGTTCTTTTAGAACTTAAAAAAGCGGGGTATCAATTAGGGATAGTCACTAATAAAGTGCATCGACTAGCTCTTTATGCTTTAGAATGTGTCGGTCTAGATAACATCTTTGATGTTGTTATCGGTTTTGAAGATGTAAAAAATCCTAAACCAGATGCGGAAGGAATATTAAAAGCGATTAAATTATTTAATTCTAATCAAGAATCTACTTTATATATAGGTGATAACGCCTCTGATATTTTAAGCGCGTATAACGCGCATGTTGATTCTTGTTTAGTGACATGGGGTCCAAGAATTATAGATCCAAACGTAAAACCAACTTTTAAAGTTAATTCATATATCGATTTAAAGGAGAAGCTACTATATGGAAAAGGAATTTGATGTTGTGGTAATTGGGGCTGGTCCTAGTGGGATTAGTTGTACTATCGCTTTAAAAAAAGAAGGCTATAATGTCGCCTTAATTGAAATGGGCATGCCAGGAGGAAAAATTAATATCGCTCCTCGAGTGGATAATTATCCTGGTCAAAAAGAGATTCCTGGACCAGATTTAGCGATGATTTTCTATCAAAGAATTTTAGATAATGAACTTAATTTTATTGGTGACGAAATTATTTCTTTAGATAAAGAAGGCGACACTTTTATTTCAACTGGTAAAAATGGTGTTTATAAATCTAAAGCAGTTTATATCGCAAGTGGGACAGTCGAAAGAAAAGTTGGCTTACCAAACGAAGATAAATTATTTGGGCATGGCTTAAGCTATTGCGCTTTATGTGATGGTCATTTCTTTAAAGGACAAGATGTTTTAGTTATTGGAGGCGGTAACGCCGCTTTAAAAGAAGCGGTGTACCTTGCTCACTTAGTAAAACACTTATATTTAATTCATAGAAGAAATGAATTCCGTGGCTCTATGAAGATTGTTGATGAATTGAAATCATTTGATAATGTCACAATTATGACTCCATATATTCCGTTAGAATTTATTGGGGAAGATAAACTAGAGGCTGTAAGAATCCAAAATAAAGAAACTTTAGAAGAAAAAGTGTTAACAGTTCAAGGCGTTTTTCCACTTGTGGGACAAAACCCAAATACCACTTTTATTAAATTAGATATTAAAAATGAATGGGGAAATATTCCTGTAGATAGATCAATGTCTACTAGAGTAGAAGGCTGTTTTGCTGGCGGAGATGTTCTTCCTAGAGATATCCGTCAAATCTATTTAGCAGAGCATGATGGGATGGTCGCTAGTAAATCTATTAAGGAGTATTTAAGCAAATGAAAAACGTTGTAGTGATTGCTGGTCCTAGTGGGTCTGGTTTATCTAGCGTAGAGTTCGTTTTTGAAGAACTTGGTTATTTAGTAATTAAAAATCCGACAGTTAACTCTATTAACGCGGTAGTGGATGATTTATTAAATGAGAAAAGTGAATTAAATAATTTTTGTTTAATGTTAAACGCTGGAAGCGGAAATGAAATCTTTAAAATATTAAAAAAGAGAAATGATGCGAATTATCGCTTTATTGTTTTAAATTGCTCTGAATATGAACTAAATAAACGCTATGCGTTAAGTAGACACGTTCATCCTCGTAGTGCCAGATTTAAACTATCTTTAACTGATGCCATTAAACTCGATGTCAAAGACACTTTAGATATTGTCAACGAAGCCGATTTATATATTGATACTTCTTCTTTAAGTGTTAAACAACTTAGAGCGATGGTCTATAAATTTTTAGAGGGTATTGAAGATGATAAACTTTTATCTGTCACATTTATTTCCTTTGGAATTAAAAACGGTATCCCTCAAGGAATTGATACATTTTTAGATACGAGAATGATTCCTAATCCTTATTGGAATGAGAAATTAAAAGAACTTAATGGCGCTGATCAACCAGTAATTGACTATATGATGTCTTTTGATGTCACTAAAGAAGTTTTAGAAAACTTTAAAAAATATTTATCTACTTCTTTAGAAGAAGTCGCTAAAGATGGTAGAAGCTCCTATACAGTAGGCATTGCTTGTAGTGGTGGGCAACACCGTTCCACATTTGTCGCTAACTATTTAGCGGATTATTTCTCTAAAAAATATCGTACTCAAGTAATTCATAGAGATTCACCAAGTCTTAATAAAGAATAATGGATAAACAGTTAACTTTTTCTCAAATTGTAAAAGAAGAATTAGTGAGTGAAGTCATTCTTTCTAATGAAAGAAAAGAAGCTCTTTTAAGTGCCTATATTCGAATCAATGCTTCTATTAGTTTTGTGAATAAGAAAACTGAAGTTATTTTAAAAACTGAAAACGCTAAAATTGCGAGATTCATCTATTCTTCTATTAAAGAATTAGGAGAGGAATATCAAATTGAATTAAAATTTGATAAATCTAAAAACCGCAAAAAGAAAACTTATTATCAATTATATATTTTTGATGCAGACTCTTTACTTGATCGACTCCATGTCTCTTTTATGGAAGGAAAGATATCAAAAGATATTGTCTATAACGATGAAACAATATCAGGCTATTTAGCAGGAGCCTTTCTTGCTAGTGGCTCTATAAATTCTCCAGAAACTAGTAATTATCATTTAGAAATCACCACAGTTAGTGAGAACTACGCGAAGTGGTTATCAAAACTATTCTTAAAATATAAAAAGATTGAGATGTCCACGAAAATAGTGAAACGTCGAGATAAATACGTCATCTATTTTAAAAAGGGCGATCAAATCTCTAACTTCCTAATTATGATAGGAGCCGCTAATTCCTGTATGGAATTTGAAAACGCTAGAGCCTATAGAGATTACACAAATAATACGAATCGATTAATTAATTTAGATATCGCTAATATGTCGAAAACTACTGAGGTAGCAAAAAGACAAATCAAAGAGATTAAATATATCGATGATAAATTAGGAATTCATAATCTACATAATCCAAAAAAAGAATTACTTTGCTATTTCCGTCTTGATAATGAATCTTTATCAATGCTTGATTTAGCTAATAAATTATCTGAAGAATTAGGAATCATTATTACTAAAAGTAATGTTAATCATATGTTTAGAGATTTGCATAATCTATATCTACATTTAAAAGGAATTAAATTATGAACATATTGACTCAACTTGGAATGCGTATAAGGTATTTAAGAAAATTAAAAGGAATGTCTCAACTAGATTTAGCTTTAGAGTCTAATATTAATAAAAACTATATTTCTGATTTAGAAAGAGGAAACCGAAATCCGTCTTTATTAATATTAGAAAGAATATGTAAAGCGTTAGAGATAGATTTATCAACTTTATTTAAAGGGATACAATCTTTTGAATAGTAATATATAATATATTAGGAATAAGGAGAATATTAAGAATGCAACTAGTAATTTTAGCCGCTGGTATGGGAAGTAGATTCGGCGGACTTAAACAAATGGAGAAAATGGATGAAGCAGGTAACTTCTTACTTGACTATTCGATTTATGATGCGAAAAGAGCAGGATTTTCTTCTGTAGTATTTATTATTAAGAAAGCCTTCTTTGAAGACTTTAAAAACTCAATTGGTAAAAGAGTGGAGAAATTAATCAAAGTAGATTATGCTTTCCAAGAATTAGATGATTTACCAGTTGGATTTAGCGTTCCTGAAGAGCGAGAAAAGCCATGGGGCACAGCGCACGCTATTTACGCTGCTAGAGATTTAATTAAAGAAGATTTCATTATTATTAACGGCGATGACTTCTACGGCAAAGAAACGTATGAAGTCGCTTATAAATATTTAGCCTCTTTACCTAAAGGTAGTAGAGGTAAATACGCGAATGTTGCCTTTAACGTCAGTAACACTATGACCGAAAATGGAGCAGTTAAAAGAGGTGTAGCCTTCTGTAAAGATGGCTATTTAACAAAGTTAGTGGAGTCCTCTATTGAAAAAGTGAACGGAGAAATCGTCTGTAAACCATTAGATGGCTCTGAAGAATTTAAAGTACCTCCAACTCAACTCGTGTCAATGAATTTATTCTGCTTTAACTTAGATTTATTGGAACATCTTAAAAACCGCTTCCCAGTGTGGTTAAAAGAAAATATTAATGTTCCTAAATCCGAATTTTTAATCCCAACAGTGGTGGATGAACTTGTTCATGAAGGTAAAGCAACATTAAAAGTATTAGAAACCTCTAGTGTGTGGTTTGGAGTCACTTATAAAGAAGATAAGCCAGGTGTTGTTAAAGCGTTAAAAGCTTTAGTCGATAAAGGCGAATATAAAGAAGGATTATATTAATAAATGAGTCTGGTAACCCCAGACTTTTTATAAAAGTTGTTATGTATCAAGGTCGACACTGTAACATAAATGACTATCAATATTTAGTAAGAGCCTCTAAAGAATTTTTATTACTTATCAATAGGGACAATCTCGACTTAAAAAATCTTAATTCTTATTTAAAAATTTTTAGTGATTTTGATTTTGATATATCTTCAAAAATCGGAATGTGCCTAGAAAAATTAAGTACCGAAAAAGATAAATATCTTTCTAAAATTACGAGTCTATTATATGAACTTAAAAATAACGTTTTAGTGGACATTAACGAACATAACTAGGTTAGTTAAAAGGTATCAAAAAATAAATTTGATACTTTTTTATTGCACAAAAAAATACATATAGTATAAACTATATAACGCAGTGAAAAAGGAGGCATTTATATAATGTCAGTAAAAGTTGCAATTAACGGATTCGGTCGTATTGGCCGTTTAGCATTTAGACAAATGTTTGGTGCTGAAGGATATGAAATCGTCGCGATTAACGATTTAACTTCCCCAAAGATGTTGGCTAATTTATTAAAGTATGACACCGCTCAAGGTGGATACTGCGGAGTCGTCGGAGAAAATTTACACACTGTTTCCTCTAAAGAACCAGTCGTCGACGAAGAAACCAAAGCGGTCCTTCAACCAGGTTCTATTACAGTGGACGGCAAAGAAATCACCATCTACGCAGAACCAAAAGCTGAAAAATTACCTTGGGGTAAATTAGGTGTTGATGTCGTCTTAGAATGTACAGGTTTCTATACTTCTAAAGCCAAAGCACAAGCTCATATCGACGCAGGTGCTAGAAAAGTCGTTATCTCTGCTCCAGCAGGAAATGACTTACCAACTATCGTCTTCTCAGTCAATGAAAAGACCTTAACAAGCAAAGATACTATTATCTCTGCTGCTAGCTGTACCACTAACTGCTTAGCCCCTATGGCCAAAGCTCTTAATGATGCATTCCCAATTCAATCTGGTATCATGACCACAGTTCACGCTTATACTGGTGATCAAATGATCTTAGATGGACCACACAGAAAAGGTGATTTAAGAAGAGCCCGTGCTGGTGCTGCTAATATCGTTCCAAATAGTACAGGTGCTGCTAAAGCTATTGGCTTAGTTATTCCTGAACTCAATGGTAAACTCATTGGTAGTGCACAACGTGTTCCAGTTCCAACTGGTTCCACAACTATCTTAGTGGCAGTTGTTAAAGGTGAAGAAGTCACTAAAGAAGCAATCAACGCTGCTATGAAAGCTCAAGCAAGTGCTTCCTTCGGTTATACTGAAGAACAATTAGTCTCTTCCGATGTTATCGGTATGAGATTTGGTTCCTTATTCGATGCTACTCAAACCATGGTCACCAAGATCTCTGATGGCTTATTCCAAGTCCAAGTTGTCTCTTGGTATGACAATGAAAACTCTTATACTTCCCAAATGGTGAGAACCATTAAATACTTTGCAGAATTAAAATAAGTATTAGGGCATTATAAGTTAACAAACAAAATAAGCGCCCACTCGTTTGGGCGCTTTATATTTATAAAGGAGAAAAAACATGTTATTAGTTAAAGACATGAAAGATTTAAAAGGAAAACGTGTTATCGTCAGAGTCGATTTCAACGTTCCTCAAAAAGGTGGAGTCATTTCCGATGACAACAGAATCGTCGCTGCTTTACCTACTATTAAAGAATTAATCGGTAAAGGTGCAAGAGTAGTTTTAATGTCTCACTTAGGTAAAGTGAAACACAAAGAAGCTCCAGAAGTTGTTGAAGAACAAAAGAAAAAGAATAATATGGCTCCGGTCGCGATTCGTTTAGGCGAATTATTAGGTCAACCAGTGAAATTCTGCCCAGCTACTAGAGGAGAAGAATTAAAAGCTGCTGTTGCCTCTTTAAAAGACGGAGAAGTCTTATTAATGCAAAATACCCGTTATGAAAAGGGTGAAGAGAAAAACGACCCAGAATTATCTAAAGAATGGGCAAGTTTAGGTGATGCCTTTGTGATGGACGCTTTTGGTAGTGCTCATAGAGCTCATGCTTCTACATACGGCATTCCTGAAATCTTAAAAGGCGAAGGAAAGCAAGTCGCTATCGGCTACTTAGTTGAAAAAGAAGTTGTCTCTTTAGAGAAAGTCGTTAATGTTCCTGCTAGTGGACATCCTTATGTTGCTATTTTAGGCGGCTTTAAAGTTTCTGATAAAATCAAAGTTATCGATTCTTTACTCAAGAAATGTGACAAAGTCATTATTGGTGGAGCGATGGCCTATACTTTCGCTGTTGCTCTTGGTAAGAAAGTTGGTAATTCCCCATTTGAAGCCGATCAAGTTGAATATGCAAAACGTATGTATGATACTGGTAAGATCTTACTTCCAGTAGATGCAGTGGTCGCTAATGATTTTGAAAACCCAACTGATATCAGAACTGTTGAAGGTGATATCCCAGATGGATTCCAAGGTATGGATATTGGTCCAAAGACTAGAGAAATTTACGCTAAAGAAATTTCTAAAGCTAAGACCGTTTTCTGGAATGGTCCAATGGGTGTCTTTGAAAGAGACGAATTTACCGCTGGCACAGTGGCAGTTTGTAAAGCTTGTGCAGAATTAAAAGATGCATTCACTGTTATTGGTGGTGGTGATTCTGCTTCTGCTGCTAAAAAACTCGGCTTTAAAGATAAATTCTCACACGTCTCTACTGGTGGAGGAGCATCTTTGGAAATGATTGAAAATGACGGTCATCTTCCAGGAATTGATGTTATCAAATAATGAGAAAAAAATTATTACTTGGCAACTGGAAAATGAATAAACTTGCTTCTGAAGCAAAAGAATTTGCTTTAGCAAGTGTTCCATTTGCTGCTTTAGCAAAAAAGAACAACATTGAAATTGGCGTCGCTCCAACTTATTTATCTTTAGCAACTGTAAAAGAACATGCTTCTAAAGATATGATTGTTGCTGCTCAAAACGTCCATTTTATGGACCATGGCGCCTATACTGGAGAAGTCTCTATTCCAATGTTAAAAGAATTTGGCATTGATTGGGTGATTATCGGTCACTCTGAAAGAAGAGCCTATGATAATGAAACTAATGAAAAATGCCATGAAAAGATGAAAGCCTTATTTGAGAATAATATGGTACCAGTCTATTGCGTTGGTGAAACTTTAGCGGAATTTGACGCTGGTAAAACTAAAGAAGTAGTTGGTAAGCAAGTAAAAGAAGGCTTAAAAGATTTTACAGCCGAACAAGTCGCTAGATTAGTTGTTGCTTATGAACCAGTTTGGTCAATTGGAACTGGTAAAAATGCTTCTAGCGAGATTGCTCAAGATATTTGTAGCTATATTAGAAGTATCTTAAAGGAAATGTTTGGTGGTGTTGCTGAAGAAATCCGTATTTTATATGGTGGATCAGTTAAACCAGTCAACGTTAAAGAATACTTATCTTGTCCAGATGTTGATGGCGCTTTAGTTGGAGGAGCCTCTTTAAAGATTGAATCTTTTGAAGAATTATTAACAAACATTTTATAAGGAGGATTTTATGAATAATCAAATTTATGAATCTCCAAATCCAGAAGTAGTTGGCCAAAAATCTAGAAGCGGAAATCTTAGTTTTGCTAAAATCTTCTTCTATATGTTCCTTGGCTTGGCTCTTACTACAGGTGTCGCCTTTGGTGTAGGGGCATTACTAGCTTATAAATGTCCTGACTTAGAAACATTTAGAAATGTCTATCTTGGATTAATGATTGGCAGTGCAGTCACTTTAGTCATTATGACATTTGTTATCAATCTAGTTTTCTTAAGAGGACGTCACTCAATTCTTGTGCCTGCGATTATATATTGCGTGCTCATGGGTGTCTTATTATCTTCCTTCCCAATCTTTATTGACTGGAAGATCTTAGGAATGGCGTTTGGTATTACCTCAGGTATCTTCTTATTATTAACTTTGATTGCCGTTATTTCTAAAGGCAATATGTCTCCATTATTAATGCTAGGTTTTGGCTTATTAATGGGTTCTGGCATTTTAATCTTAGTTAATTTATTAATGCGCTCTAGTACTTTATATTGGGTTATCTCGTTTGCGATCTTTGCGGCGATGATGTTCATTACTATCTTTGATATTTGGAATATTAAAAAGATTACTGAACGTGGTGAGATGAGTACAAACTTAGAACTTTATTGCGCATTCACACTCTATGTAGATTTTATTTACATTTTAATTAGAGTTATTTACTTCTTAATTCTTATTTACGGAAAAAGTAAATAATTAACTAAAAAAACTAAAAAAGAAATGGTGTTATTCAGTTAACATCATTTTTCTTTCTAGCAGTAAAGAAAAAAGT
>DDQE01000055.1:0-8178 GCA_002342545.1 Caryophanales bacterium UBA2450
AATAAGCTTTTGTAAGGTTTTAAAATGCGTGATTTTGTGAGGATTTAGCCAACAACACTTGCAAAATCAACAATCTTATGGGTTAGGGCAAGTATGAAATAAATTTCATGCGTTTCGCATACAAAAATAACACTCTTTCTTGAATAGAAAAAAACGCAGTGATAGAATACCTATCGCTGCACATGGTTCCTTAGCCAAGTCTGGTAAGGCAATTGACTGCAACTCAATGATCGAGGGTTCGAATCCCCCAGGAACCTCCAGCAAAATAAAACATTAATAATGTTATTGAAAGAAATTATTAATGTGATAAAATCATATAGCACAAAAATCGTGCGCTAGTAGCTCAGTTGGATAGAGTGCAACACTACGAATGTTGAAGTCAGGGGTTCGAATCCTCTCTAGCGCGCCAACTAGTGCTATAAAAGAAATCGGGACGTAGCGTAGCTTGGTATCGCGTCTGCTTTGGGAGCAGAAGGCCGCAGGTTCAAATCCTGTCGTCCCGACCAAAAAGCTTAATTCCCTATTGAAAAATAGGGTTTTATTTTACAAAATATCATTGTCAAAGGATAATCTTTTAGCAGATATGGTCCAAGGGTAAGACCTTAAAAAGAAATCCCAAACGAAGATATGGTCTGAGGGTAAGACCTGAAAAAGAAATCCCAAATGAATTCGCTTGGATATTCCAAGCTTTTATTATCTTTATGGCTAAACTAGTAGAACTAAGAAAACTTTTCAGTTTCTCTATAGTTCTCCAACTTTGTAGCATAGAGACTTGTTAGCAGTTATAATTGCTTTAAAAAATGGAGATCATTATTTTCATACACTAGGGCAACTTAAATGTATAGAAAATGGATTAATGAATTTATGTTTGATGATTTGTGATTTTTTTGTGACACATTTGTGACAAATGGCGATGTATAATAACACTATAAAATATTAATTATTGGAGGTAATTACATGAAAAAATTATTGGCAAGTTTATTATTAGCTAGCTCTTTATGTTTAGTTGGCTGTTCACAAAGTGAATCTTCAAGTTCTGCTAAAAGTAAATTAGAAGGTAGTGGATATAGCGCTACTATTTATAATGCTGAACAATCACTAACTAGATATAGTGATTATTTTAAATTTACAGGTACTTCTTTAGCGGATTCTATCGTTGCTCTTAAAGGTGAAGGTGCAAATCGTGACTATTTCTTATGTTTCTATTTCTCAGATACATCAAGCGCATCAACATTCTTAGACGCTAATATTGCTGAATTAAATAGAGCAGCAGAAAATAATATTGGTTCTAACTTAACAGCAACTGCAGGATTAAAGAATAATGCTGTTTATAGTGCTTCTACCGTTTCTTTCTCAGTAGTGTTCTAATTAACTAAAAAATCTTAACTAAAAACCAAATATTAGAGATTTTATCTCAATTTTGGTTTTTTTTATTTATAAACTCGTTATAATAATTACGTGCGTACTTTAACTTTGCTATTTGTAAATACAAATACAAAATCACTCGAAAGTCTTTTGCTTTCTTCATTTTTAAGTGATAAAAATATCAATGAATTATCTAGATATAAACTAGAGGAAACCAAAAAAGAAAAAGCAGCATCTATGATTTTAAAAAACAAATATATTGGGGAATATTATCTTAATGAATCTGGTAAGCCTTTAAGTAAAAGTTGTTTTTTTAATATTTCTCACTCTAAAGGATACGTGGTCTTTATTAAAGATGATGTCCCTATAGGAGTGGATATAGAAAAGCTTAGGCCAGTCGAGGACGATTTAATAAATTACATCTCTTCAAGCGAAGAAAAGAAATATATCACAAGTGATCTAAAATTCTACGAGATCTGGACTAATAAAGAGTCACTGACAAAATGTCTAGGAACAGGAATAAAAGAAAAAATAAAAGATATTCCTTCTCTTCCGTTAAACGATACGAAGATTTATAAAGAAAAAGCTTATCGAAGCATAACAATTAAATATTTAGATTCGGTGATTACAGTCACAAGAGAATCAATAGAACCATTTGAAATCAAAATTCAGGAGGAAAACTTATGAATAAGAATTATCCATTATCTAAAAGCGAACAAGGATTATATATCTCCTCACTTAATTCAGGAGATGCTTATAACCTCGCTAATACGATTAATTTAGGAAAAGATGTTTCTTTAGAAAGTGTTAACAAAGCCCTTAACGCGGTTTTTGAAGCACATCCATATTTATTCACTGTCTTATCAATTGATGAAGAAGGTAATATTACAAAACACATCGAAAAAGAAGACATCAAAGTTAAGCTAGAAGAAGTTAAAGAAGTTAAAATTGATTCTAAGCCTTATGAATTAAGTGATAAACATTTATACCGCTTTAAATTATTTAAAGTTGATGGAGAATTTATTTTCTATTTTGATTTCCATCACATCATCATGGACGGCACTTCCATTCATATCTTTGTAAGAGACTTCTTAAAAGCTCTTGAAGGAAAGAAATTAGAAACTGAAAAATCTGATGCGAATGAATTTTCCCTTAAAGAAGTAGAAGACCTAAAGTCTAAAAAATACGCTGAGGCAAAAGACTACTATGAAAAGTTAGTAGGAGGAGTAGAAACTGACTCTACCCCAGTAGAAGATAAACAAGATAAAGAAGTCTCTTGGGGTAATATCCGTATTCCTTTAAAAGTTATAGATAAAGAAGTTAAAGAATTAACTAAAAAACTCAAAATTAAAACCTCTAGCTTCTTTTTAGGAACTTTCTCTTACTTACTAAGTAAGATTAATATGGAAAATGAATCCTTATTCTTAAGTGTCCATAATGGAAGAGATGAGATGGTACTTAATAGTGTGGGTTCTTATGTTAAAACTTATCCACTTTATTTAAGTTACACTGATGAAGATAAGATATCTGAATACTTAACTAAAACAAATGAAGAACAAATTGAAAATGTTAAACATAATATTTATCCTTTCGCCGATTTAGCTAAAGATCTTGGAGTAAGCGCTGATGTCTTATTTGCTTATCAAGGTGATTATTTCTATTCTGGTGAATATAAAGGTAAATTAGTTGAAGTCACACCTTTACTTAGAAAAGACGGAAAAGAAAAACTTAGTATCGAACTTCATAGATTAAACGGAAAATATATTATCTGGGTTGAATATCGAGCAGATTTATATAATGAATCTACAATTAGACACATCATCAAAATGTATGATGTTGTTAATGTAGAATTCTTAAAGAAAGAAAAATTAATCGATATCGATTTAGTTGATGAAGAAGAAAGAAAACTTCTTGATTCGTTTAATAAGACTAACTTCCCTTATATCGAAGATAATAAGACCATTTTAGACGACTTCTTAGAAGTAGTGAAAAAACACCCAAATGAAGTCGCGGTGGTCTTTAAAGACAAAAAATATACCTACAAGGAAGTTGATGAAATTTCGACTAGGATCGCTAATGAATTAATTAGATTAGGGGCCAAAAAAGAGAAAGTTGTTTCTATTTTAGTAAAGAAATCTGAATATATCGCTTTAGCTTCTTTAGGCGTTATTAAGTCTGGAGCAGCGTATCAGCCACTTGATCCAACTTATCCTAAAGATAGATTAACATTTATGGTTAAAGATTCTAGTGCGATTATTTTAATTAGAGATAGAGAATTAGATGATTTAGTCGATGACTTTAAAGGTAAAGAGTTATTTACTGATGAACTTTTATCTTTAAAAGATAATACAGAAATTAAATCTCGACCATCGCCAAAAGATTTATTTATTATGCTTTATACTTCTGGCTCTACTGGAGTTCCTAAAGGCGTAATGCTAGAACACGGCAATATCTTCTCTTTCTGTAGATATTATCGACAAGAATTTAATTTTGGAGTGGGATGTAAAAACGCTGCTTATGCGAGCTATGGCTTTGATGCAGATATGATGGATTTATATCCAGCTTTAACTAGTGGAGCAACTGTCTATATCATTCCTGATGAGATGAGACTCAACTTAGTGGAGTTAGGTGAATATTATAATAAAAACCAAATTACTCATGCGTTTATGACTACTCAAGTGGGTCGTCAGTTTGCTAGTGAGATTGAAGTCAAATCCTTAAAATACTTTGCTGTTGGAGGAGAAAAGTTAGTTCCTATGGATCCTCCTAAAGGCTATAAATTCTATAACTTATATGGACCTACCGAAGGTACAGTCTTCTGTACTCTCCAATTAGTGGACAAATTCTATCACCGTATCCCGATTGGAAAATGCTTAAGTGATTATAAGATTTATGTCTTAGACAAAAATAAAAAGAGATTGCCAATATTAACTAGTGGTGAACTCTATATCTCTGGACCACAAGTGGCAAGAGGCTACTTAAATAGAGAAAAAGAAAATTCTGAAGCTTTCTTAACTAACTGGTTCAGCAAAGAAGAAAAATTTGAAAAATTATATAAAACTGGTGATATTGTACGTTTATTAGAAGATGGGACGATTGATTTTATCGGAAGAAAAGACGGACAAGTGAAGATCCGCGGCTTTAGAGTGGAACTTTCGGAAGTGGAAAAAGTGATTAGAGACTTTAAAGATATTAAAGACGCGACTGTTAAAGATTTCACTGACCCAAGTGGAGTGAAATACATCGTCGCTTATGTCGTCAGTGATAAAAAGATTAACGTTGAAGAACTTAATAACTTTATCTTAGAACAAAAGCCACCTTACATGGTGCCTGCTTACACCATGCAAATTGATAAGATCCCTCTTAATCAAAACCAAAAAGTGAATAAAAGAGCCTTACCAGTACCTGAACTTAAAGTTGAAGAAATGGTGGCGCCAAGAAACTCCGATGAACAAGATATCTTTGATATCTTAAAAGGTGTATTAGGGCACGACCAATTCGGTGTCACTAACGACATCTTTGAAGTGGGCTTAACTTCTGTTAGCTCCATTAGATTTACAATTCTATTATCAAAGAAATATAACAAGTCTGTGGATAATGGTGATTTAAAAGCCCATTCCACAATTGCTTCTTTAGCGGAGTTTTTAGCAAATAAAGAAGAAGACAAAACTTTTGAAGTTTTAGATGAATATCCTCTTACTAAAACTCAAGAAGGTATTTTTGTAGAATGTGTTTCTAAACCTAATAGCACGAACTATAACATCCCATATCTATTTAAATTAGATAAGAAGATGGATTTAGTTAAGCTAAAAGAAGCAGTTAGCAATACCATTGATAACCATCCATATTTAAAATCTATTCTTCATATGAATGATAGTGGGGACATTGTCGCTAGAAGAAATAATAGCCCTGCTAAAGTTGATATTCTTAAAAAAGAAATTGATATTAAATCTTTAGTGAGACCGTTTGCTATTTTAGATGGTGAGCTTTATCGTGTCGAAATCTATGAAGGAAAAGATAACTATCTCTTCTTAGATTTCCATCACATTTTATGTGACGGAACATCTGAGGCGATTATTTTAGGTGATATTGATAAAGCATATTTAGGAGAAAAATTAACTCCAGAAACCTATAGTGGCTATGAAGTTGCGCTTCAAGAAAAAGAAGATTTAGCCTCACCTAAACTAGATCAGGCTAAAGCCTACTATAACGAAGTTCTTAAAGATGTAGATGGAGAATACACTTTAAAGAAAGATTTGAAGGTCGAAGAAACTTCTAAACTTCAATCTGTTGACTATGAACTAGAATTAGATAACGAGTTAGTTAGTAAATACGTTAGTTCAAATAAACTCACAAATAACGCATTATTTAACTTTGCGTTTGCTTTCACATTATCTAAATTCATCTATAAAGATGATGCCTTATATGAGACTATCTATAACGGTAGAAAATCTTCGAAAGTGATGAATAGCGTTTCGATGTTTGTTAAAACCTTACCAGTTTATATCAAATACGACGAAGAAGATTTGACTCTAGCAAAAGTTAAAGAGATGCAAGAACTCTTATCAGGATTAGAGGAAAATGACTTATATTCCTTTGGTGATGTCGCTAACGACTATAACTTAAAAGCGGATGTCATCTTCGCTTATCAAGGCGATAACTTTAATTTTGAAACTTTAGGCGGCTTTAAGGTCACTCCAATTTTAATGGAAAGCGAAACTCCTAAGAGTGATTTTGGTTTAGATGTTTTCTTAGAAAACGGTCAGTACCGCGCTCATTTTGAATGGGACCAAGCCGTGTATAACAAAGATACTATTGATTCATTTAAACGCTTATATGAATTAGTCCTAAATGAGTTATTAACTAAAAAGAATATCAAAGATATTAACTGCTTATCAGAGTTTGACAAAGCTCAATATGAGAAGTTTAATCAAACTGAAGTTGAAATACCTAAAGACATTACTGTTAATAAGCTAGTTGAAAAACAAGCTAAAGAAAAACCAAATAAAATGGCAGTAGTGGCCAAAAACGGAAAATTAACTTATCAGGAACTCAATGAATCCGCGAATAAAGTCGCTAATTCTTTAATTAAAGAAGGGGTTAAACTTGCGGATTGTGTTGTGATGTTTATGCCTCGAATTAAAGAAGCATATGTTGTTAGACAAGGTATTGTGAAATCTGGTGGAGCCTTTGTTCCAGTTGATCCAAAATATCCAGATGAAAGAGTGAGTTATATTATTACTGACTCAGGCTCAAAATTATTAATTTCCACCCGTGAAATTATTAAGCAAAAACAAGATTTAATTAAATCCACAAAAGTGAAGGCTTTAGCGATTGAGGATCTTTTAGAAAGTAAAGAGAATAAAAATCCTGATGTTAAGATTCCTCTTTCTTCAATGGCCTATGTTATCTATACTTCTGGCTCAACCGGAAAACCAAAAGGCGTGATGATTGCCCATAAGAATTTACTTAACTATGTTTTAGATGGCTCTAATTTAGCAACAACATATTATCGAGATATTGGAGAAGACTGCGTAAGTTGTTCCTTTGCTTCATTATCATTTGATGCTTCTTTGCAAGAAGAATTTGTTCCATTAACTCATGGTTATACTGCAGTAATCGCGAGCGAAGAAGAAATTGAAAATCCAATGCTACTTGCTAAAACTTTAAAAGAAAACCACGTGAAATATATGTTCATGACTCCATCATTCGTTTCTAACTTATTAGATATTGATGTCTTCGTGGACGCTTTAAAAGAATTTAAATATTTAGATATGGGTGCCGAAGCTGTACCTATGGAATTATGTAACCGACTTAGAAATTTAGGAGTTAACGCGAATATTTTAAATGGATATGGCCCAACTGAAACTACAATTACCGCGACTTACGCTTTAGTTAAAGATAAATATATGACTATTGGTAAGCCAGTTGCGAACTCTAAAGTATATACTTTAGATAAACACGGACATATCTTACCAATTAACGCGATTGGCGATTTAACTATTGCTGGCGAATCAGTTGGTCTTGGTTATTTAGGTCTACCAGAAAAAACTAAAGAAGCCTTTATTGAAATTAACGGCTTAAAAGCTTATCGAAGTGGTGATATGGCTAGAATCAACATAGAAGGTAACGTTGAATTCTTTGGTCGACTTGATAACCAAGTGAAATTAAGAGGGTTAAGAGTGGAACTTGATGAAATTGAAAGAGTCCTTAACTCCTATAATTCAGTTACTAGAAGTATTATTTTAGTTAAACAAAGCCCAGAAGGAGATTATTTAGCGGCATACTTTACTGCTTCAAGCCAAGTTGATAAAGATCAATTACTTGAACATATGGGTAAATATTTAACCCCATATATGGTTCCTAAAGTGGTGATGCAGTTAGATAAATTCCCACTTACCCCTAACGGTAAGATTGATAAGAAATCACTTCCAGAAATCGAAGTTAAAGAAGAAAAGAAAGAAGTAAAATCTGCTTCTAATGAATTAGAAGAAAAACTCTTAACATTATTTAAGAAAGCTTTAGGTAAAGATAATGTGGGAGTAGATGATGACTTCTTTGAAATGGGAGGTACATCTTTAAGCGTTTCTAAAGTAGCGATGCACGCTTTAAATATGGGTTTACCAATTGCCTATGGAGATGTCTTTGATTACTCTACAGTTTTAGAGCTTGAAAAACATATTAATTCTCTTTCTGGAGTAGAAAGCGAAGAACCTACTAAAGTAGAGTCTAAAGAACAAAAAGCTGAACTAGGTAGTTTAGCCCATAACGTTGTTGAAGAAGTCAATGACACTAAAGATGAATATAAAGTTA
>DDQE01000055.1:8223-9227 GCA_002342545.1 Caryophanales bacterium UBA2450
TTATTAGATCAAAAGGTTGCCACTATCGCTTTAATTAGAGGTGGAAAGCTTAATCCAAAAGATCGTTTATTAGGCTTATTAGCGTATTATTTTGATTCTCCTTTAACTGAAGAAGTGAACAAATATGTCACTGTAGTGGATGGAGATGTCACTGATGAAACTTTAGGCGAGAAACTTAAAGATTATGATTTCAATTTAATTATTAACTCCGCAGCGATAGTGAAGCACTTTGCAAATGACGATATCATCGAACACGTTAATGTTGGAGGGGTGAAAAACTTAATTGAAATCGCTAAAAAGAAGAAAGTAAGATTAGTCCAAATCTCAACTCTATCCGTCGCTGGCGAAAATATTGATGAGAAATTTGCTTCATCCTTTAGGATGAAAGAAGATATGTTAGACTTTGGACAAGACGTTTCTAATAAATATGTCCACTCTAAATTTGATGCTGAAAAAGCATTACTAGAAGCCGTAGATAAAGAAGGGCTAGACGGCAAGATTATCCGTGTTGGTAACTTGATGAGTAGACAAAGCGATGGAGAATTCCAGGCTAACTCAATTACTAACGGCTTTATGAGAGACTTAAAAGGTTACGCTACATTAAAGAAATTCCCAGTGAATTCTATGGATGTAGAAGTTGACTTCTCTCCGATTGATGAAGTGGCTAAGACTATTCTTTTATTAAGCAAAACTCCTAGCAAATTCACCGTCTATCACTCTGCTAACTCACATATGGTGCAGATGGGTGACATAATCTACGTTTTAAATGAACTTGGATTTGGAATTGAAATAGTGAGTGATGAAGAATTCTTAAAGTCGATGAAAGAGATGATGTTAGATGATTCTAAGAGCATGTTAGTGTCTTCTTTAATCTCCTATTCTAGTAGTGATATGCACACTCATAGTTTCATCCTTTCTGATAATGAGTTCACCAATAAGAGCCTTTATCACTTAGGATATAAGTGGCCGATTACTGATTATCAATATTTAAAGAATGCGATTGA
>DDQE01000051.1 GCA_002342545.1 Caryophanales bacterium UBA2450
TTTGCTACCTAAAATTATAGAGGTCCTTTTTATTTAACGAAGTTATAAACCTATCAAAAAGAACGGGGTGTGCTTCCCGTTACTCCCCGTTTAATTTGAAAGGACCTATAAAGTCACTGTTTTTTATTAGTTAATGGTAGAATGAAACTCTATCCTATGGTAGAATATAAGTGATTAAAATAGCATAGTTTTATGAATAATAGCTTATTACCTACTATTTCAATTTCTTCTAATAAGAACATAGAAGATTGTATCTACAACATTAGAGGTCAACAAGTAATGCTTGATAGTGATATTGCTGATTTTTTTGATGTTGATACAAAAAGAATAAATGAACAAATGAAAAGAAATAAAGCTAGATTTCCAGAAGACTTTTGCTTTCAACTAAATTCTTTAGAATTTAAAACTTTGAAGTCGCAAAATGCGACCTCAAATATTGGCAGAGGCGGAAAACAAAAATTGCCTTTTGTATATACAGAACATGGGATTATTGCATTAGCCGGAGTTTTAAAAAGTGAAACCGCCGACAAGATGAGCGTCGAAATAGCAAGAAAGTTTATTCAAATGAGAAAGTTCATTTTAGAGAATGGCGATGTTTTATTAACTTTAGCGAAACTACAAAATAGGCAATTAGAATTTGAAAATGAAACAAATCACAAATTTAAACAAGTATTTAAGTTTATTGAAAAACTCGACCTACCTAAAACGGCGTTATTTTATAACGGTGAATGGTTTGATGCGTTTGACTTCATTGTAGGCATTATTAGAAAAGCGGCGAAGTCAATAATCTTGGTTGATCCTTATTGTGATAACAAAGCGCTATCTTTCTTAAAATATAAGAGTGAAGGTGTTGAAGTTCTAATTTGCAACACGTCGAAATCGAAACTTGAAAACGAAGAATTATCACGTTTTGAATCACAATATGGCGTAATTAAAGTAAGAACGCTTTCTAATTTACATGATAGGTTTTTAATAATCGACGAAGAAGAATGCTATGATTTAGGCGCTTCTTTGAATTATGCAGGAAAGAAACTGTTTATGATTAATAAGATTGATGCAGCGACTGTTGTTAAAGAAATAATTAGAATAAGCAACGGCAACTAAACCCCTCGAAATAGGCGGTTAACGTGGTCGATTTCGACCAGTTTAAATTGAACGATTTCGTAAACGCGTTGGATTCGATACGGTTAATAGGGGGTCGATATCGACCCAACTAAAAGGAGAAAAAATGGCGTACAGAGTATTAGGAGATAGAATCAAGAAGATTCGTTTAGATAACAATATGTCTCAGCAAGAATTTGCGGAGGCGTTAGGTTACACTCATAAATCAATGATTAACAAATTAGAAACAGGATTAACTGATATGTCTTTTGACAAAGTTATAGCGTTAATCCTTACATTTAATGTAAACGCTGCTGAATTTTTAGATTTAAGTGATACTGAAACCAATAAACTAATGGACATGGCCCATGACGCTGACAAACCAGATTGGCGAAAGATATATCCACTTAAATCTAGAGATGAAAGTGTTATTTATATAAAACCAACATTAATTGTATCTACTAGAAATATCGAAGTCGGTAAATATTCATATTATGATGGGCAAAACTTTGCTAGTAGAGTAACTCATCACTATGACTTTTTAGGCGATAAGCTCATTATCGGTAAGTTTTGCCAAATTGGTCATAATGTAGAATTTGTTATGAATGGGGCTAATCATCAAATGAATAGTGCTTCCACTTATCCTTTTTATATTTTTAAAGGTTGGGAACAAAACCCACCAAAAATAAATGATTTACCATTTAAAGGAGACACAATAGTGGGAAACGACGTTTGGATTGGCCAAAATGCTGTTATTCTTCCAGGTGTCCATATTGGTGATGGCTGCATTATTGGCGCTAACTCTGTCGTAGGTAGTGATATTCCTCCTTATTCAGTGGCTGTTGGTAATCCAGCCAAAGTCATAAGAAAAAGATTTGATGATGAAACGATTGAATTATTAGAAAAGCTTGAATGGTGGAATAAATCCGAAAAACAAATACAAAAGCTTATTCCAATTCTTTCTAATGGCGATATCGATTATGTTAAAAAAGAGCTTAAAACAATTCTCCAATAGGATGGTAATTGTAGTGTTTAACTGCAAGGCTAGTGAACTGCCCATCTACTTGGGAATCAAATTGGAACTATTCTTCTTGCCAGGTTGTGTGGGGATATCTTAGAACTTAACAATTATTTATAATTGGTTTAATTAACTAATATTGCTATAATTTAGTCGTATTAAAACTGCTTTAAGTTATACTACATATTTTTATATTGATACCTGGAGGTATTTATGAAGAAGAATTCAAAAAGAAATTGGATAGTAGCAAGTTTACTTTCTATTACTTTAACGTTTGGTTTTTTGTTTGGTTTGCAACTAAGTAGAGAAGTCAAAGTAACACACGCAGTAGAGTATCCAAATGCTTTAAGCTCTGAAATTAAAATTGAATTAAGTAGTGTAGATGGCAAGCCTTCTACTACTTTTGAAAATGGAAGATATCTACATATAAATCCAGCGTATAAGACTGTTTCAACTAATGATAGTAGCCTTGGTGCGGATATGGAGTACGATTCGTCAACAGGTGTTTTAAAGGTTTATGATACCCAGAACATTGATGATTATGATAGATATATTTCTCTTTATGGACTTAATGAGGAATCTAAGAATTTTACAATTGAGCTTCATGCTGGCCTTTATTTTTATAATTTAGGATTTGAAAAAGGGAACTTAACTATTACATCTGATCCTAATTCCGATGAATCTTACAGCACTTCTTGGCAAAACAGAGTTAAAGTTACTGGCACATTTACAATTCGTGGCAACGTGAGTGTGAATATTACTTTAGGCGCTACTGGCTACAATTATGATGTTAATAATTTGATTGAAGCAGATACATTTCAACTTCTAGATAATGCAGTGCTTAGACATACCGTAAGCAAAAACGAAAAGTATTATGCCTCAATTTATGTCAATAGCATTGTCTTAAATACAACAGGACAACTTTATCTTAACGTACATAATGAAAGCAGTATAACTACAGCTTTATACACTTATTCAGTAACTCTTACTAAGTGTAAATTAATTACACTTGTTTCTTCTAATCAATATAAGAGTAATCTAACAAATTCATCATATTTGCTTAATGCTGCAACAACTCCAATTGATGGATATTTTGCTGATATAGCTACTGATGGAGATCAATATGATGGATATTATCTAACTTATCGATTAGTATCTGATTCGCAATATTTTAATGTTTCTTTTGATTCTAATAGTGGAAGTGGAACAATGGATCCTGTTTCAAACGTTCAAGGATATTTCACATTGCCTGAGTGTTCGTTTGTTCCCCCAGAATATGAACAGGATTTAGAATTTAGGTATTGGAGTGATAACTATGCATCGTCCAGTTCAAAAAAATATTCAGAAGGAGCCTCCTACTTCTTATATAAAAATATCAAATTTTATGCAATTTGGGAGATTGCCACAAATCATCAAGTGAGTTTTGACGCAAACGGTGGACAAGGTAATATGCCAGGGGGAAGCTATAAAGGAAAATATTCTTTACCAAGCTGTTCTTTTATTGCTCCAACAGGAAAACAATTTAAATGTTGGGCTCTTAATAGTGCTAGTGGAACTCAATATAACGCTCAAGCAAACTACTATTTATATAAAGATGTTACTTTCTATGCCATTTGGGAAGATGCTGCAACTGCTCTTACTGGAACAGTAAGTATCACTGGTAACTTAAAATATGATGAAACATTAACTGCTACAGTTACTGATACAAATAACAGTGGCACTCTTTCTTATCAATGGAGAAGAAATGGTGAACCTATTAGTAGCGCTACTAGTAGTTCTTATGTAGTAACAGAAGACGATATCGGCTATGCATTAAGTGTAGTGGTTACTAGTTCAGTTGAATCCGGCTCTATTGTTGGTACAGCAAGTGATTCTATTTCTAAAGCTGATGGACCAGCTGCTCCAAGTGGATTAAGTGCCACAGCATGTACAACTGAAGCCAATAACGATGGTGTTCTTAAAGGTGTTACCACCGAAATGGAATATAAGCTAAGCACATTATCAGGATGGGCTGATGGAACTGGTTCAGATATCACAAATTTAGTCTCAGGAACATATAATGTTCGTTATAAAGAAACTAATACCCACGAAGCTGGAGAAATCGCTAACGTAGTGGTTAATGAATATAACGCCCCAGTTCAATATTCTGTAACTGTTAATAAAGGTACTGCAAATCCAGTTGCTGCTATTGCAGGAACAGTTATTACTATTACCGCTGATGCTCCTGAAGATGGCTATGTATTTGATAAATGGGTATCTACTAGTGGAGTAGTATTTGCTGACGCTAGTAGTGAAACTACAACATTTACCATGATAGAAGGAAATGTTACTGTTACTGCTACTTATAAACCAGCAGTATCTCCAACTCCTGCTCCAAGTAATTCCGGACTTGGTGGTGGAGCAATTGCAGGAATTGTGATTGCCTCTATCTTAGCAGCAGGCATTGCGGGATTTGCACTCGTCTGGTTTGTGATTAAAAAGAAAACTTGGGCAGACTTTATCGCCTTATTTAAAAAGAAATAATTAATGAATAATTATGAATACGCTCATATAGAAATATGTGGGCGTTTTCTTTAATTATAACTCACTTCTATGGGTTTTTAAATTACCCTATTATTTGAATACTAACTAAACCCCACGAAAAATGGGGCTTTTTAATTATAGAAAATAATAAATAAAACATATTTATTAAAACACTCAATGGTTGTAAAATAGTTGCGAAGTTTTAAATGGAAAAATGAAAAACAGATACTCACATGCATTTATTAGCGCTTCATTTAGCATCATTCCGATGGTTTTTATCATTTTAGTTTTATCTTGGACTGGTGTTGCTCCTTTAAATTACGCTAGAGGAGATTATTGGCTGTTAATATCTGGAATGATTGTCCTTATTCTTGGGCTAGGCACTTTTTCTATTGGCTGTTCTTCTTCGCTAAGTAAAGTTGGCGAATATATGGGTGCATCTTTATCTAAACAGAAGAACTTATTTATTATCATTGTTTTTGCGTTTGCTTTACTGTTAATGATGTTGTTGGCATTAAAATGTAAATATTAATGCGATATAGATATGCTAGGAAACGAAATTTTTAACGCGACAGTTTGTTTAATAGGTATAGCAATTTTATTAATTCACGTTATTACTTTGCTTTTAAAAAAGAATAAAAGAAAAGATGAATTAAGATTATTGGATTTTTTGCTTTTTACAGCGATTCATTTTGCTACTTATTTGACTTTTACATTTTTAAAAGGCAAGTACTCAAGTGAGCCTTTTATCATAGGATTTTATACAACATTCTACATTTTTAATAATATTGAAATATTATTATTCTTTATTTATGTTTTAAGTTATTTACAAATGGCGGACAAGGTCAAAAGAGCACTTTTTATTATCAATTTATCGTTATTCTCAGCATTTGTTATTTTAGATGTTGTTAATATTTTCACAGGCATATTCTTTAACGGAGATGGTGGTACCTATAATAGAAATAAGCTCATGATTATTTCGCAGTCCTATCAACTTGTGATGTTTGCAATTACTTTAGTAATTACATTATTCAACAAGAAACTTGTTGTTAGAGAAAAGATTGCTTTTGCGTTCTATTGTTTGATTCCTTTAGTGGCAATTCTTTTACAAAATCAATTTAAAGGTTATGCAATCGCCTATTTATCAATAATTGTCTCTATTGAAATATTATTCTTCTTTGTTAATGTCTCTAAAAATTTTAAAATTGCTCAAGATCAAGAAAAAATTAAAGACGCACAGATTAGAATTATGATGAGTCAGATTCAACCTCATTTTGTATATAACGCTTTATCTAGTATCTCAACTTTAATAACTATTGAACCAGAAAAAGCTCAAAATGCATTAGATAACTTTACGGAATATTTAAGACACAATTTATCCTCTTTAACCGCAACTAAACTCATTCCTTTTGAAGATGAGTTAAAACATATTAAAACTTATGTTTCTTTAGAAAAATTGCGTTTTAAAGATAGAATTAATGTTACATATGATATTCAAGTTAAAGATTTTATGGTTCCACCTTTAAGTTTACAGCCAATAGTAGAGAATGCGATTAAACATGGAATATTAAAGAAAAGCGAAGGTGGGAAAGTAATTTTAAAAACTTATGAAACTGATTCTAGTTATATAGTGGAAATTAGTGATGACGGAATTGGTTTTTACGCGGATAATTTTAAAGACGAAAATAATAAACATTTTGGAATTAATAATATTAAACACCGTATTAAAAATATGACTAATGGTGATATAGTTATTAATAGTGAAATTGGTAAAGGAACCAAAGTAATTGTGACATTTTATAAATAAAAATTATGAATATCTTATTAGTGGACGATGAAGAATTACAATTAATCAGGCTTGAAAAGTCTGTTTATAGTGTTTTACCTGAGGCAAAACTATTTAGTTTTGGTAATCCTATTAAAGCATATGAAGAAAGCCAAAAGACTAAAATGGATCTCGCTTTTTTAGATATTGAAATGCCTGGATTAGACGGGATACGTTTAGCTAAAAAATTAAAAACAATTAATCCATTAATAAATATTATTTTTGTTACCGCTTATGATAATTACGCTCTTGAAGCGTATAAAATTCATGCTTCAGGTTATATAAGTAAGCCAGTTAATAAAGAAAAGATTTTAGAAGAGATTAAAGAACTCAATAAATCATCTTTCCCTATTTCAAATAAAAAATTACAAGTTAAATGCTTTGGTAATTTCGAAATATTTTATAAAGGTGCACCTGTTAAATTTACTTATCAAAAATCTAAAGAAGTATTCGCTTATTTAATTGATCGAGAAGGTGCGTTAATAAATCTTAACGAATTAAACGCTATTTTATGGGAAGAAGACCATAAATCATATTTAAGAAATTTAATTACTGATATCCAAAAAACTTTAAAGGCAATAGATTGCGATGATGTATTTAAGAAAATACATAATGGTTGCTATATCGATGTTAATAAAGTAGATTGTGATGCTTACGAATATAAAAAAGACAACCCAGATGCGATTAATTTATATCGCGGGGAATATATGATTCAATATCCTTGGGCAATCTTTGAAGAATAATATAAACGTAGTTTAATAATGAAGTCCTCAATGGACTTTTTTATTGATTATAAATAGAAACGTCAATTTCTCTTTCTTCCTTTGTGCCTCCTGCGTGGTGGCCCTTATAGATAAATGGCTTTCTTTTTGTGTCTCTTATGAATTCTTTAGAAGCAGTTAAAGAGTATTCAGTTTTGGCAATCGCTAAATAATCACCAAAAGAATCTAATACTCCAGGCTTAGGCTCACCTACTCCAAAAATATGGTTTTTAAGAACTTCTTCTTTGGAATACAATTCAAAATATTCTCCATAATATTTGTTAAATAGTGATTCAAATTCTTGTCTTTTATCTATTTTAACAAAGAAAGAAGGACATCTTTTTTCTAATGTTACTTTTTTAGATAAACAAGAATATAAATCGTCATGATCACATATATCGAGGATTTTAATATTTATATGTCCGTGATCTGCAAGGAGGATAAATAAAGTATCTTTATTTTGTTTAGTGATTTTCTTTAAGAACTTATCTATCTTTTTTACTTGTTTATGAACTTTTTTATGTTCAATTCCGTTTTCATGCATTTCGTAATCTGGAGAATCCCAATAGAAATATATAAAGGAGTTTTCACTTTCTTTTAGAGTGTTCTTAATCATTTTTGCCCCTTTACGAAGTGATTTTGGACCTTTGGTTTGAATAGGATATCTTTGAATCGCATTCGCTTTAGCAGTGTTTTTTTCATTTATTAAATCAATTATTGATTTATTAGGATATTTTTTGTAAGCGATATCCTTATCAATAACTTCTTTAGTGTTAATATCTATTCCTCTAAAAAGAATAATATTTCGATCCAATTCTGGGAAATATGTATTCCACCCTAACCAGCCTGTTTCAATTGGATATTTTCCTGTAAGTAGCGAAGTTGTCGCTGCAGCGGTAGTTGGAGGAAAAGTAGAATTAATAGTTAAAACAAAATGACTTCTAATAAATGAATCTTCTTTTAAATGTAGTCTTGTGATATTTTTACCCATTCCATCAAATAACACTAAAACGACTTTTTTATGTCCTTTTAACGCTTTGTCAATTTCTGGAATTGAACCATGAAAGGTATCAACTCCAAAATGTTTTAAAATAGAATTAGAGATATTTACTAACGATGGTTCTTTATTATAATTCATAAGAAAGCAATTATATTATTTATCAGTTAATAATCAATAAAAACTAGAAAAAAAAGACCCAAATTAATGGGTCTAGTTAGTTTTACTTGATATTAAAAGAATCTACCGATGATGTCTTTAGAAGCCGCACAAGTATCTTCCATATCGCCAAAGGAGATAATTTCTCCAGCGTAATATGTGTTTTTAGTTCCTTGAAGAGCTTCAAGTTTATCATACCATCCATCGGCGTAATCTTTAGCAGAGACGTGTGGGCAGTAGTAGACTTCTTGAGCGTATAGCTTATCTTTAATTGGGAAGCCAACCCTTGCCATATCTTGATCCATTGTTTTCATAACAACATCGTAATCGACATCAGGAGTGCCGGTATGATTTGCTAAAGCATAGACTGTAGCAGGGCAATCTCTATCTAAGCATTGCCATCTATTATAATAGACCATGGCGTGACCAAGTCTTTCTGGGACCATGTTTTCCACCATATAGCCAGAAATATTTGGACTCTTACCTTCTTCAAATGTAGCGATATAATCGCAATATCTTTCGTGAACAATCTTAGAGAAGAGTTCTTTTTCTTCTTTAGTCGCATCTGCGTAATTGATGAAGTAATCTAGTGGTGTAGTAACGATTAATTTATCGAATACTTCTTTCTTTTCTTTGCCAGATTTATCTTTAGTAGTGACAGTAACTTTACCATTTTCTCTAACGACTTTAACAACTTCATGTTCTAATAAAGCAGGATGTTTTAATTTCTTATTAACATGCTCATAGATTTGTTGAGTGCCGTCTTGCCAAGTCCAAAGTCTTAAGTTAACGAACTCTAAAGCAGTAGTGACGTCTAGATACTTCATAACTAACGCAGTTGGGATTTCATCAAAGAAGCCGTAGCCAAACGAAGTAAATGGAGCAATCCAAATTCTTTGAACTTCTTCCACTTTATTTAATTTACAGAATTCAGAGAATGGTAAGGCCAAATCTTTAAGATTTGGATTGGTACCTTTAATGTAATTTGGGAAACTATTTTCTTTAGTAGCGCCACAATGTCCATCAACACCTTTAGAGATACCAAAGTATTCACCTTTAGCCACTCCGATATGTCCATAACAGTCATAACCAACATATTTAGTTTGCATTAACTTATTTAATCTCTTCATTTGCTTTTTGAGTTTAAGTAAGCCATGTAACTTTTTAAATGAGAAATTAGCCTTTGGATTAGTCCATTCATCGATCTTACCGTCAAGAGTTCTAAATTCTCTTCTCATATTTGGCTCGCCAGGTTTGAAATCTGGACCTTTATGGTAATAACCACCAAATTCTTCCATTTCACTAACCGCGTGATAGGTGATTGCGCCCATAATCGCACCGGTTTCAAAGGATTTTTCTTCCTCTACGCCATTATGTTTTACTTTGATTTTTGGTGACCAACATTTACCACCAACTTTGTTGAGTTTTTCATAGATTACGTAGTCTTCGTAACCTTTTTTCTCTAAATACATTGCACAAGAAAGACCAGCAGGTCCACCGCCAATGATGCAAATTCTTTCTTTAGTATTTGCCATTTTTATTCTCCTTGAATAACTTTATGCAATAATTATAACACTGATTTTTAATAAAGTATTAAAATGTTTAGTAATGAACAAGGAAACTTCAAAGAAAAAAACAATTAGATTAATCATTGGAATCTCAATTATTGTCTTTTTGTTTATCGCCGCAATATTTGGCTTAGCTCAGATGGCTGTACCTTATACAATTATCTTTGTTTCTACTTCTATGGCTTTATCAATTCCGTTTTTCTTTTTGCTTCCAAAAAAAGCTAAAGGACAAAATAAATCTGAATCCTATAAAGCTAAAAAAACTAAATCAAGATATATCAGTCCAGAAGATGAAGTCGTGGACTATGTTAACGGAAAGAAAGAATTTAAGGATTTAAGTAATGACGCTCAAGTTGAGTATTTTGAAGAATGGGAAGATGATTAATATATGAAATTATTAGATTTAAAAAGAATTCATCAAGGAAAATATTTATCTTATTATGTTGCTTCTTATTTAAATAAGGATAATAAGATTAAGGAATATGAATTTATTTCTCGAGATCCTAATTTAACTAAAGAATCTTTTGGAAGTAACGTCCCAGCAGGAGTGGGTCTAGTCCCATTTAATAAAGATAAAACTAAGATTGTTTTACAATCTGAATTTAGGCTCGCTACTAATCATTTTATTTATAACTTTCCAGCCGGATTAATTGATAAAGGTGAAACTGCAGAAATTGCTGCAGCAAGAGAATTAAAAGAAGAAACCGGTCTAGATTTAGTGTCTATCGAAGCCGTGCTTCCACCAAGCTATGCATCTCCAGGCACTAGCGATGAAGAGATGAAAATTGTCATTTGCACTGTTGAAGGTGAGATTCAAGAATCGTGTTTTGCTGATGAAGAAATTCAAGCTCGCTGGTTCACTAAAGAAGAGGTAAAAAAGCTCCTAGAAGAAGGAGCCTATATGTCGGTAAGAACACAAATGTTATTATATATGTGGATTAATCAATAGATTAATCTTCTAAGAATTCATCAACTACTTTTTTGTATCTATTAGTGTCTGTCATAAAAGAGACGCCGTGGTCAGTTTTAGGAAAGAGTTCATAACGAACTTTTTCTTTATTATCTAAATAGATTTGATAAGAGAATTTATGATTAATAACGTGATCATCATCTCCGTGAATAATTAAAACCTTAGCATTGCTATTTTTAAGCGCTTTAGAAGCATTATCTTTAGTAATTGAAGCGTGAGATATTAATAAAGAACTTAATTTTGTTAACGGCCAAATTAGCCACACTTTTAATTTTAAATTTCTCATAAAAGTAATTAATACTTCACTAGCCTTGTTATAAGGGCAATCACAAATTAATTTAATTGGCTCATCAATATATTGAGAGGCAAATAAAATAGAAGCAGCCCCCATAGATATACCCGCTAAAGTTAGTTCAATATCTTCTCCTAATTCTTTTTTAGCAAAGCTAATCCAAGAAAGAACATCACGCTTTTCTTTATAACCAAAAGTAATGCTATGACCTTGAGATTCTCCATGCCCTCTTTCATCAATAAGAAAGACGTTATAGCCTTTTTTAATCATATACATTCCAAAACCAGAAAAATCTCTTCTAGCGGTGCCTCTATATCCATGAAACATAATAATTACTTTTTTAGAATTAGGATTTCTATAAAGTCTAGAATGTAATTTTTTATGATCATAACTAGTCGTGTAGACATGTTCACAAGGCTCATTACAAATATCAGTAATTAATTTATTGATAATATCGGTTAAACCTAAAAATTGTGTTGATTCAGTAAGTTGAAAATCATTATTTTGCCCTTTTATAGGTGTATAAAAGACAATATGATGAATAAATATTAAAACCCCTAATAAAGCGATAATTATTAATCCTAATACGCCTAAAGAAATATATAACGCAATCATGATGATATTTTAAGTGAAGAAATTCACAAAATAAATAAATTTATTGTCTTTAGAATTATTAGTTCCATATAATAGTTTTCAAAAGGTGAATAACTATGGAAGATATTATTAGATTAGTAGAATTAGAAAAAGATAGACAAAATCACGGAATTGAACTCATCGCTAGTGAGAATTATTGTTCTAAAGATGTTAGAGCGATGGCGGGTTCGATTCTAACCAATAAATACGCTGAAGGATATCCAGGAAGAAGATATTATGGTGGCTGTGAGTTTGTAGACGAAATTGAAAGGATCGCTATTAAAGAGGCCTGCGAATTATTTGAATGCAAATTTGCTAATGTTCAACCTCATAGTGGTAGTCAAGCTAACGCTGCGGCTTATAGAGCCTTAATGCCTAATGGAGGTAAAGTCTTATCTTTAGTACTTAATGATGGAGGTCACTTAACACATGGCTCTCCTGTATCTTTCTCAAGTAATTTTTATACTTTTGTTCATTATCCTTTAGATAAAAATGGAAGAATGGATTATGAGACTTTAAAAGAGATTGCTCTAAAAGAGCATCCAGATGTCATTTTATCTGGTTTTAGCGCTTTCCCTTATGAAATTGACTTTAAAAAGATTAGAGAAATCTGTGATGAAGTTAATTGCCTTATGATGGTGGATATGGCCCATATTGCTGGCTTAGTGGCCGCTAAAAAGCATATGTCTCCTATTCCATATGCTGACATTGTAACTTCTACAACTCATAAAACATTAAGAGGCCCTCGAGGCGGCTTGATTCTTACTAATAATCCAGATTTAATTAAAAAGATTAACTCCGCGGTCTTCCCATTTTATCAAGGCGGACCATTAGAGCATATTATCGCTGCTAAGGCAGTATGCTTCAAAGAAGCAAAAAAACCAGAATTTGAAAAATATGTCGAATCCTTAATGGAAAATACTAAGGTCTGCTCTCAAACTTTAAAAGAATTAGGAGCCTTAGCCACAGATACTGAAAATCATTTGTTTTTACTTAATACTTTAGATTCTTTTGGTATTACCGGACTAGAAGCACAAAAGAAACTTGAAAGTATTGGAGTGACCACTAATAAGAATATGATTCCAGGAGATAAATTATCGCCAAAAGAAACTTCTGGATTAAGAATTGGTTTTGCGGCAGTGACTACTAGAGGCTGCTCAAGTAGTGACGCTAAAGAAATCGCTAAATTAATATTTAATTTCTTAAGTGATAAAATTAGTGAAGTAGAAGCTAAAGCAGTGGTTAGTAAATTAACATCTAGCTGGAAAAATATTGAGGAAATCTAATTATGCCAGATAAAGAGAAATTATTTAAAAAATATAAACTTATATTCTTTATAGAATATCTTGCTATATTCGCTATTTTAGCATTAGTCGGTTTTTTAAGATTATTTAATGTTATGGCATATAGCGAAACTCGTTTACTTATTTATAACATCATTACTTTAATTGGAGTGGCTTATATCATTTTCGATTTATTTTGGAATCTAAGACCTAAAAAAAGAAAAGATTTCTCTTTAATTGATAAATTACCTCCTTTATTTATCGCCGCTTTCTTATTAGTGTTTGATATATTAGTGTTATTTAAAATAGTGACTGATCCAAATTTTATTAAATATTCTGTATGTGCAGTTTTATTTACAGCGGGTTTATATTCTTTGTTTATGGGTATATATCACTATAAAAAACCTCAAAAGATGTTATATGAAGCTGTAGAAGAAGCTTATCAAGAAGCCTTAAAAGAATACGAAGAAGAGAATAAATCTAAAGAAGAAGATAAGCATCAGGAATAACTAAACTAATGTAAACAAGGCAATCACGCGATTGTCTTCTTTTTTATTTATAAAGGAAAAATTATATAAAAATTAACTAGAAATTNNGGAAAAACTAGAACTTATAAAGTACTTGTTGACCCTTTAGATAAAGATGTTATAGAATATAAACTTCCAGCTATGATTTCTTGTTATAGAGCTTTGACTAATAGAAAACTTGAAATTGAATTTTAAAAAAATTAGATTTAATCGATATTTTTCGTTATTTATAAAATGTATGTAAATAAAACTTAACAAAAAATATTTTGCGATTATATATGAAAGTGCTATTATTTTTTTCGTTCGCAACTAATGGTTGCAAGAGGATAAAATATGACATTAGCTGAAAAAATTACACATTTAAGAATTGTCAATAATATCTCCCAAGAACAATTAGCGGATCAACTCGGTGTGACCCGTCAATCGGTCTCTAAATGGGAAAGTGGTGAATCAATGCCACAAATTGATAAAGTCTTAGAATTATGTGGATTATTTAAAATTACCGCTGATGAATTAATTAATGACGCCATTGTTATTCATCGCGGAAAGAAACTTCCAATGAGCATTGGAGAAGATATCAAAACCAAATACTTTGGGACTGATGGCTTTAGAGGAGAAGTGAATAAAACTTTAACTGCAGATCACGCCTATAAAATCGGCAGATTCTTAGGGTGGTTTTACGGCAATCCTAAATTCAACTCTCAAAAACCTGGATATAGACCAAAAGTTGTGATTGGAAAAGACACTAGAAGAAGTAGTTATATGTTAGAATACGCCGTAGCAGCAGGATTAGCTGCTAGTGGTGCTGATGTTAGCTTACTCCACGTTACTACCACACCAAGCGTATCTTACATAGTAAGACAAGATTGCTTCGATTGTGGGGTCATGATTACTGCTAGCCATAACCCATTTTATGATAACGGTATCAAAGTCATTAACGCCAACGGTGAAAAATTAGAAGATGCTGTCGCTTTCTTAGCGGAAGCTTATATTGATGGTGATTTAAAGAAACTTGAAGTCGAAGGCAATGACCTTCCATTTGCCGAAAGAGGTAATATCGGTTCCATTACTGACTATAGTTCAGGAAGAAATAGATATATCGCTTATTTAATCTCTTTAGCAAAGCACTCTATGAAATCTCTTAAGATTGGTTTAGATGCTGCTAATGGAGCAAGCTGGATGATTGCTAAAAGTGTTTTTGATGCATTAGGAGCACAAACCTTTGTTATTAATAACAATCCTGATGGCTTAAACATCAACTTAGATGCTGGTAGTACTCATATTGAAAAATTCTGTAAATACGTTAAAGATAATAATTTAGATTTAGGTTTTGCCTTTGATGGAGATGCCGATAGATGTATCGCTGTAGATGAAAACGGTAAAGAAGTTGACGGCGATAAGATTATGTATCTCTTATCTTGTAAATTAAAAGAAGAAGGGGCACTTGAAAAGAACACTTTAGTGACAACCATTATGTCTAATAGTGGTCTTACCAAAGCTCTTAAGGCTATTGGAGTGAGTAACGTCCAAACTAAAGTTGGAGATCGTTTCGTCTTTGAAAGAATGCAATCCGATGGTTATTCTTTAGGTGGAGAGCAATCAGGTCACGTTATTATTAAAAAATACGCAACTACTGGTGATGGAGTTTTAACTGCCATTATGGTTACTGAACAAGTTCTTGAAAAGAAAGAAAAACTTTCTAAACTTGTCGCTCCAGTGAAATTACTCCCACAAATTACAAGAAACGTCAGAGTCACCAATAAAGCTGCAGTCGTCGCAGATGAAGAAGTTCAAGCCAAATTTAACGAAGTTAATAAAGAAATTGGTGATGATGGTAGAGCTCTTTTAAGACAATCTGGTACTGAACCAGTTGTGAGAATCATGATCGAACTTGATTCAAAAGAAAAATGCGAAGAATATATTGCTCGTATCTATAACGTAATTAAGAAAAGAGGATATGTTTGTGAATAAGTTAAATATTAAAACTAAAGATTTATTCTCTACTGAAGTTCCTTATTTAAAGGAAGTATTTGATAAATCTACTTATCCTTGGGAAATTCTTCCTCAAATTAAGGAAATAGTGGCAAAAGTACTCGCTAGTGGATTAGAAGGATATCATGAATTAGAACCTGGTATTTTAGTTGCTGAAAACGTTAAAATTGCTAAAACCGCAACGATTGAAGCTCCCGCCATTATTGGTAAAGACACAGAACTTAGACCAGGAGCATATTTAAGAGGCAACGTTATTGTTGGAGAAAAATGTGTTGTTGGTAACTCTTCAGAGTTAAAAAACTGTATCTTACTTAATCACGTCCAAGTTCCTCACTATAATTATGTTGGTGATTCCATATTAGGAGATTACGCTCATATGGGTGCAGGAAGTATTCTTTCTAACTTAAAAAGTGGTGGCAAAAATGTTGTCATTCATGGAGATAAAGAATATGAAACTGGTTTAAGAAAAATCGGTGGTTTCTTAGGTGAACACGCCGATATTGGCTGTGGATCAGTATTAAATCCTGGAACAATTATTGGTAAGAATACTCAGGTTTATCCTCTAAGTATGCTCAGGGGTTGTTTTCCAGAAAACAGTATTGTAAAATCACAATCTGTTGTCGTTGATAAAATTGAACAATAATTAAGGAGAATATTAAAAATGAAAGTTGTTGTTGGTAGTGAAGAAAAAATCAGCGCGCTTATCGCTGAAGAATTTATTAAGCAAGTTAATGCTAAACCAAATTCAGTTTTAGGCTTAGCGACAGGTACCTCACCTTTAGGTGTTTACGCTAATTTAGTGAAAGCTAATAAAGAAGGTAGAGTCTCTTTTAAAGATGTGGTTACATTTAATCTAGATGAATATATTGGATTAGATGGCACCCACAATCAATCTTATCGTTATTTCATGAATGTCAATTTATTTGACCACATTGATATTGATAAGAGCAAAACTCATGTTTTAAAAGGCGTTGGTGATTACTTAGCCTATGCTAAGCAATATGATGCTGAAATTGCTTCTTTTGGTGGTATTGATTTACAAATCTTAGGTATTGGTAGTGATGGCCATATCGCTTTTAATGAACCAGGCACACCATTTGATTCTTTAACTCACGTTGCCGAATTAGCGGAATCCACAATCGTGGATAACTCCAGATTATTTAATGATATCTCTGAAGTTCCTACTAAAGCAGTGACAATGGGCTTAAAGAGCATTATGAACGCTAGAAAGATTGTCTTAATCGCCACTGGTATTAATAAAGCAAAAGCTATCAAAAATCTTCTTAGAGGAGACAAAACTGAAGAAGTTCCTTGCTCTATCTTACAAGATCACCCAGATTGCACAATCTACGTTGATGAAGCTGCTTATAGCTTAGTGAAATAAATTAACCTCACTTATAAGAACGTCCTATGGACGTTTTTATTTTGCTTTTCAAAAGTTTAAGATTTTAAAGACAAAAAATCTTTATAAAAATTTTTCTTTTAATATAATTAATAGCAATGAAAAAGAAAATCAAAGGGTTGTCATTACTTAACGACCTTGGAAATATTGAAACTAGTGATAACAAAAGAATTAGAAAAGGTGTCTTATACCGTTCTAGTCATTTTGCTAAACTTCAAGATGGTGACGAAGAAAAATTAATTAAATATTATAATCTACATCATGTTGTTGATTTCCGTACTGAAGAAGAAGTGACTAAAATGGCGGAACTCACTAATTCGAAAATCAATCGATATTGGTATCCTATGCTTGAATCTCATGAAAATCGCATGATCACTAAAGAAAATAGAATGCCAATTCTTAAAGAGATGTCTAAGCAGCCTGGTGGGGCTAAACAATCAATGATTAATTATTATTGTTTACTTATCACCTCTAAAAAAGCTCAATTAGCATATAAAAATTTTTTTAATAAATTATTAGAAATTGACCCTAATGAAGCTTTGGCGTTCCACTGTACACAAGGTAAAGACCGTACTGGAGTGGCGTTAATGCTTCTATTAACCGTTTTAGGCGTTGAAAAGAAGATGGTCATTAAGAAATACTTACAGTACAACAAAATCAAGTTTAACTTCCGTTTTTGGGCCTATGTTGGTATGACTTTATTCATCTCTCCTAGACTTGCTTTACATTTAGATAAAATCTTAGGGGCAAGAAAAGAATATATAAACGCTGCTTATCAAACAATTGAAAAAGAGTATCAAAATATTGATAATTATATAAGTAATGTAATTGGAGTATCTAAACAAGATATCCAAAAATTAAGATTAAAATATTTACATTAAGGAGTTTTCAAATGAAACATTTAATCGTATTTAACGGCAAAGCCGGTCAAGAAAAAGATGTCGAAGCTTTTAAAAAGGAAATTGAAAGCGCTTTTAAAGGACTTGAACATGAAACCTATGAAACAGAAGGCCATCGATCTGTTATCCCATTTTTAAAGGAATACGTTAAGAAAAATAGCAAAGATACGGTTAGAGTCTACGCGTGTGGTGGAGACGGCACAGTCCACGAAGTTGCTAATGCTTTAGTGGGCGTGAAAAACGCTGAACTAGCAGTTTTGGCGGTTGGAACTGGTAATGACTTTGTAAAAAGTTACGCTAAAAGCAAGGAATATGATGAAAT
>DDQE01000021.1 GCA_002342545.1 Caryophanales bacterium UBA2450
ACATTTTCATGCGTTTCGCCTATTATTTGTTGACATATATACAATATTTGACATGATTATCGTTTAAGATATAAAATTATTAACTAGTTAATATGAATAAAAAGAAAACAATATTACTGGTGTCATTTGCCTTAACATTCTCGCTCGCTATTGCTGGTGTTGTTATTGCTGACGTTGTTTCTAATAAACCATCTGCTCCAACAGGCAAATCGCCTTATCAACTATATTGCGAATCTCACCCTGATTATAACAAAAACGAAGAGGAATGGCTTCAAGATTTAATTAACGGTAGATTAGGTGATAAGCAAAAATATGAAGTTACTTTTAATAGCAATGGCGGATCGCAAGTTTCTAAACAAACAGTTTTAGAAAACGAATATATTATTAAACCAGAAAATCCCACTAGATTAGGATATGATTTTAAAGAATGGTTATATGGTGGAACCACTTGGTTATTTGATATTTTCACTGTTTCAAAAAACATCACATTAACCGCTAATTGGGATATTATTCATTATACAATTGACTACGATTTAGATGGAGGAGTTATTACAACTGATAATCCGTCTAGTTATACAGTTGAAAGCACTTTTGAATTTATATCTCCGAGTAAATTAGGCTATGAATTTGTTGGTTGGTATGATCAAAATAATAATAAAGTTAATTCTATTATCAAAGGTATGACTGGAGATTTATCTTTGAAAGCTAAGTGGGATGCAAATAAAAATTCACTTAGTGTTTCATCAACCGATTTAGATAAGGGCAATGCACAAATTGTGTCTGGAACTGGATACACAGATGAGAATATTATCGTTAAAGCAACTGCTAATAACCCATATGTTTTTAAAGGATGGTTTAATGAGTCTGGATTATTATCTAAAGACAATCCTTATTCATTTGTTATGCCTGCCGAAAATGTTTCGATAGAAGCAGTTTTTGATGAATTAAGGCATTTAGATTTAAGTGTTTCCGACTCCTCTAAAGGGGTTGTTATTGGTGCTGGTGATTATGTCATTGGGGACGAGGTTTCAATTGAATGCCAGGTTCTTGATGACACATTTAAAGGTTGGTATGATTCTAACAATGAATTAGTGTCTTCCTTCACTCAATATACATTTGAAATGCCTAACGAGAATTATTCTTTGACCGCTGTTTTTGTTAACGATGTCGAAGAAGAAGAATATCGATATAAAATTGAACATGGTATTATTCCGTGTTTCTCAGAAGACAAAAAAACTGCAACTTATGGTATGTATCCAAAAACTGTGGTGGAAGATGTTGAATTAATATCCAAATTAAATCAATTAGATAATCCTGATGAATATGGTTATTTTGAGGTTGATGGCGATTATTATATTAAAAAAGTAGTTTCTATATTTGATTTTGATCGCTACGCACCAGGTGTACTTGTTAAAAAAGAATATGATAGTGGAACAGAAATGATAAGTGGATCTGTAGCCTGGTTTAAGGCTGAGCCAATTGTTTGGGATGTAGTCCATTCAGAGAACAATCAATATACTTTAATGTCTCATAATCTAATTGAAAAATCTAGTTACAGCATTACTGAATATGATAGAGTCATCGAAGATCAAATTGTTCATTCAAGTAATTATCAATATAGTCTTGTTAGAGAATGGTTAAATTCTACTTTATATGACAAATTATTTATGCTGTCTGATGATTTTGTAATCAGCACAGAAATTGAAGCAAATACATTGTATGATAAACTATATATTCCAAGTCTTTCTGAAATTAAAGATTTGAACGATGGGCTTAAATCCCCTAAGACAACCGATTACCTTAGAGCGTCGGGGGTTAATTATAATTTTAATAATTATTATTATAGTTCTGATTACTGGTCTCGCACTCCTGATGCTGAACTCCATAACCACGTGAAAAGATTGCTCCCTGGTGGAGGGAATGGACGATCTGGGTCTAACCAATCGCAATGTATTAGACCTTGTTTAACCATCGAGTATAAGTAGTTAACTATATTTGTATATTGAAACGATACCTGGCTCGTGTTTGAACATTGGTTAGTGGTTTTGGCTAGATGATAAGGAAACACTAGCCGAAATAGATATATTATTAGATATTATTTAAATATAGTTAGAGAGTTGGTATATATGTTTATTATTTCTTTGCAACATATAGTCTTTAAAAATGAATGGCTAAATATACTTGTTTAGCAAAAAAAGTTTAATGAGCATTATAGAATTAAATTCAAACAAATTAGTAAAAAGATATTTATTTGTGTTTCTTCATGAGAATCTAACTTTACTTGCTAACGAAACGTTCCATGCTAACTTTTTTGATAATTATTAAATACTTGATGCAAATTTTGTATAATATTGGAGAATTATAATAAATAGATTAGAACGTTTGTTGGGGGTGAATATATATGTCAATGTTGCCAAGAAATTATGTTGATGCTGTTGTAACTTTAAGCATAAATGTTGGAAAAGATAAGAATCATATTATAGGAACTGGGTTTTTAGTTGGTAGATTAGAGACTGATGACAATGAGAAGAAGTCCTATTCGTTGTATTTAATAACAAATAAACATGTTATTAAGGGACGTGATAAAATGTTGGTGGGATTTAACCAATTAGGTGGAGTAGGTTTTCACGAATTTGAGCTTTTGCTATTTGATAAAGGAAAAAAGATGTACTCTCCCCACCCAAATAAAGATGTAGATATAATTGCAGTAAGCATAAATTGTAATTTTTTGAATGAAATGGGAGCCAAATTTTCTTTCTTTAGAATTGACGAAGATGCATTTAATTTAAAACAAATGGAATTAAATGACGTATACGAGGGTGATTTAACTTACCAATTAGGATATCCACTTAATTTAGTCGGAGCCTCAAGCAAGAACCCAATTTGTAGATTTGGTTGCATATCACGCATTTCCAATCTTTATATACCTGGTCATCCAGAACTTAATTTTCTTGTTGATTCACAATCTTTTCCGGGTAATTCTGGTGGTCCGGTTATCTTAAGACCTGAGCCTTCAACAATTTCAGGAGGAAAATCTCACCTAAAATCTGTCCTAATTGGTATCTTATATAGCTATGTTCCTTATAGGGATCCCTTAATTAGCCAACAAACTGGTGAGGTTTACTCTATTATGCAAGAAAATAGTGGATTAACAAATGTTCATCCTGTAGATCAAATCATAGATGCTGTCGAAATAGAAAAAACAAGAATTGGCACCCCTAATACAGTTTCAATTTCAAAAAAGAAATAACAATAGACAATTTAGTGGTTTTGAGTTATTAGAAACGTCCTACTCTTAAATTTAGTTAAATTAACTAGACTTTTATAAAATACTTTAGCGCTATATTATTTTGTGGATTATCATGCGTCTCACGATTTGCAAGATATCGTATGCAACGTGATGCAAACTTTACACAACAGTGTTTCACAATAGTTTATTCAATTTATTTATTTGCCTTGTACCCGAATTTTAAGATTTATTATTTTTACTTAGAAAACTATACATCCGAAAAATTTTGTTTAATAATATTAACATGCATGAAAATACTTATGACAATAATACTGTTGAGTTAAACGATATTGGAGGCCATTTTTGTTGCTCGATTCAATCCTTTGTTGTTAAACCTTTCACATATTCTATTAATTTTAAAAAAATTAAAAAGCTTTTGCGTTTATCCAATCAAAAATATTCTATGTTTGATGCGATGAATGAAACAGATTTAGTAAAAGGGCAGCTATTTCACGATACTGGAATAGATAATGGATTTAATATATTTCATTTTACTCCGGCAGTTGAAAAAAATAAAAAATTGTTGGAGAAATACAATAAAGCAAATGCTGTTATTTACAAAATAAAAATTAATATTGATACAAAACAATTTATTTTGTCGAATATTCGTCGTCTATTTCGTAATGCTAAAGAATCAATTGCATGGCAAATAAAGTCAATGACAGATGATGATAAAAATGAATTTGGTAATTTATTTTACAAAGTTTTCGGTTCTTTGGCTGCTGGGCCTAAATCGTTTTTTGAAATGAATAAAAGAAAATTTGAAGAACTAACTGATCTTGTAAGGCTAAAGGAAACATACCAGTTTAAAATTATTGACAAATTTTCTAGCAGCACACCAAATTG
>DDQE01000049.1 GCA_002342545.1 Caryophanales bacterium UBA2450
ATTGCGTTTTTGTAAAACTTGAAGATATAAATAATTAATCAAATCTTAAAACCTTCCAAGATGAATTGTATAATTCATAACAGAAGGTCTTTTTAAAAGAAAATTTGATTTTGAAAAAGGAATCGCAAATGTTGATAAATGTCTCTATCAAGACAATAATAACGGCAAAGATGTTTCTTGCTTAGATGGTAATTTGCTATAAGTAGAGTATAATATCTACGATGAAAACTAAGACCTTATCGATATTATTTATATCCACTCTTCTTTTATGTGGCTGTAACAATGAACCAAGTGTAACTCCCCCAAGCGAGAATTATTTTACTGTTACTTATCTTGCTAACGGGGGAAGTGGAAATACTTTTTCCGAATTAGTAAAAGAGAATACTGAATACACTATTAAAGACTTTATGTATACAGCGCCAGCAGATAAAGAATTCAATAGCTGGGTAATCAATAATAAAGTCTATCAACCTAAAGAAATAATCACTGTCACAAATGATATTGATATCATTGCTACTTATAAAGATAAAAGTTCAATAGAGAAAACTTATACAGTAACCTTTAATCCTGGTAGAGGAAGTGGTTATATGGCCCCAATTGTTATTGAAGAAGGGTTTTCTATTCAACTTCCGACATGTACATTTGCTCCTCCTTTAGGAGAGATCTTTTATCGTTGGGGAGATGAGGTCACTACTTATAAAGAAAAAGCTTATGTCACGATAAATGAAGATACAGAGTTTACTGCCTACTATATCAATAACGGCAAAGATATCTATACAGTCTCATTTAACTCTAACGGAGGAAGTGGCGTCATGGAATCAGTCGAGGTAGAAGAAGGATTATACACTCTACCAAGTTGCACATTTACTGCACCAACTAATAAGACATTTGATTATTGGTCAATTTCAACTGGTTCAACTCATTATCAAGAGGGACAACAAATTAATGTCACTAGTAATGTTACTGTCTCCGCTAATTGGAAAAATATCACTCCAAACAAATACACGGTTAGTTATAACGCTAATGGAGGAAGCGGATCAATTTCTAGTGTCACAGTAGAAGAAAATACTTGGATTTATCTAGAATATAATTCCTTTACTGCTCCAAGTAATAAGGAATTTGATTGCTGGACAATTAACAATAAAGAATATGCTGAACATCAAGCCTATCAAGTAGTGAGTAATGTCACTGTTTACGCTAAATGGAAAGATAACGAAGTTACGCCAACTGTAGACTGGGAAGATGATAAAGTTAAACTTGAATGTGGTTTTTATAATATGGGTATCCCATCTAATGAAGATGACCCAGTAGAAATTAAAACCACTTTAAGTGCCGATTCCTCTAGTTGGTTTAATACCACTTTTAACGGAGATGTTGCTAACGGATATAGATATATCTATAAGAATTCTTGTTCTGATGGGCCATCTGGACATAAATGTTCAGTTTCTACTTACGCTAACGGGAGTTTAAAGGTTACTAGTGCAGGACTAGGATTTGGTTCACCATATTTCACTCATACCGGAGCGAAATTAGAATTCCGTATTGGCATTAATGGAGTTTATAACAATTCTGAAAAGCCAGATAAAGGAAAAGATACTTTCCATATCTATATGTTTGGAGATAATAACGTCTATTTAGGAAAGGCAGTTATTAAAGAAGGATCCGTTAATACTTCTACAAACGAATTAAAAGTGTATTACACAGAATCTAACTGTGCCTTAGTAAAATTCTTTGAATTTAGATGTAACGCTCTTCCATATAAATCTAGCCAATGCTATAACGTTGGAATTAGCTACTGTAACGTTAAATCCTGGGAAAGAGCGTAACTTTAATTAAGCTTCATTAGAAGGTGTATCAACTGCATCTTCTTTTTTATTTTGATGAGTTCTTAATATTAGTTCAATTGCTATCAAAATAACCGCTAATAAGAAGAAAATCGCATATAGAATAAAGTGAACTGTAGCTTTATTAATAATTGAAGCATAGACACTAATTAATGTTGAAGCGGTAATAGAGGCAACTCCAAACATAGAGAAGGCAAAGCTTAACTGCTTATTTTGTAAAAATCTCTCTACTAAAATTGAATTAACTACGGATAATAAGCCTAAGGCTAGTATCACAATATTAACAATACCGACAATTGAAATATCTGAGTCCATTGTTGTTTTCGCGACAATCGCATTAGCGACTACAAAATATAATCTTTCTAATATCGCTACTCCAATAGGAATAATAGAAACACTAAATAGAGGCATCTTTTTATCTTTATTCATTAATATGAAACTCACTAAACAAGACACCATGATTAAAGCAATAAAGAAATAATCAATTTTATAAATAATCCCCATGGATTTATAAAAAGCATCTGGATTTTCCACTACTGAAACTGCTTTAACAAAACCGTTAACTTCAAATAATCTAAAGAAATAAGCCGCGAACACTAATAAGATTCCAAAGATTGAAAAATATTTAAATAATCTATTCATAACGCAAATAGAATACTACAATAGATAAGGAAAAAGGAAGATATATAAATATATGTTATTTGGAAAAGAACTAGCCCATGATGAATCTTACATCAAAGAATATGGGGATTATAAGATTGTTGGCTCATATACAGTCTATGAAGCCCACATTGAAAAAATGCATGACAAAGAAGGAAAGTTAATGACTAATAAAGATGGCTCTCCTCGATATAGATATATCGATGATAGAGATTTATCCACCTTAAAAGAAGATAAATTAGTTAAAGAAATTAGACCAAACTTCTATAAAGATGTTTATCAAGTTAATGGTGATTACGTTGAAAAAGTTGAAAAAGAAGATGGTAAAAGAATCTACTTTGTCGTTGACCCTAGTAAAGTTAAAACCTTAGCGAAAGACACTAGAGCAATTATTAAAAATGGAACTTATAGAGTTCTTCAAGAAGTTGGCTACGTTTTAGTGGATGATTACGATATAGAGAATCCAAAAGTAATCGCAGTAAGAAAATTTAAAACTGAAGATCACGAATCAGAAGCCAAAGAGATTGTTAGAAACAAACTCAAAAGAATAACTGGAGAGGATTAAGAATAACTGGGTTTACCCAGTTTTTCTTTGCTTAACAAAATTAATTTTAATGTTAAATATATTAGACATTATCTTCTTATTTATCTATAATAAATGTGTATATGAAAAGTAAGGCAAGAATTGGAAAAATAATAAAAGAATCTAGATTAAAACATAATCTAAGAATGGATGATGTCGCTAAAGAAATAGGAATAACAAGATCCACTTTGTGGGCTATTGAAAATGGTACAGGCAATTATTCTATCGACACCCTTCTTAAATTAATGGATTACCTTAATCTATCTTTTGAAATGGAATCTAACAAATATCATGTGCATAAGCAAAGAGCGACAAGACTCAATAAAATGATTGATAAGAAGATAAATAGATTCGTCATTATGTGTGTTGAGCAATACGCTTTAAAAATAAATAAGGGCAGCCAATATACATACCGCATTTTAGCTAACAAAGGGATTATAAAAGAACTAATAGATGACTATGAAGATATGCACGGCATGTCAACTTATTCAATAAATGAATATATAGACAAGAGATTGTCTTTGGAGGATTAGTTATGATTTTATACCATGGCTCAGATGTAAAAGTTGAAAACCCAAAAATCATTAAAAGCGAAAAAGGAAAGGATTTTGGTTGTGCCTTTTATTTAACTCCAATTAAGGAACAAGCTGAAAGAATGGCAAAAAGAAAGCAAAGAATAAACAATAGCGCTTCCGCGATTGTTAGTGTTTTTGTTTGTAATGAAGAAGACATCAAAAAACTTAATTACAAAAGTTTCCCATATCCGGACTTGGATTGGCTAGAGATGATCATCAAATGCCGCACCAATCCATCTTATAAACATGACTACGATATTGTTGAAGGAAAAATTGCAGATGACGCTGTTGGAGAGACTATCCTATTTGTTATCGATGGAATAATAAAAAAAGAAGATGCATTAGAAAGATTAAAATTTCAAAAAATTAACTCTCAAATAGCGTTTTGTAACGATAAGTCTTTAAAGCTACTGAAATTTAAGGAATGCTATGAGGTGAAATAATGGAACACGTTCTATCAAAAACAATTCTCATTTCTCAAGTAGTAGAGTTAATTGCGAAAAAATATAAAATCAGTATTGAAGAAGCAAGAGATAGATTTTACAATTCAAAAGTGATCAAAATGCTAGATGATGATGAAACTGGATTATATGGGGAATCAGCATTATATTTATTGTCTTTATTCGAAAAAGAAAAATAGATAACATATAGAAAGATTTACCGAGTTCGCTCGGTTTTTCTTTACCAAATAATCGATATATTTGATTTAGTTCGTTATAATGGAAACGTACAAGAATTTGCACAGGAGGACGAGTATGATTTCTGCTAAAGATGGAAGCGTTGTTTTAATTTCTGAAGAAGAATACAACAACATGAAAGAGAATCTTTTCATTATGTCTAATCCTGCTATGGTAAAAAGATTGAGCGAAAGCATCAATCAAATCATTAATCATCAATTTGTAGAAATGTCTTTAGAAGATTTAAAGAAATATGAAGACCATTAGTAGTGAAAAAAATTGACGAATTATCGTCTTTTTCTTTTGCTAATGCAACTATGCTTGCACTATCGAACAAATAGAGAAATTGGATAATCAAAATATTTTGCAATTTTATAGATGTTTTCTAGTGAACCTTTATATATAGAGTCATCAGAAGCGTTATATTTTGATAGAGTTGCTTTGTTAACTCCAGTTTTAGCGCTTAGCTCTGTTAAGGAGCATCCTTTTTGTTCACATAGTAGTCTTAATATAGTTTTACGTTTATTAACCTTATCAAAATAGTCCAACAAACTAGAAAAATCCATTTCGTGATAAATCGGATATAATTCAATCATCTTTGCTAATGGCAATTTCAAAAATATAAACGAAAATGGCTTATGCAAACTTTTATGTAACTCAAAATATTGGTATCCACACCAATAGGCATCATTATATATTCCATAACTAGTATCGTTTTGAATGCGATTATTTGTGACATCAAAAAAGATATTTAAAATACTTTTATTAAAATAATCATCATATTCATTTTCTTCTATTCTTAAAATAAACTCACTTCTTTCTAAATGATAGGTAAATGAGTAGAAATTAATTTTGTTTTGAATTGCTAAAACAAATAAACGGGCAAATAAATCCTTAATGTTGTAATCATTCATAATCAATAATTAAATCTCTTAATCTAACGTTTTTAGAATAGCGATCACTATTTAGCAAATCAGTAAAAACCTTATCTGCCCTACTTTTACGCTTATAGTAATTATCTTTAGATGTTTCAAACACCTCTTCATAATTATTGAAGTGAAGTAATTCAAACGCTCTTTTTGAAATAAGAACATATTGTTTTCCTAAATCGCCGGCAGCAAATATTTTATTTAAAGATTCTAGTGTTATTTCACTTCTAACAAAAGCTTCTGGAAAGCGAAAATAACTATCATCAGCACGATAACCGATAACAACATCATATAAGCTAATATCAAGAAGATACTTCTCTTCTAAATATTTTAATTCTTTAGGATAATTGTTCTGCAAATCGGTAGAAATAAGACGATTATGCATTAATAATGCAACCCAATATAAAACATTGTTATATGGCGGGGTAGTCAAATCCAATATTTTTAATCTATCATCACGAATGCTATTGCAATTAACAAAACCGTTTCCACTTCTTTTTGCGGCCCACTCTTTCGCTAACTCTTTATTTGAGCAACAATAAAAGCCTAGTCCATAGTCATTATGGATGTTGCCTTTTAAGTATTCAGGTTTTTCAATAATAAATTCACTCCCGTGATAAATGGTTCTATTCATACTTAAAGTATATTTTGTGTACTAATTTTTGTCAATTCAATATACTACAATATATCATTTTAACAATTTTAGGTACACAAACTAATACAAAATGTTCTTTGATAATCAGGAGGCTTTTCTTGTGATAAACTCCACCACTCATCACATAGACGCAGGAGCATCTTGCTTAAATACATTATATGACTTTATTTTGCTCCATAAAACTCGTCATCTAATTTCTTTTTGGCTTCTTTTAGTGATATAGGTTTAGCCCCTTTTTTAACTTCTTTTTCTGATTCATATATCGCTTGATCGATTTTTTCTTCTATAGATTTTTGTCTTGTATTGCTCATTTATTTAATCTCCAATTCCGCTATTGTTTCAGGTCTCACGTTAAAAACATTTGATATTTTTATAATCGTAGCAAAGCTTGCCTTTTCTGCTTCTCTTCTTCTTTGCTTAATGCTGTAGAGAGTCTCATAAGAAATACCAGTATTTTCACTTATCTTATTTAATGAATATTTGTATTTTTTTAACAGTTTAGAAAAGACAGATTCCTGTTCAAATAATCTTTTAAATTCTTTCACAATATGAGAAAAATCCATTTCGTGATATAAAGGAAAATACTCATACATTTTATTAATTGGGATATATAAAAATATTGTTTCAAATGTCAGGTGTGTCTTTAGTTGTATATGCATATAGCTTTCACTAGCCCATAAACATTGATTATATGTTGGTAAATCCTCTAGATTATCTTCTTCTTTAGAAAAGATCTCTTTAATAATAGCCTTATCCGTAGCAATAGGAGGAAATCCATAACTATCTTTTTCTATCTTTTGAAAAAATGATGAATAAGAAATGCCCCTTTCCACAAAAGGGGTAGAGTATTTCCTATTATATGCATAAGAAAGAACACGCTCTAATATATCGACATAATCATAAAAATAATTATCGTTCATTCATCTCCCTCATCAAATCCAAAATATACTTTTTATTAGGATCTCTTGGTCTTTCTAAAAGTTCATTAAAAGCAGTACTTGCTCCACTAACAATTGAGTAATAATGTCCAAGATATTTTTCTTCACATTCAATTACTTTCTCAAACTTCAATAATTTGATAGCGCTTTCCGACATAAACGCATATTGAACACCTAGATTTCCAGACAAAAATATGTCATGAAGGTCATCAAAGGCTAAATCGTTAGATATAAAACGTATCGGAAATTTAAAATACGAGTCATCAGCGCGATAGCCAATCACAACATCATAATCACGAACATCAATATAGAATTTTTCTAACCACTCAAGAATTATTTTATTATCCCTTTTAAAGCTTGATGTAAGTTCGCGGAAATGCATTAATATTGCCATCCAGTTTAAAACACTATATCTATCATTATTTGTGAGATCTAATATTTTTAATTTTTTAAATGCCTTTTCATCGAGATAATATACGTTAACAACACCAACAGAACTATTTTTACACGCCCAAGATTTAGCGGCCTCTAAATCTAATGTCAAATAAAAAGACGGCCCATAATCATTTTGTGGATCAGATCCGTTCACTATTGGTGAGTTAATGACATTTTTACTTCCGTGATATATTTTCATAACCGTCTTTATTATACATAAAAAATGACATTTTCAATAGTTTTTTCGTACTACAGTACGGAATTTTGCTATTTTAAAGACACATTAATACAAAATAGAAGTTTCTATATCGTATATCTTATATTCAATAGTTCCTTGATAATCAGGGAACTTTTCTTTTAAATATTCCACTTCTTTAGAAGCATTAACTTCACTCGCGGTTTTTTCATCTTCTATATCTAAAATATTATGTTTAATTCTTTTAGCGATAGGATCTGAATATAAGAATCCTTCATTATGGATAACTGAGTGAATCGCTCCACAGTGGGTGTGACCCATAATTAGAATATGATTAATATGTAAATGCTCTATCGCATAAGAGATACTAGCAAGTTCACCTTCATTAATTACATTGCCTGCGGTTCTAATTACAAATATCTCTCCTAAAGAACAAGATAATATCTTTTCAGGGACCACTCTAGAATCAGAACAGCACACCACTATTAAACTAGGGTGTTGCACTTTTACTAGACTATCTCTAGTAGCTTTTAGTTCTTTGTTATTATCTAATTCAGATAAGAATTGTTGGTTTCTTTTTTTGATATCCATATTTGTCATTTTACCTGTTTTATAGTGGTTTTCCAATCAATGATAACCATACATGCTACAAAAGTGCCACACACAAAAAAACATATATTCTATATTTGCAAGTTGTAATGATATAATCATTTCGAAATGGAACTAACATATCACGTAAAAGATCGACCAAATAAAAGCAGAATATTTTTATTTGCTCTTCAACAACTATTATCCATATTAGCAGGAACAATATCTCTTCCTTTAATTGTCGGTAACGGATTAAGTCAAAGCGCAGCTTTATTTGGGGCAAGTGTAGGTACTTTAACTTATTTACTTATCACTAAATTTAAAAGCCCGGTATTCTTAAGTTCATCATTTACTTTTTTAGGTTCAATGATGTCTGCTTTTGCTGGGGCTGCTAGTGCCGCTATTGGTTATGTTGGTATTATCTTTGGCGCTCTTATGAGTGGGATAGTATATGTTATCTTATCAATTGTTGTTCATTTTACTGGCACAAAATGGGTAGAAAAAGTATTTCCTCCGGTTATTATTGGTCCGGTAGTGGCGTTAATTGGATTAACATTAGCCCCTAATGCGATTAAAAATATCACTAGAGGGGACGTATTAGTAGAAGGAGTTAGTCTAGCTAATCCTCATCTATGTTTAGGAATAGGTTTAGCGGCTTTAATCATCACTATTATTTTTGCTACTCATGCGAAAGGATTTTTAAAACTAATCCCATTTATCTTTGGTATAGCGGGTGGCTATTTAATCGCTACTATATTTACCTTAATTGGTAATTCAACAGGAATTGATGCTTTAAAGGTTATCGACTTTACTCCATTTAGTAATATTAAATGGTTACCTGATTTTGCTTTTATGAAATTAGGGGACGGTTTTAAAGAATTAATATCTAGTGGAACAGGCGGAAATTATTTCTTATTAATCTTTACTTTATATGTTCCTATCTCTTTTGCAGTATTTGCCGAACATATCGCAGATCATAAAAACTTATCATCAATTATTGGAACTGACTTATTAAAAGATCCAGGATTAGACCATACCTTAATGGGGGACGGGGTTGGTTCTATGGTAGGAGCTGTGTTTGGCGGCTCTCCTAATACAACTTATGGAGAATCTATCTCCTGTGTGGCTTTTTCTAGAAATGCTTCTATTATCACTATTGTAGTGACTGCCTTATTAGGGATAGTGATATCTTTTATCGGACCAGTAATGACATTTTTCTCCACGATTCCTACTTGTGTAGTTGGTGGATTATCAATTGCCTTATACGGCTATATCGCCGCTAGTGGTCTTAAGTTACTTAGTCATGTTGATTTAAATAATGTCCGCAATATCTTTATAATCTCCTCTATATTTGTTGTAGGTATTGGAGGACTAACTGTACAAATATATTTTTTCCAATTCTCTCCAGTAGCCTCTGCTTTAGTGGTGGGTCTATTAGTTAATGTCATCACACACACTAAAAAAGATAAAGAAAAAGAAGATATAGATAACATTCCAAAAAAGGAATAATAATCAACCTTATACGATAAATCCGCGCGATAACATGTTTGATATATTATCTTAGTTTTTCGCTAACAACTTGGACATTCTTTTTATAGAATGCCACTCCATAAATATATATGGATGACTCCTTATCAAATAATGGGGAGTTTATGTAGTCCTTTTTTATAATTTGATTAATTGCGGCTTTAGCAGATTGTTTTAATCTTTCTTTGCTGATTTTAGAAGAATTGTATTTCAGTTCAATAATTGCTCCAAAGTTATAACCTTTTTTAGGAACAAGCATAATATCGCATCTTCCTTCTCCGGTAGAGATTTCTCTGCTAACAGAGCATTCATCAAATAGTAACGCTGTTAACACTCCCATAAATACTTGATAATATTGTTCATTATTAAATTCATAATAGGTAATAACTGACTTTAATAATTCTGAAATATTAATAGCGGCCTTTTCGTCGTTTTGATTAACAAGATTATATTTAAGGTCATTAATAAGCGAGTTATCAATTTTTATTGTTCTTCTATATCTTTGTAATATCTCGATTTTGAATAGCTCTTTAATTTCTCGATTAGGGATATAGGCTTGAGTTTCAATATTATTACTACTTGAACATGTTAGATATCCAGTAGAAATCAAAAAGTTAGACAAAGAATTAATGTCTTTCATTTCATCGTAGTTATAATTCTCACTAATTGATATATCAATTGTTTTTCCATTAATTAAGCTAGAGAAATATTCAGTTGCCTCATCTTGATCAATATTCTTAAAAAATGTTTCTAATAAATTGTTTGAGCTAGTTTTAGACCAATATAATCTAAATATGTTTTTAGATAATAAAAAACTAAGCGTAGACCATGGATTAACTACTTCACAAGCGAATTTATATCCTCCATACCAGGAAATAACTTCGTCATAATATTTTTCAGCGTCGTAATATCTTAATAATGCTTTAGTTTCTGGATAAGTAAATCCAAAATATTCATCAAAAAAAGTGACAACCCCATTATCTACAACTAAATTATTTAATCCAGAAAATAGATTTATTTTAGAGACCTTAAGCACTCCAGTTAATATAGAGAAGAATAAGGAATAATTACTTTTTAATAATTGGCTATAAACGCTTTTAAAAAAACGTGATGCTTCTATAAAGAATCCATATTCATAACTCGAAGTTAATGGAGAATCATATTCATCAATTAGAACCACAACTTTACGATGATGATAGCGATTTAAATAATGCGATAACTTCATTAATGATGATTCAAGCAAAGTGATATCCGCTTGACGGTTCATAACTGCAAGATAATCTTGCTTTTCTATATCCGCTAAGATGTTCCCATCTAATAGATATCGATGTTCTAAATAGATACTAGAAACAATATGTTCAAACTTTTTGACCATATCAGAATAAGTAGAGACATCAAAATCTTTGTTATTAATATAGATAACAGGATAAGAGTTGATATGCATCATATAAGGAGTTTTAGCGATATATAGATCCTTAAATAATTCTTTGGTGTCATCATTAATATTAAAGAAGTTATATAACATGGATATAACTACAGATTTACCAAAACGACGTGGTCTAGTAAATAAATAGGATTTTTGACTTCCTTTACTAATGATTTCCTCAATGAGTTTGCTCTTATCTACATAATAGCATTCACTTACTAAAACCTTAAAATCATCAACACCAATTGGATTACTTTTAGCGTATTCTTTATTCATGATTATATTTTATTCCACTTTTTCCACGAATTCCACCATTTTCCACCATGAAAAGTTATAGACATTTGTGTCTATATTATGGCGTTATCAAAAAATTCGTTATATTCCCAATGTTGAATTGTCACATTTGCGCCACTAAAATCAATACTTATTTTCACAATTGCGCTAATTTGATATGTCCAGCTGCACTAATAATAAAATCAATATCTGCTGGAGTGATTTGCAATTTTTCGTCGGAGTGATTTGCTATATTTTTTGGGCATCCTAATTAAGAAAAGATTCTAGTTATTCTTTGAATATGTTTCAAAGCTACTATTAAAAGGGAAACAGGTCACTAAATCATGAGGTGGTTCCATAGAATAGAAGAATAGATAATCTTTATATAATCTAAGAGTTTTACCTCTTTTCTTATTCTGTTGATATTGTAAGAACTTAAACATCTTAGGATCGCTCAGGAGTAGGACCATTTCTAGTGAATCCTTCAATAAATTCTTCAATGTTTTTAAATTCTTTATTTGCCATCTTTTAGTATCTCCCAATAGCCTGTTTTGTTTGGTCCATTTCTTTTGATGACACCAATTTCTTGCAACATTTTTAAATCTCGAGCAACCGTTGGCTCTGAAATGTTTAATGTCTGTGCTATCTCTTTTCTTGTTATTGAAGGAGTTTTTTTAATTAGACTAATAATATCGCTTTGGCGATTTTTTATTGTATCATTTGTTGTATCATTTGTTGTATCATTTGATCTAATAAAAGCAAAACTGAAGGATGTTTTAGTATTTTCATATTCCCATTTTATCCCTGCTTCCTTGCAGAGTTTGAAAGTTCTTTCAAAGCCTGTAGCAAAAGAGTCAATAGTATTATTTTTATATAAAGTCATATCAATCAGTGGGTTCCTTAATATCGGACTTTGTTTTCCTGCTGCGAATTCAATCGGATCAATATTTTTCGCTATATTACCAGGATTACTGATTTTTATTTTGGTAGGAGTCAAATAGATTTCGTTTAAAATAGCTGGATTCACCTTCATATGAGCGAAACTATTAACAACAATTTCTCTAATAGCTTCTAACGGTATCTCTGGAGTTTCTATTCTCTTGCTCCCAACAATCTTAGCATTCCATCTCATTCTTTCAGAAATATAGCGAATTCCTTCTTCAATACAATCAAATATATTACCTTCAAATAATTTGATGTCAGAAAAAGATAATCTTTCATCAGTGTTAAAAACAGCTAATTTCAATTTGAGTGGTTTATTTTTTGAAAAAAGGTAGTAACCAGCGTTATTTAAATGATTATTCTTATAAAGACCTAATTTTGTTAAAGCATCAATACTGTCTTTATAAACATAATTTAATCTTCCACATTCGTTAGCTTCGTTAAAATACCTAATCAATCTCTCTTCATCAATATCATCAATTGTCCATTCAGTAATTGCATTTTCCCATTTTGAATAATCAATAGAGTCATCTTTGAAAAACTGCTCAAGTACTTCATTGCTCATCAATATATCTTCGTCGTCGCTTCTAATGTAGTATCTTCCGTAAGCGGAATAAGGTTTCTTATCACCAGCAACAGATACTTTTATAATTTGCTTATCCCCAATATTTATTAATTCGACTATTGGAATAACTTCAGGCTTAATGTGACATTTAACTTCAACAGAAATATCATGTGTAGTGTCTTTTCCTATTTGTTGACCCATTACTGTTGAATCGTTTAATACCCCAAAATATAAAACTCCACTACCTGACTTATTGAGCATGGAAGATAGAGATATAATTCCTTGTTTCAATTCTGATGTACTTTTTTTAAATTCGACTGTTTCTGATTCACGTTTTTCCATTTTTTACCTCGCAAATTTATTGTATCATTTATTGTATCATCAAACAATAATTTTGATACAAAAAACCTCAACACAAATTGTATCAAGGATTGTGTACTTATATGGACTTCTGGTTCAATTTGAATAGTTAAAAATTGCATGTTTTTGGACATCTAATTAAGAAAAAATCCTAGTTATTTTTTGAATATATCTCAAAGCTACTATTGAATGGAAAGCAAGTCACTAAATCATGAGGTGGTTCCATAGAATAGAAGAATAGATAATCTTTATATAATCTAAGAGTCTTACCTCTTTTCTTATTCTGTTGATATTGTAAGAACTTAAACATCTTAGGATCACTTTCAAGATAATTAACAGAGTTCTTCCCTTCTTCATAGGCGACTTTAGCAAGTATTAGCATTTCACTATCTTCAAGTTGACCAATCCTTTCTAATATACGGGTATGACCGTGAAAGGTCACTCCGATATCACTCTTATAATGTTTAGCCTTATATATAGATTTAAACTCATTAATGAATTCAAGGAGTTTGGCTTTGGCTTTGATCTTACCAAACTCTAGGATATTGAATTCTTTAACGTTTTATGCTAGAAGTTCCACACAGCAATTTGTTAAATTGATGTATACCTCTATAGGCGGGAGATGA
>DDQE01000013.1:0-46802 GCA_002342545.1 Caryophanales bacterium UBA2450
ATTTAATCTTTCAAAAAAATTTTTTAATTCTAAAAACGGAATTTAGTTTTGCAAGTTACAGATTATCGAAATATCTTTAACAAGAAAATTATGTGATAAATTAAGACTAACATTATTACCATTAGAAAATGATTGTCCAAAAGAAAACCATTTTTACGCTGATATCATCACTAAAGATAGGCAACAAAACATAATGTTTTTTAATACACTATTTTCTTGGGTAAGTATTTCTAAAGTCAAAGATTTTAAGAAATGCCCACTTCAAGAATTTAAAGCATCCATTTATGAAACTCTCCTATTAGAAGGCATTAAACCATATATCGCCCGTTCATATTTAGATGACATAAGCGATATTAAATTATCTTTAACAAATAATAAATCTATAGTCGCTAGATTATCTACCGCAAAGAAAAACATTCATTTCTTTTATGATTGTTATTATAACGTTCCCGATGTTCTAACGTTATCTAGATATGAATTCTTTAATGATACGTTTTATAAAAATCCTTTATCTAAGAAAGGTGACTCTTATATATCTCCTTATGAAGAAATGGGATATTACCTATTGTCAAATTATGATGATAAAGAAATAGAAGAAGACGATAAGTCACTTTATTATCAATATAAAGACAAAGTAAAAGAAAAACTACCACCACTAATGGATTTCTCCAAAATGAGTGATGAGGAAATAGATAGATATTCTAAAGGAATTAATAGAAACCACTATTACTACACGAGCTCACACTTTGTTAAGCGTCTTTATGAAAAATATCCTCAGCCAACCATGGAGGACCACTTTGAATATATTATTTCTCATATAAGTTTAAAAGAAATCAATAGCGATGAACAATGCTCTTGCTATCTAAGGCTTTTCAATTTAGATAAGAAGTTATTCTTTATTTATTACAACCAATTTGGAAGAAAATATATAAGCAAATTGTAATTATTTTCTAATTCGATTTTTAACTTCCAATTGCAGTTCGCTTGAAAACACTTTCAAATCAACAATGGTTATAACTTCTTCTAATAATAAAGACACTATTTGATCTATTGCGTCTTTCTTAGAAAGAGTAACTATAACTCCAGGATGCATTTTATCTTTATTAATTTTATTAATTAATCTCCAAAATCTTTTAGAAGGATATGATTTTTCTTTGATAATCAAGCTATACTCATCTAGAAGATGCTCTATATAATTCTCTTGCCAATCAACTATGTTTGTTTGATAAACTTTCCAGTCTTCTTTGCTAATCATTGCTATTGTCCTCATCTAAATCATCTAGATAATCATCGAAACTCATATCTTCATACATTCCATTATCTAAATAGTCATTATAATTTTGAGCGGTCTCAATCCATTCATCTTTAAAATTTTTAATAATATTTTCGTTATCTAAATAATCTAGTTCACTAATATAACCATTTTCATACATGAATTTATAAAACTTTTTAAGCGAAGAGACATGTTCTTTAACAACGGAAACACTATTAGAGCCAATACATTTATAAATTAGAAAATAAGTAAAGAAATCGTGATAAGACTCATAACCTTTATAAATGGTATTAGCAAATCGATAACATAAATAAGTGTTAACAAAGAAATCAATAGAATTAATCGTTCTATTAATAGTTCTATCAGATAATTTGTTTAACTTTAATATCTTCTTAAATTCTGATAAATAGTAGTTATTCAACTTTACTATCTCAACTTCCGCTTTATCGTAAGATATCTTTTTATCGTCAAGGCCTTCATAAATATTGTTAATTCTTTTAAAAATTTCACTATGCTTTTCTTTTGTCATAATTAGTCTCTCCATTAATTATAAAAACATAATCATATAAATAGGAAGTGTGATGAGATTACCATCTTTTTTAACTGTATTTTTATTTCCAAATATATAACCATATGAAAGTTTATAATTACCATTTGGATCCACTAATTTTGGTATTGCTCTAAAGTTATTTTGGTCGTTACCAGACTTTATCTCAATCGGCACAATCGATAAACTATCGTAATTATTTATCAAGAAATCAACTTCTCCAACTTTCTTACTATCGAAATAATATAATTCATGTCCGTGCGCTATTAACTCCATTGCTGCAGCGGTTTCATATACTGAACCTAAATTAATTCCACTATCTTTATTCAATACCGCAAACACATTATTTTTATATAAGATATCAGTTAGCAAACCAACATCATTAAAATATGCCTTAATTAAATTTTTGCTTTTGCTTTGCACTAATGGGAAAACAGGATTTGATACTGCTCTAGAAGGAAGAGATATTCCTGAATCAAACAAATAATCAAACTCATCTTCGTATTTATCTAAGTTAGAATCATCTTTTCCTTCAATACTTTTAAACTGAATACGTTTTACTTTATTCGCCATATAAGATGGCAGCAAATCAAATATTCTTCTAATTTTGAGATTATGCTCTTCATCATACTTAGAACAATCATCCTTATAATAAGTATGAATCTCGTTTTGTACTTGTCTCATCTTGGAAACATTTTGATTAATAATATATTCATTAACTGCATCAGGTAACCCACCACTTAAAAGATAATCTTGAAATAATCTTAAAGTGTATTCATGAACACTTTGATTAACTTCCTTTAGATTAAAAAAACAATCCTTCAATTCCTCAATAGCACTTTCTCCATAATTATTGGCCCATAAAAATTCTTCAAAATCCATTGGGAACATTCTTTTTTCAGTTATAGATCCCATAGGAATAAAAGAATGTCTTAAAGTGATGCCTAATAAAGAGCCACTTACGATATAGCGATATTTTCTCTCTTTAGCAAGAGGTTTGAGTAATGTCATAAGATGTGGATAAAACTGAATCTCATCAAGAAAAATAATTGTGTCGTCGCTATTATTAAGACCGCCAAAAAGAGAACTTACTAATGTATAAAAATCTTTTGTTGTTTGGACATTTGAAAACATTTTATTTGTCTCGTAATCATCTTTTAAATCTATTTCAGCATAATTCTTGAAAAATGATTTTGCTGTATTTCTGATAATATAACTCTTTCCTACTTGTCTAGCGCCATAGACTATTAATATTTTTTGTTCACTTGTATTTTTATAATAGTTTTCTAAATCAATTTGTATTTTTCTTTTAAACATAGTTTAATTCTCCACATAATCGGTTTTTCCAATAATATTTTATACAATAATATCGGTTTTTCCAATAGTTTTTGATGCCAGAAAATCGGTTTTTCCAATAATTCGGTTTTTCTTCTAGCCAATTGTATATTTTATGCATAATAAAATTCTTCTTCTCTAGATTTAACACTAGGAAAAGATCCTAATATTAATATAGAAGAATTATTATCTATAAAAGGTTTAATAGATTCGTAAGTTATGTGTTGATAATTGTTGCTATTCATTTATCTTATGAACACTAATGTTATTTTTCTATTCTTGATATCATGTAATGTGACCCTATTACTGTTTTAATATCGCCACTATCAAATTTAACTTCTAGGATATTATTATCTTCAACTTTTGTCACAATTCCACTACCGAATTTCAAATGGTATATTTTATCTCCAACTTTCCAGTGTGTAATTCCATTAGAGACAGTTGAAGAATCCTCATATTCATCATCTAATTCATCTTCATAATAAAACTCATCATCGTACTCATCATCATATTCATCGTCGCCATAAACTTCATCATAAATTCTATCGCGTTCTAGATTTAATAGACGTCGATATAATTCTTCTTTTAGTTGATCGTTTGATAAACTATCAACATATTCTTTTATTTCTTTTTCTTTAGAGGATAATAGTTCTTGATATCTAGTTTTCTTATCTTTTATGTCTTGATAATACGCTTTCTCTATTTCTTCTGCTTCTAATAATTCTTTTGGCGAGGTAGCAAACCCTAACGCAACCATATGCTTGCATATTTTATGGTTCCCTTCAACAAAGGGACAAGTGCAAGTTGATTTTAGAGGATGAGACAAATCAATTTTAACATCATATTCTTTGTTTCCTATTACAGTCGCAGAAAAAATATTCTCACTAATCTTTTTGATATCTTTTACTCTATTATCTTTATAGTAATGATATCCTCTCCAATATGAATTACCGCTTGCTTTTGTAAATATGCTCATTTGTGCTTATCCTTTGTTTATTATATTTTTAATCAGAAAACCAAAATTTATGTGTTATGCCACTTGGGGTTATAAGAGATAGCCCGTCTTCTTTTATAACAAAATAATAAATTGTATATTTATTAATATATTTTGGTTGTTTATTTGTGAAGCAATATATTTTATTGCCAACGCAATATCTTTGAATAAAATAATCATCTTCTAATAATTCATTAATTTCATCAGAGTAGAGTAGTATTTCTTCTTCTAAGCAATATAATTGTTTCGATATTTTTTTATCAAATATTAGATTTAAAAAATCAAACCTTTTAAAGGGAAATAATTTGATAAAAGGCTTAGATAAATCCTTGGCATCTAAAAATGTTTTGTCACTCAATTTACGCAGTTTAAATCTCTCATTATGTTTAATAAAGAGATAGAAAATAACATTATTTATATCTTGCGAATGATAATAATTAAAATTAACAAACACATCATCAGGGCAAATATATCGGTCTAATAACTTTTTGTTAACATTAGTGCGGCTAATAAACTCGCTTATTAAAAACGATATATATCTAATTTTATTAACGTTCCAAACAACATCGCTTCCTTTAGCGGTATCAATAACCATTAAAATCCTAGTGATATCAAATGGCTTATTTTCAATCATTTGAAGGAAATCGTAATTTTTTAATAGAACATTAAATAAATAAGAAAAATCTTTTTGTTTCTTGCTCGCGTAAGAAAACACATCATATAAATATTCAATCGTTAATTCTTTATTCATTTCCCTTAATATAGTTAGAAAACAATCTTTCTTTATTTGGTGTTCTATTTATAATTAGCTCAATATTATTGTTTTCTCTTTCTTGAATAAGATCAGAATAATGTAAGAAATATTCGCTTAGGGTATTATCATATCTAATAACTTCATCAGGAATGAGGCTGGCACCAAATAATTCATTTTTTAAGCATAGCTGATTACCTAACGCCATAATTTTAGTAGCGTATTCAGCTTGATCAATATCGATTTTATCCTTATAAAGGAGTTCTAATACTTCATAAGAAAATGAATCCGCAATTTTTCCAACAATTAGATCTGTATTACGTTCAAGCTTAAAATATTTTTCGAATAATTTTGGATAATTCTGATATTCGATTTTTTTACGATTAATTGCGACATAATTTAACCAATCAATCGATTTCATTTTATTGAAGTCTAAAATAGACAATTCTTTAAATTTATCTCTTTTAAATCTATAAATAATTGTTGATGAACCTAGTTTACCCCAAGTAGATGATTGTCGAAGGTTTTCGCCTAAATAAAATCCATATCCAAAATCTCTACTTTCTCCATCATTAATATGGACATTGATAGGGAACTTTATTTCAGACGCAGTTGCGTGATAATAATATTCATCCTCATCAGCAATATTTAAAATTTTAGTGATATCAACTCCATGGTAATACGCTAAGTCAAGTAATTTTGTCAAAACATCAACAGGAACATTAGTTTCACCTGACATATAGCGATAGACAGTGGCTCTATCTTTGCCAATGGAAAAAGCAAATGCATCAGCAGATATTCCTAATATATTAAAGGCTGATTTTATAATTTCGCTTGTCTTGATAACTATTTCTTTCATGACTAAATTATACATTAGCCTCTAAATTGCGACAAGTTTTTTATGTAAAATATACATTTTGGGCGTTAAATTAGCGTTTTTATGAATATTTAATGATTTTTATGCGACAGTTTTGGTGCGGATAACAGGAATCGAACCTGCACGAGTCGCCTCACAAGATTCTAAGTCTTGCGTGTCTACCAGTTCCACCATATCCGCATAATATCCTTATTTATTAAAATATAAGCGCACGCGCCTATATATTTTTTAATAAGGTGGTGCCGTCTATCGGAATCGAACCAACAACCTACTGATTACAAATCAGTTGCTCTGCCAATTGAGCTAAGACGGCATATCTTCTGGTGGACACTACAAGGATCGAACTTGTGACCTCTTCCGTGTGAAGGAAGCGTTCTCCCGCTGAACTAAGTGTCCCTATAGTCTTTAAATAATTAAACCCCATTACTTTGTGGGGCTTTTTGCATATTTGGTGGGCCTTAATGGACTTGAACCATCGACCTCACCCTTATCAGGGGTGCGCTCTAACCAACTGAGCTAAAGGCCCAAATACGCGCTTAAATAATATACAATAGTTGATTTTATTTATCAATAAAAAGAAAAAGGAAGTTTTTTGAGGACTTCCTATAATCTTTTCTTTTAGTTCTGATATCAAAGATATCAAACAAAGATTAACGCTTAGAGAATTGTGGTGCTCTTCTAGCAGCTTTAAGACCGTATTTCTTTCTCTCTTTCTTACGAGAGTCTCTGGTAATTAAACCAGCAGCCTTTAAAGTTTTGCGGTCGCACCCAGCTTCGAGTAAAGCGCGAGTAATGCCTAATCTAATTGCACCGGCTTGACCTGTGAAACCACCACCTTTAACTTCTGCGACGACATCATATTTGCCTTCAGTTTCAGTTAACACTAATGGTTGTTTGAGGTCCATCACTAATGTAGCGTAAGGCATATATTCATTAACATCCCTTCCGTTAACAGTGATCTTGCCTTTTCCAGAGACGACATATACTCTAGCGATTGAAGATTTTCTACGTCCAGTTCCGTAGAATTGGACACTTTCTTTCTTAGTTGCCATTTTCTATATCCTCCTAGAATTTGAGCTCAAGAACTTCTGGTTTTTGAGCTTCGTGCTTGTGGTCTGGTCCAGCATAGACAAATAATTTCTTTTCAATTTGTCTACCTAAGCGTCCTTTAGGCACCATCCCGTGGACACTTCTTTCAATCATTTCACATGGAAATTCTTTGAGCATGACTTCAGCGGTTCTTGTTCTAAGACCACCGTCATATCCAGACACGTTATAATATTTTTTATTGTGGATTTTATCTCCAGATAAGCTCACTTTTTCAGCGTTGATGATGATCACATAATCACCACAGTCAACGTTAGGTGTCCAAGTTGGTTTCACCTTACCTGTTAAAATTTGAGCGACTTGGGAGACTAATCTACCTAATGGTTTGTCAGTGGCATCAACGACATACCATTTTCTTTGGATTTCACTTGCTTTTGCAATAGTAGTTTGACGTTGCATATAGTTAATCCTCCTTTACCAAACTAACTTATTCCTTACCGGGGACTTCATTATTTTTGGCTAGTGCCGAGTTAAATTATATTCTTAAATATATTTTCGAATCAATAAAAATATTGATTATTTATATATTGATATCTAGCAGATATAAAAAGAATCCCTTTGGGATTCTTATTTACTTTGCAATCAATTGTTTTGATTGTTTTTTAATTCTTTTTCAATTTTTTCGAAGAACGCATCTTTCATTGCATCAGGTACAGATACATCGTGTATTTGAGCATACTTTTTGAATAATAACGCCTCGTGTTTCGTTAAATTGATTCTTACAATTTCGCTCATATTATTTTCTCCTTTTGTTAACTAAACAATTCAGAATGACTTCCTACTCTTGCTAGGTACAACACTATTTCTTTTTCACGTATTTCGTAAATAAGTAAGAAATCTGGTTCAATGTGGCATTCTCTTTTGCCTTCATATTCACCGCTTAACTTGTGGTCTTTAAATTTTGGTTCAAGAATTTCGCCTTCACTTAAACGATCTACAACTTCAAACAAGAGGTCAATGTTTTTTCCTTGTTTACTGGCTCTTTTAATGTCTTTTTTACATGCATTAGTAATAACTACGTCGTATTTCACACCTTTAAATCCTTTCTGAGTTCGTCTGTGCTAGTATACCTTTTAGCAGAAACCTTCCCAGAACTGATTTTCTCGATTTCATCAAACGATTTTAAAGTTTGCTTATTTGGAATTTCTAATTGAAATGGAATGCTGTTAGTTCTAACTACAGTCTTTAAAAAAATGGTCAACGCAGCAGTCATACCCAATCCCAACTCAGAAAGTACCTTCTCTGATTCCATCTTCAATTCATCATCTATCCTTATATTAATGGTCGCCATTATTTTTTCCTCAAATATACTATAATGCTTTGTAAGCACATTGTAAAGCATTTTACATTACATTTTTTATCAGTTTCATAATATCCGACGAAAAACAATCATATTTTTACAAAATGTAAAAATGGGAGTTGAACTCCATTTTTTTCAGAAAAAATATCACATAACAAAAAAAAGAATCTTTAGATTCTTCTTATCAATGCATTAACTCCTTCCTTTATATTAGCTCTAACAAATCTTTAACATTACAGTTCAATACTTTTGAAAGGTTATATACAGTTAAGGCTGAAGCCTTGTTTATACTCTTTGTTCCTACTTCGTATTCCTGAAGTGTTCTAATATTAACCCTAGCCTTTATCGCTAATTTTCGTTGGGATATATTTAAGAGTTTTCTTCTTTGCTGAAGCCTAGTGACATATTTCTTTTTAATGAGTTTAGAAATCACATTAATAGCTTTTTCTTCGCTTGCTTCATGAAGTGGGTAATATAGTTCACGAATTCTATGGATTGATATTTGTTCGTGAATATACTTATAAGTTAATCCAGTTTTATATTGATAATAAGCAAGTATATATCCAGCCCAATATGTATCCAAACGCTCGCTTTCATTAAATGGTGTTCTTTTTTTAAATTTTATTCCAGATCGTTCATATATCTTATAAACAAGTTCTGTTCCAGAAATGCCAAAAGTATAAGCTGGATTACCGGTTTCTATTTCATTAGCCACTCCACTTCTAATGAATAAAGTCATAAAAGTATCTAAGTCTAAGTGACCATATAATTCCGCAAAACAAAAAGCTTCACCCATGTTTTTCATTACATATTCTAAAAAACGATTATCGTAATCTTTGATCGTCATTCTTCCATCCCTCACGCATAATATCTCTGATATATATTCCATCAAGATCATCATTCTCTAATTCTTTTAAAAAATCTAAACGTGCTTTTTCATCTCTTTGTTTCTTTAAAAAATGGTATTTAGAGCTTTCAACAATCTCTGCTTTTACAAAACTAATTTGTGAAAATGCTTTTTCTGATTTTAAGCAAAATTGTTCACCAAGTTTTCCTAACTTCATTGCGTAGCTTAATTGTTTAAGAGATATCTCATTATTGATAAATGATCTAGCAAATAAAAAATATGAATCATCTGCTCTATAGCCGATAATTAGATCGCATTTTTTATAATCAGGTAAAAAATTATCTAGGAGATATTTCCTTGCTCTTTCTGCAATTGGAGTAGATAGGTTCACTAATCGGTTATCTAATAAAATGGCTAACCAATTTAAAATGTGATATTGATTGCTGGATAAGTTCAAAATAGATAAATTATCCATATTTAGTTCATATTCATTTACAAATCCATCTTCATTAATAGAACATGCCCATTCTTTTGCTAATTCGATATGTTCTGTGCAGTAAAAACCTTGTCCATAATCATTGTATTTTTTTCCAAAACCATATAATGGTTTTTCAACAATAACAGGCGATCCATGATATAACTTTATAGTATTCATAATGTTTCCTCATCATTACTATACTTCTATAGACGTATAGTGTCAACAAATAGATAAAGAAAAGCGCTATTTTGCGCTTTCCATATAATTTATAAATAAATTATTATTTAACATTGTGGTATACGTTTTGAACATCTTGAAGTTCATCTAACATATCACATAATTCTTCAAATTTTCTTCTATCTTCTGGATCGGTGATTTCTACATATTCATTTGGTAAGAAAGTCACTTCAGCGGTATCGAATTCAGTAATACCTAATTCCCCTAAAACTTCTCTAGCTTTCGCAAATGCTTCAGGAGCAGTTACCACTTCGATTTCTCCGTCTTCTTCACTTACTTCAGTAACATCAACATCTCCTAAAATAAGAGCTTCTTCAACTTCATCTCTATTATTTCCTTTAAAAGCAAATAATCCAGCTTGATAGAAATTAAAGATAACAGATCCTAAGTGACCGCCTTTTTTAGTGACAGCGGTTCTAACTTCCACTAAAGCACGATTCGTGTTATCAGTTAAGGTATCAATAATAAATAAACTTCCACCTGGACCAAAGGCTTCATATCTTCCTTCATCATAAGATTCAGCAGTACCACCTTTAGCTTTTTGAATTGCTCTTTCAATAACGTCTTTAGTAACGTGTTGCGCTTTCCATTTTTCAATTGCAGAACGTAAGGCTAAGTTACTATCTGGGTCAGGAACACCTCTACTAGCAGCCATATAGATTTCTTTACTGGCTCTCATAAATAACGCACTACGTGCGGCAGCAGTGGCGGCCATAGCCTTGGCTCTAACTTCATGTGCTCTTCCCATATTAAATACCTCGATTTATCTCAAAAATATTATCACAACAACTTCTAAAATTAAAATAGATTTACGGTGCCATCACTACAAGTTACCACTGTGGTACCAACAGAACTCTTGTGGAACAACACGCTCACTTTCTTATAAGCAGATTTATTATATTCACTAACAGTACCTGGATAATTGATGGTTTTTAAAGCGGAGACACTAGAAGCAATCATTCCCACTTTAGTGACACTCTTGCAGAGATTAACAGTGGCTAATTTAGAACAATTATCTAAGAAATTACCATCTAATGTTGTTATACCTTCATTAAGAGTGAATTCTGTTAATCTAGAACAATATCTAAATGCGTATTCACCAATATGTTCCACTGTCCCTGGAATATTAATAGAAGTGAATATACAACTATAGAATCCTTCTTTAGAAATAGATTTTAATCCACCAAAGCTATCGATGGATGTTAATCCTGTCTTATTTTTAAATAAGCCCACAGTCATCTTATGAGTATCGTCTCTAATGGTTAATCCTCCTTTTAAAGTAACTCCAGGAAGGATACTAGAAACCACTTCGTATCTGTTGGTGGTAGAACCATAATATTTGAATGTTCCATCACCTGTTTGAATATATTTACTACAGTTCTTTACAGAATCGCTATAAATGGACTTGATACCACTACCAACATAGAATTCTGTTAAATTAGCGCAGCTAGTAAAGGCTCCACTAGCGACAGACTCAATCGTATCTGGAAGAGTCATGCTAGTAAGAGAATTACAATTTTCAAATGCAGAGGCCCCAATTGAAGTAATTGCTTCATTAAAATTAACAGTTTCTAATAATGAACAATTTTTAAACATGTTAGACCCAATAGAAGTAATCTTAGATGGGAATGTGATAGAAACAAGTTTAGAGTTTTCAAATGTGGTACTAATTCTTGATAAAGATTCAGGTAAGAAATCAACATTGCCCACTAATAAAGAATTAGGCATAAAAATTAAGTCTGATTTATAGCTATTATATAAAACTCCGTTTTCACTAGCGAAATTAGTATTTGCTTCATCAACAATAACCGACATAGAAGTACATCCATCAAAAGCGTTATTATTAATACCAAATAAATCTGATCCGATATATAAAGTCTTTAGATTAGAGGCATTATAGAAAGCATGGTAAAGAATTTGCATGGTGTTTTTTGGAACAGTAAATGTCTCTAAGGCTGTGCAATTCTCGAAGCAGCTTTGTCCAACATTTAAATGTACGTTATCTAAACCTTTGATTTCTTTTAACGATGTGCAGTTTTTAAATAATGATCCATATAGACCTTTAATATGTCCTTTAAAGTCGATACTCGTTAAATCGGTACAGTTCATATAGCAGCCACTAGAAACGTCTTCAACTTCTTCTGGAACCACATAATCACCTTTAATATATTTCGCGCAACCCGCGAAACATTCCGCTCCCATTTTAGTGTATGGTGAGGCTAAATTAAGTTCAGTAAGATTACTACATCCAGATAAGAAACGATATGGAAGAGTATCTAATGGTATTTCAATAGTTAGTTTTTCTAATTGAGTGCAGTTTTGGAAACAAGAAGTTCCACTGAATTCGGTGATTGTTGAAGGAATCGTAAATTCGGTAATACTTGTGTTAGAAAAAACATAATCATCAATTTTTGTAATAGTGTCTGGAAGATGGATAATCTTATTCTTGGTTTTAAAGCAGTAATCGCCTAATTCCACGACCGGTAAACCTCTAAAGGTTGCAGGAATAGTTACTTCTTCTTCATTAAGATAAGTAGTAACAGAATAACCTGTTCCTTCACTATTTAATTTAAAATTAAATTTAGAGAAAATAAGGGCTGGAATCGCTCTAGTTTCATGATATTCACAATATTTGCAGTGTCTTTCTTCTACACCATCATCTTCTTCGGTTGGTTCTAAAGTTGTGACCCAGTTTGTCAGTTGATGTTTAACTTTTGTGGTTGTTAAATCTTCATGAGAACAAATGGAGTCATGCCAGTGATATGTGGAGTCATATGTATATGTTTGAGAATACTTATGGACATTGACATAAATCATCGGTCTAATACCATATGTACTAGTAAAATTAACACCCTCAACAACACCGTTACTTTTAACAACGTTTAGATAATATGAACTGTAGCTCTTGGTATATGTTCTAGTAAAGAATCCTTCACTATAAGCATAATTAGTGCAGTAATTAATTAATTTACTACTTCCTTTATAGCCAAAATAATCTAATTCATCTAAGCTTGGGATCCAGGCTCGTGCTTGTCTAACATCCCCATCTTCATCAATATTGACATAGCTTAATAAACTATCAAATGGCTTGATAATATCATTAATAAATCCTTTAGCTAACCATTCATAAACATAGGATTGATAATAACTATAGAATTTATCACCCAGATAAGTTTGAGTATTTTTATCATTATATTTAAGTTTATAGAAGGAAAGATCAGCGAAGACTAAAGTCTTGTCATTAGCTTCTTCTCTTAATACCGTCCAAGAAAGAGGCTCAACTTTATACCAGCTGCCGCCATAACTACCTTTTTGGTATTTTTCTCCATTATATGAATAATACCCTTTAGAGTCAGTTGTGGTTAATCCGTCTAATGTCGCTCTTAAATCAGCGTCTAAAACAGAGGATTGTGGATATTCGCCAAAGGTGATGGTTTTATTATCGGGATTGTAAATTGGTGAATAATCACTAGTTTTATTTTGAATATATCCGCAGACCGTGCAGCTACGTTGATAATGTCCTTCAGGAGCAAGTGACCATTCTCCCCAAGTATGCTTTGCTTCACTATCTTTTAAATCAGTATGTAAACAAAGTGGGGCGTGCCAGTGAGTAGAACCATTAGCTTCCCAATGTTCTGTATCAAATGTGTGAGTGTGTGGTAAGGCAGGAATCACCACAGTGGTTTTATAACCACACACGCTACAAGTATGTTCACCTAAACCAGTTTCATATTCTGTAGCCGGAGTGATAACTACGGTTTCTCCCCAAGAGTGATCAGCGCGGCCGCTGGTAGTTTCATGTCCACAAGTAGAAGCATGCCAGTGGATATATGCATTACTAGACCATTCATTAGAGAAAGTATGTTGATGGGCACGTGTCTCAACATATTCACAATTTGTACATTTTCTTTCATCTAATCCACTGCTAGCAAGAGACCACTCACCAAATTGATGCTCTTCAACATCAATTCTAGTGTTATGTCCACACTTATCAGCGTGCCAGTGCTCAGTTTCATTATAAACATATTCATCCAAATTATAAGAATGAGTATGTTCTTTTTCTTCTATATAGTGACAAACATTACATTCTCTTTCTTCTTTACTAAAGGAGACAATCTTCCACTCTCCAAAGGAGTGATTGATTTTATTAACAGTGTCATCATGTCCACAAGTAGAAGGATGCCAGTGATAATTTTCATCACTTTCATATCTAGATTCATCGAAACTATGAACATGAGCTTTTACTTGTCGATAGTGACAAATAGAGCAATATCTTTCTTCTTCATCTTCATTAACAATACTCCAATTACCATATTGATGAGCTTCTTCTTGATCTCTTAAATCTTCATAACCCGCATCAGTACATGCGTAATAATGATAATTTTCATCATAAGAATAAATAGAAGCATAGGTGTGCTCTAATTGAGGAATAGTTTCAATGTATGAATAGCCACACTCTGAACAAGTATGTCTAGTTTTGCCGTCAGCTTCAAAGCTAACAGGAGTTATTATTTCATCAACATAACTATGAGGTTCATATGAAATCGCAGAACTATGTCCACAAGTAGAAGGATGCCAGTGATATTCTTCATTATGTTCGTATACACTAGTGTCTACTCCGTGTACATGCGGTTGAGTCTCAACATAATCACAAACTTTACAATTTCTTTCTTCTAGAGTTTCAGAAATGATTCTCCAAGAAGTAAAATCATGCACTTCAAAGCCATCTATTTCATCAATGTGTTCACAGGTCGCTGCGTGCCAGTGACCAGTGCCGTCATATGTATAATCCTTAGAAAAACTATGAACGTGAGGTGCTTCTCCACAAGAAGAAATACCTAAAAATAAAGTAGCCGAAACTAAAACAATTAACTTTTTCATATAATGAACCTACCCATAAAATTATAGCAAACTTATATATAGTTCTAATATCATTTTAACAATTTGTATGTTAAGTTACATCATTTTGTTATATTACACATATTTTTGAGCATTATATACAATTTTAATTGCATATTTTTTGCATTTTTTATGCAATTTAACGTTTAACAATGTATTTAGCAATCCGCCCTTTCGATGCTAGTTCTATTCTATTTTTCACCAACAAATCTTTTAAAGATTTTTCAATGGATGTTCTACTATATTTATAAAGAATTTCCTCAATGTATTCTTTGGATGTTGGAATACGGTGATCGTCTATCACTTTATAGACCAAATCATCAGAATTAGCGTTAATGTCATTTATCTTAATGATGTATTCTAAATTTTGATATCCTTCTACTAATCGAAGCAAATGATAATGAACAAAATGAAATGGGTTGTTCTCATTTTGATGCCATCCACTGCTAGATAAATGGAGGGTTTTATAATAATCATCTAGATGTTCAAGTATCAAATACGATAAAGAATAATATTTATCTAATGAATACCCATATTTTAATAATAGAAAAGTTGTTAATAAGCGAGAGACACGTCCATTTCCATCAGTAAAAGGGTGGATACATAAAAAATCTAAAATAAATATAAATATTAAAACTAATTTATTACTTAATGGATCAGCAATGGCGTTATTAAACTGCCAAACCAAATTGCCCATCAATTGAGCAGATTCTCTAGGATTAGGAGGTGTAAAGACTGTATTAATAAAATTTCCTCTTTCATCATAAGAATTGATGTAATTTTGTTCTACTTTGTATTTCCCACCAAAATCTGGCGAAAAACTTTTATACATTAAATAATGAAGGTCTTTAATTAATTTCTCATCTAAAGGCAAATATTGATAATTATCCATTACATAGTTTAAAGCGTCGTTATAGCCAAGTAACTCATAATCTTCTTTAGTTTTTGCATCTGCTTTATCAATTAATAATTCTTCTTCTCTTTTTTTGGTTACTTCGATTCCTTCAATTTTATTACTCGAGGTAACTGATCTGCGTCTAGACAAATCATGAAGGCGATTAATTTTCTTTTTATTAGGTAAAGAATAAGCAAAACCATTCTTCTCGTGAATAGAAGAAATCAATGTCAATATTTCAGACATCAATAACGCATCAGCTTGTTCTTTAATAGATATAAATTTCATGCCTAAATTCTATCTTTTAAAAGTAACTATTACAACATAAATTGCATAAAAAATGCAAAAAATATGCAATTTAATAAAAACTTCTTTAGCTTTTAATTGTATTTAAAATAAAAAAGTCACAAAGTGACTTAGTATTCTACTGCAACTAATAATAACCCTCTACCAGGAGCCTTACTAGCAATTATATGTCTTTCACTATCATCGCTAAGTAATTCATCAATTGATTCGATATCGTATTTCCCATATGCGACATCCATCGCATACCCGATAATAAATCTAATCATATATCGCATAAATCCTGTCCCTCTAAAGGTGATAGATAAGAATTCTTCTTCTCCTACGACATCAATTGAGTAGATTTCTCTAACAAAGTTATCTTTATCTTCTTCTTTAGAAGTAAAGTTCTTAAAGTTATGTTTACCCACAAATCTTTCTAATGCACTTTTAAAAGTAGGAACATCAAACTTTTTAGGGCATAAATAGCAAGTGTCATAAAAGAAAGGTGATTTTGATTCAAAAGAAATTAAATAATTGTAAATTTTACTTTTAGCGGATAATCTCGCGTGGAAGTCTGGTTCCACTTCTTCCATGTCTTCTATAGATATATCATCTGGAAGCATTTTATTTAAGGAATAGATAAGTCGATCAATATCAAGTTCATCAATATCAACATCAAAATGGAACCTTTGTCCTAAAGCGTGCACTCCAGCATCTGTACGTCCCGCTCCGTAGATTGTGATTTCACGATTAAAATATTTAGATAATTGTTCTTCAATTACTTGCTGTATAGTTAAAGCATTAGGCTGTCTTTGCCAGCCCGCATATTGAGTGCCTTTATATTTAGTTAACGCTAATATTCTCATATTATAGGTTTAACTCCACTAATCCAGTAAATAATATCAACAGTCACAAAATGGTTGTTATATATAACTAAAGTTAATATTGCACCAAACACTAATAAAATAGTTAATAACGCAACTAAATCACATAAGTGGAAAGTAAGTTTTCTATATCTACTTCTTTTCGCGTATGGATCATATCCTCTAGCTTCCATGGCGTCAGATAGTTCTTCGCTTCTAGTAATCGCCGAGACAAATAAAGGAATAATTAAAGCGAATATTGCTCTAAAGCGTTTAAATATTCCTCCATGATTAAAATCAACACCTCGAGATGATTGAGCTTTAATAATACGATTAGTCTCATCAATCAGAGTAGGAATAAATCTTAAAGCGATACTTAAAGTCATCGCCACGATATGGGCAGGGAATTTCACTATTTTTAAAGGAGTGAGATACCACTCTAAGCCGTACGTTAAATCCATTGGTTTAGTGGTGCTAGTTAATATCATTGTGACCATAAGCATCATCACTAAGCGGATAACAATATATCCCCACTGAATAAAGGCGTCATAATAAACTGGATAATTATTAATAGTAAAAGCAACATGAGTCTTATCATAAGCAGGATTAGGAACAAACATATATATTACGAGTAGGAATAAGAATAATATCCACATCGCTCCTAGTGACTTTAACAAAGATAATAGACTTACTTTAGATAATAACATCACGCTTATTAAAAATAAGAATAAGACACCAGACATAATTAAAATTGATGACCAGACTGTGACTTTTAAAAAGACGCAGACAAATAAAACAATCATCAAGAAGATTTTATTTCTTGGGTCTAATTTATGAATAAAGGTGTTATATGGAGAAAATCTTCCAAACGTTAAGTTATTCATCTTTTCTCCTTGAGCTGACTAATTAAATCATCAATCGTACGAATCTTAGAAATATCTAATTTGATTCCCTTAGACTCTAATAGCTTTACAAATTTAAATAATTCTGGAACATCAATCGAGTAAGTAGATATATCTCCAGAGAATAAATCACTTGGTATACCTTCAAAAGCGACTTTTCCGTCGTTCATCACTATAACATGATCACTATAGTTAAGAACAATATTCATATCATGAGTGACTAAGATAATGGTCTTACCTTCTTTATTAAACTTGTTAATTAAGTTAAGGATAATTTTACTTCCTTTAGGATCTAATCCTGCAGTAGGTTCATCAAGCACTAAAATATCTGGATTTAAAGCGATAATTCCGGCAATTGCTACTCTTCGCTTTTCTCCTCCAGAAAGTTCAAAAGGACTTCTTTTATAAAATGATTTATCAATACCTACTTCTTCTAAAGCTTTATGAGCGAGTTTAATAGCCTCAACTTCTTTATAACCATAATTCTTTAATCCAAAAGCCACGTCTTTTTCCACTGTCTCTTCAAAAAGCTGATATTCAGGGAATTGGAAAACAATCGCTAAAGATTTTCTTAGCTCTTTAATCTTTTTATTTTTCTTCTTTTTGTTAGTAACTACATATTCACCCACTCTAACTTCTCCACTGGTTGGTAAAAGTAAGCCGTTAAGTGTTTGAATTAGTGTCGATTTACCACTTCCAGTATGACCAATAATTGATGTGATTTTACCTTCTGGAATATCTAAAGAAACATTATGAAGTGCCTCTACTTCATTAGGGGTTTTCGCTAAATATGTATAGGAGAGATTACTTATTTTAATTTGCATAATTTCTCTCCAATTTCTTCATAAGAATCGCTATCTTTGACATCGATTCCTAATTCTTTAATTTTGGTCTTTAATTCAATAATAAACGGCAAATCTAGGTTATATTTTGAAATAATGCCAGTTTTTTCAAATAATTCACTTGGGGTGCAGCTTAAAACATTTACCCCTTCATGCATTAGAATTATACGGTCAGAATCATAAGCCTCATTAATATCATGAGTAATAGAAATAATGGTGAGATTTGGATTCTCTACTCTCATCTTTTTGACCAAGTTTAAAATATCTTGTTTACCAGCAGGATCAAGCATGCTGGTCGCTTCATCAAGAATTAAAATTTCTGGATTTCGAATTAATGCATCCGCAATCGCAACTCGTTGTTTTTGTCCACCTGATAGATAGCCTGGCTCTTTAGTTAAGAATTGCTCCATTCCGACTTTTTTAGCGTATTCTGGAACTAAAGAGAGCATCTTTTCTCTAGGGACACACATATTCTCTAAAGAAAAGGCTATATCATCTTCCACTGTTGCCCCGATGAATTGGTTATCAGGGTTTTGAAAGACAATTGCTACTTTTTTACGTATCTCATTAAGATTCTTGTTATTGAGTTCTAAATCACATATTTCAATAGTGCCTTCACTAGGAATTAATAAACCCACTAGTAATTTAGCTAAAGTAGATTTTCCACATCCGTTGTGTCCCACTAAAGAAACATATTCGCCTTTATTAATATCTAAAGATAAATCTTTAATAACTGGTCTATCTTTTATATATGCATAACTTAAATTCTTAATCGATACACATTTCATGACGACTATTATAACAAGTTATTTTGTTTCATTCTATTGATTGAACAAAATATTTACAATCTCGCGTCTGACGTTTTCAATTTTGTATCTAATTTGGTAGTAACTTTTATGAGTTAGAGCGGCAATATCACTAATCGAATAGCCTGCTAGATATAGTCGAAATATATCAACTTCATCACTGGCAAACTTATTCTTTGGATTAGTTAATATCTCCTCTAATTCAAAATTAGTGAGATAGTCATCTTCAAATTCTTCTGGTCTTTCTTTAAAATAACCACTTTGATTAATCCCTTGCTCATAATTGATATAGTTCACAACATTCCCTTTTTGAATATTTGGGAATTTAGATACATAGGTAGATACTTCATTAGTAGAAATCGTCTTCCAATATGTATAAAAGTTAGAGGATGCATCTTTAAAACTTCGAATCGCGGAAAATAAAGCACCTAAAAGTATGCAATATAAATCATCAAATTCGACTTGATAAAGAAAAGAGAACTTATCAAAGAGTTCTTTTGCTAACTTTTTACTGTGTCTTTGATAACGTGCAATTAGTTCATATTCAACATCATCATTGTGATTGTTTTTATATAACAAAACTAACTCGTTATCGTTTATGTTTTTATATTTTTCAAACATAAAAATCTCCCTTTCTGGAGAAATTCAGTTTGAAAACTATTACACTAGCTTCTTATTCTTGATAATAATATGCCAGCGGCAACAGAGGCATTAAGTGAATTAACGTGCCCGTATTGAGGGATTCTAACAACATAATCTGAGTTCTTAATAATTAAAGAAGACACTCCTTTTCCTTCTGAACCAATTACTAAGGCCACAGGGAAATCATATTTTATTTGAGTGTAATCAATTTTAGCGCTTCCATCAGTGGAAACTACCCAGAACCCATTATCTTTTAATTTTTGAATGGTCTGATTGAGGCTAGATACTTGACTAACTGGCACAAAATTAATAGCTCCCGCGCTACTTTTGGCCACAGTCGAATTGAGAGGAACTTGATTATGTTTAGGTATGATGACACCAGTCACATTAAAAACATCGCAAGATCTTAAGATAGCTCCAAGATTATGTGTATCGTTAATCCCATCAAGGATAACCACGATCGGAACTTCTACTTTCCTGCTTCTTCTAATAATCTCGTCTAAATCGAGATATTCATATGGCTTAATTTCCGCCATAATTCCTTGATGAACGCCATTGGTTTTAGAATCCAATTCCGCATTACTAACAACCTTAATATAAGGTTTCTTTTCTTGTAGAAGTAAGTTAATTTCTTTATCGTTAAAATTACTTACAATAAAGACCTTAAGCACTCGATTTGATCTTAAAGCTTCCTTAACTGGATTCCTCCCAAAAATGAGATTGTTATTTTCTTTATTCATAAGTTATTTTAATTACATTATACCTTTTTCAATAAGCTCTTGACGGAGTTTATCGGAGAGGTCAAATTCTTTATTTTCTTTACTTTTTAGGTAGTTTTGATAGAGTTTTTTATCATTTTCGTCCATTTTTACATATGGAATATCAAGTCCTAAAACATAGAACATGTCGTTAATAGATTTGAATAGACTAAGTAACTTATTATAGTCAATTTCTCTATTTCTAATTTCTTGATTAGCTAACTTTATAGTGTCATATAAATGAGTTAAAGCGTTCGCGGTATTTAAGTCATCTGATAATGCATTTAAAAATTCATTTATGTAGGTTGGTTGACCTCTTTCTAAATCTATATCTGCTGCTTGAAGCTTTAAGGCCATTTGTTTATTAACCATTTTCATTTTTTGAATTTCACTTACTGCGGCATTCACTGTATCTTGAGTAAAGTTAACAGGCTGACGGTAATGAGTAGAAAGAATAACTAATCTAGTGACTGCGCCACCAACTTGAGCGATTAAGTCTTTCGCATAGACAACATTTCCTAAACTCTTAGACATTTTCTCATTACCAAAATTGATAAATGCATTGTGCATCCATAATTTAGCGATTTTATTGCCGTGCGTCGCTTCACTTTGCGCGATTTCATTTTCATGATGCGGGAATTTTAAATCATATCCACCACCATGGATATCGATATAGTGGCTAGGAAAGATCTTATCAATCATCACTGTACATTCAGTGTGCCACCCAGGTCTACCATTTCCCCAAGGAGATGGCCAATTAATACCTTTATCAGTCTTTTTCCATAAAGCAAAATCTAAAGGAGACTCTTTATGAGAATTCTCTTCTATACGTGCTCCGACAAGTAAATCTTCTACATTGATGCCGCTTAATGCGCCATAATCTTTAATTTTAGGTACTCTAAAGTAGACGTCCCCATCAACTACATAAGCTGCCCCTATTTTTACTAAATTATCAATATAATTAATAATATCAGGAATATATTCAGTGACTTTAGGAGTAATGGAAGGGATTTGACTACCAATTGCTAAAGTGGTCTTTTTAAATTCATTAATATAGAATTCTGTTAATTCTTTTTCAGATTTATTTTGCTTAATCGCTTCATTAATGATTTTGTCATCAACATCAGTGAAATTAGATACATAAGTCACATTATATCCAATATAAGTTAGAAACCTTCTTAAAGTATCAAAAACCACTACTGGACGCATATTTCCAATATGAGGATAGTTATAAACTGTAGGTCCACAGACATACATTGATACTTCACCCTCTTTTAAAGGATGAAATTCTTCTACTTTATTAGTTAATGAGTTATATAATTTGATTTCCATTTTCAGTAAAGATTATATCATTATTGATTTTATTAGGAATAATAATATTATTCGTAAAATTGTGAAATATAGTAAAATCAGTCATTTTGAGTACTAGAGTAATAATATTACTCAATTTTGCTATTAAAATAAAACCACCTGATTTAATCAAGTGGTTCATTTATTAAATGGCTAATTACTTACTTTCTGGATATTTCTCTCTATCAGAGGAATATGAAGTATGTAACAATTCTTCAGCAAGTTCACTTCCTGGTTCACCTAAGAAGTCTTTATAGAGTTTTTGAATATCCTTGTTATTATGAGATTGTCTAATAACTTGTCTTTCGTCTTCTTTATAAAGAACACTTGCTCTTTTCTCTCTATAAGTTTCTAAGATGTTATCATCTTCATTAACTAAGAAGAGTGGTTTCACGTAAGGTTGACCACCACCATTGATACATCCACCTGGACAGCCCATGATTTCAATAAAGGCATATGGTGATTTACCTTCTTTAATTTTATCTAATAACACTTTCGCGTTTTTCATACCACTAGCAACAGCGACTTTTACCACTGTACCTTCGATATTAATATCAGCTTCTTTAATAGAAGCTTGACCTCTAACTTCATGGAATTCAACTTTGCCGTATTCTTTTCCAGTAAGCCAGAAATATGCAGTTCTTAAGGCTGCTTCCATAACCCCACCAGTTACACCAAAGATGACACCAGCGCCACTATAATCACCTAATAAATCAGGATCAAATTCTTCTTCAGGTAGTTTAGCCCAGTTAATACCGCTACGTTTGATCATCTTAGCGAGTTCTCTAGTAGTTAACACTGCGTCAACATCATTAGGCATTTGTTTTCTTTGTCTTTCATACTTTTTAGCAGTACAAGGCATAACAGAAACAACGAAGATGTCTTTAGGGTCAATATCATGACTCTTAGCAAAATAGCTCTTAATAATCGCGCCAACCATCATATGTGGGGATTTACAAGTAGAGACATTTGGAATTAATTCTGGACAATAATATTCCATATAATTAATCCATCCTGGAGAACAGGAAGTAATTTGAGGTAATACTCCACCTTTTTTAATTCTCTCTAGTAATTCGTGGGCTTCTTCCATAATGGTTAAGTCCGCACCGAAATTAGTGTCAAATACTCTATAGAAGCCGAGTCTATGAAGCGCAGCGACCATTTTACCAGTACCTGAGGTACCAATCTTTTCGCCAAATTCTTCAGCAATCGCAGCTCTTACCGCAGGAGCGGTTTGAACAATGACTTTCTTACCTGCTTTAAAGGCTTCATCAACTTTAGCGATTTCACTATGTTCCATTAAAGCTCCAGTAGGACAGACATTAACACATTGTCCACACTGGATACATGGAGAAGTAGCGAAGCTTCTATTTCCGACTGGAGAAACAATAGTTTGGAAACCTCTATTTTCAAAGCCTAAGATGGAAATACCTTGGGCTTCTTTACATCTTTCAATACATCTACCACATAAAATACATTTAGAGGTATCTCTAATTAAACCTGGTGCGAGTTCATCAATAGTAGCAGGAGTTTGTTCTCCTTCATACATATGGTCTCTTGCACCGACCATTTTAGAGACTTCTAATAATTCACAGTGTCCGTTTTTTTCACATTGTAAACAGTTTTTATGGTGATTAGATAAGATTAATTCAACGGAAGCTCTTCTAGCTTCAACAGCCTTAGAAGAAGAAATGGAAATTTCCATACCTTCTGCAACTGGATAGACACAAGAGGCAACGAGTCCTCTAGCGCCTTTAACTTCTACTAAACAAACTCTACAGCTTGCTCTAGAACATTTGCCGTTATTAAAGGCACATAAACTAGGAATGACAAAGCCACATTTTCTAGCAGCTTCTAAGATAGTAAGACCACTTTCAACTTGGAAATCTTTACCATCAATTTTAATATTCACTAAACTCATGGATCTTTCCCTCCTTAGTCCTTAATAATGGCGCCGAATCGGCAGTTAGCCATACATAATCCACATTTCACACAGTTATCAGGATTAATTCTATGGACTCTAAGAGGCATAGATTCACTCTTACCAACTGGAACAATATCAGTTTTAGCGATTGCACTGGCAGGACAGTTTCTCGCACACATGCCACAACCAACACAGCGATCTTCAATAATTTTATATTGCATTAAGTTCTTACAAACGTGAGCAGGACATTTCTTATCTTTAATATGCGCGACATATTCATCATAGAACGCATTCATTGTCGATAAGATTGGGTTAGGAGCAGTTTGTCCTAAACCACATAGGGAGTTACTCTTAATAACATTAGCTAAGTTCTTAAGTTCATCAAGATCTTCCATTGTCCCTTTGCCGTCTGTAATCTTAGTTAATAATTCTAAGCAACGTTTTGTACCAATTCTACATGGAGAACATTTACCACAAGATTCATCACAAATAAAGGTCATATAGAATTTAGCGACGTCGACCATACAGTTGTCTTCGTCCATAACAATGGCGCCACCACTACCCATCATTGAGCCGGCAGCGATTAAGTTATCGTAATCAATTGGGGTGTCTAAATCTTTTTCAGTTAAACATCCTCCAGAAGGTCCACCAGTTTGAATGGCTTTAAATTTCTTACCATTAGGGATACCACCACCAATATCATAAATTAATTGTCTTAAGGTAATTCCCATAGGAACTTCTACTAAGCCAACGTTATTGACTTTTCCACCTAAAGCAAACACCTTTGTACCTTTAGATTTTTCTGTACCAATAGAGGCATATGCATCAGCACCGTGAAGTAAGATATAAGGAACGTTAGCGAGTGTTTCGACGTTATTAATAACAGATGGTTTATCCCATAAACCTTTCACCGCTGGGAAAGGTGGACGTGGACGAGGCATACCTCTTTTACCTTCAATAGAGTTAAGTAAAGCAGTTTCTTCTCCACAAACGAATGCTCCTGCTCCAAGTCTAATATGACAGTGGAATGAGAAGTCTGTTCCTAAGATATGGTCTCCTAATAAGCCCATTTCTTCACATTGTTTAATAGCGTTTCTTAATCTAGCAACAGCGACAGGATATTCAGCACGGATATAGAAATAACCGTTTTGAGCACCAATCGCGTAGCCTTCAATCATCATACCTTCGATAACATTAATTGGGTTACCTTCGATGATACTACGATCCATAAATGCTCCTGGATCACCTTCGTCACCATTACAAACGACGTATTTTTCATCGCATTTGACATCGTGAGCGAATTGCCACTTTCTTCCAGTAGGGAAGCCAGCGCCACCTCTACCACGTAAGCCAGATTTTAATACTTCATCAATGACTTCTTGTGGATCCATATGAAGGGCTTTATTTAAGGCTAAGAATGCACCTTGACCTAAAGCTTCATTAATATCTTCTGGATTAATTTCCGCATTACCTTTTAAGGCAATATCTCTTTTTTGTAATTTATAGAATGGAATTTCATGTTGTTGAGCAACTTTATGATGAGTCATAGGATCAACGAATAATAGTCTTTCAACAACTTTGCCGTCCATAATGTCTTTTTCAATAATTTCTTCACAGTCTTCAACTTTTACTTTGGTGTATAAAGTATCTTCTGGGAAGACTTTAACAAATGGACCTTGGGAACAGAATCCAAAGCAACCAACAATGTTCGCAGTTACTTTATCTTCTAAGTGATGTTCTTTAATTAAGTGCTGGAGTCTTTCTAAGATTTCTCTACTATCAGAGGATAAACATCCTGTACCACCACAAACAACAATCGCTTTTTTACCAGGTTCGCAGTGGAACTTTTGATCTAAACATTTATGTTCAGCTTCGTGTTTTTGAATTAATTCTTCACTAGACTTAATTTTGACCATATCCACTTACCTCCTCTTCTTTTCTTCTAATATCGGAAATGATTTTTTCAACGTGACTTACTTGGACCATTGGGTGAACTTTACCGTTAATAGAAACAGCAGGAGCAATCGCACACGCTCCAACACAACGTAATGCATCTAATGTGAATAAGCCGTCTTGGGTAGTTTCACCTGGTTTAATACCAAGTAATTCTTCAAATTTATCTAAGACTAATTGAGAGCCTTTGACGTAACATGCAGTACCTAAGCAAACGCCAACAACGTATTTGCCTTTTGGTGTAAGTGAGAAGAATGAATAGAAAGTAACAACACCGTAAATTTCACTCACTGGGATACCAGTTAATAATGAGACTAATTCTTGAACTTCTAGAGGAATATAACCGTATTCCTTTTGAATATCAGAAAGAATCATCATTAATGGGGTTCCTTCTCCTTTATATCGATTTACGATCTCTGTGATTTGCTTCACAGCAGCGCCTTGTAAATGTGCCATAGAGGCCCTCCTTTTATATTACTTTGTAATATTCAGCGATATTATTTTAAGGAATATCGAATCTATAGGCAATATAAAATTGCATATAGAACGTAATAGATGGCACTATTTTGTCTATATCAACTATGTTGATTGCGAACAATTTCCTTTAAAGTATCAATTCGATATTTTATAAATTCCATTATTTAAAATAAATTCTTTGATTTTACTTATGTCGTTTGTTTCATAGAACTTACTTAATAAAGACAAAAACTTTTTCTTCTTATCGGCGTGAATTGAAATAATAGATGCATCATTTTGCGCTAAATACAAATTAGCAAACACATTAGCGGTTCTTTTGTTTCCATCTATAAATGGCTGCGCTCTCATGACGTATAGATATAACTCTATTCCTTTATCTAATATATTTTTATTCTGATTAACTATATCAATAATGGAATTATTAATTTCGTATTCATCTGGAATTGGAGGTATATATTTGCAATTGGTAAGATACACTTCATCAATACGAATTTTCCCTGCTTCTTTCACTAATCCTCTACCATTAATAATAGAATTAACTCTTTTTAACGTAAAAATATCAATTGGTTGAGATAAAAAGGACTCATCCTTTAGTGACTTATAGGCATCCTTAAGATTTTTTAAAATAAGGATTTTATCAGAGTCCATGTTTGGCTCAATACCATCTTCAACAAGGAGTTTGGTGTCTAAATATTTAGTGTTAACTCCTTCAATACGAGCCGCGTTATAAACATAATCAACAATATATTTATCAATCAAGAGTCTGATTCTATCAATGTTCATAATTTCCCTCCATATTTCCTTATTAGTTTTTCTATTTCATTTAATTCTTTTACATACTCATTATTTCTTTTTTGTAATGTCTTGTGATTCTTTAGTTCACGATTGATATTATCAATATCTTCCTTAGAAAGATTTTTGCCAACATATTTAGAAACAACCTTCCCATTTTCATAGTACTTTATATAAAAATAGTTATTTTTAACAAACAAAGATCCTTTACGATAATTAATTAATCTATTATTAATCTCGTCAATCTCCTTTTTAAGCTCATCTCGCTTATTTTCTAAATCGTTAACAATGCTCTCTTTAAACATATTTTGATTATACAATGTTTTTGTAATTTTTCAAGTTTTCTTGTACAAAAATCAATCAACAAAAAAGGAGAGAAATGAATCTCCCCTATTATTTTTATGCTTTAGATTATAATCTAACGTCTTGAACTTTTCTTCCAGGTTTAGCGGTCTTTTTAAAGACAACTTCACCTTTAGAAATCGCTCCTACTGGACAGACATGTCCGCATAAGAGACATCCAACACATTTATCGTGGTTACAGCTTGGTCTACGAGATTCTTCATCCCACTCCATAGCTTGGTGAGCGCCATCATAACAAGAAATGTAGCAACGGCCACAGCCAACACATTTTTCCTTATCAATACTAGGATAGACAATATAATCTCTATCAAGTTCTTCAGCAGGAATAATGTTCTTATTAGCTTTACCCACTAATTGTTCTAAGTGATCAACATGTTGTTCTTCCATATAATGCATTAAGCCGTTACATAAATCTTCAACGATTCTATAACCGTATTGCATAATCGCGGTGGTAACTTGAATAGTTTTAGAACCTACTAAAATGAATTCAGCAGCGTCTTCCCAAGTTTCACATCCTCCAATACCAGAGACTTCTAGATTAGGAATTGCAGTTCTCATTTGTTGAATAAATCTTAAGGCTACTGGTTTAACAGCTTTTCCAGAATATCCAGAGATCGCAGATTTACCGTTAACGATTGGCATACCAATTTTCTTATCTAAATCAATATTACATATTGACTTGATGGTGTTAATTGCGGCAATACCGTCCGCTCCACCTTCTAAACAAGCTTTAGCAACTGGCACCATATCAGTAATATTTGGTGTCATTTTCGCCATCATTGGGAGTTTAGATCCTCTTTTAACAGCCTCACAGTATCTCTTACAAAGTTCGGCATTAGTGCCAACGTCACTACCCATCGCGTGAGACGTCATTTGAGGACATGATAAATTCATTTCAATCATATCCGCGCCTGCTTCGGTAACTTTACGAGCGAGGTCTTCCCAAGTTTCTTCACTATTGCCCATAATCGAGGCAATTAATACTTTATCAGGATATTCTTTCTTTAATCTTGCTAAGTCAGCAAGGTTTTCTTCTAATGAATGTTCGGCGATTTGTTCCATGTTTTTGAAACCGACAAATGGTTCGGCTTCTTTAGTTAATGTATCAAATCTAGGAGAGACTTCATTAATAACGTAGGATTTTGGACCAATTGTCTTAAAGACAATTCCACCCCATCCACAATCATAGGCTTTTTTACACATGTCATAATCATTTCCTACTGGAGAAGATGATAGACAAAATGGGTTAGGGAATTTAACACCTAAGAAGGTAATGCTTAAATCTTTCTTTACCATAATTATTTACCTCCTAAATATTTTTTAACTTTATAGGCGACTTCTTTAGCAGATCTCACGGCATAAACAACGGTCTTTTCTCCGCCTTTATAGATATCACCACAAGTGAATAAGTTGCCTTCAACTTTTTCAACTTCTTGAAGCTTATTAACTTCTAAACCAAATGCACCTGCTTCGGTAGCTTGACCAACAGCAAGAATAATTAAATCAGCTTTAACCTTGACTTCGCTTGGTACAAATCTATGAGTGAATCTTACAGTCTTTCCTTTTAATGAAACTGGAACAAATCCGTCCATAATAGAAACACCTTGCTCTTGAGCGCCCATTAACTCTTTCTTAGAGGCTTTAAATTCACTAAATGTTTCATAAACGACATCAGTTACTTGTTTAACGCCTAATAATTTAAGGGTAGTAACAACGTCCATAGCGACGTCTCCTCCACCGATAACTAACACGTTATCAGGGACTTTAACATTACCTTTCTTTTTCTTGCAGTCATGTAAGAAGTCAACGGCAGTTTTCACAAATCTATGGCCTTCAAACATTGGAAGCATCTTGCCTTTAGAGTGACCGACCGCTAAAACGACTGCGTCATATTCTTTTTGAAGTTTCTTTAAATCTTCTACTTTTGTAGAGGTTCTAATTTCTACTCCTAATTTTTGAATACGTTTAATTTCTTTATCAACAACACTAGATGGTAAACGATATTCAGGCATGCCATATCTCATATAGCCACCAGCTTTAGCGTCTTTTTCAAAAACCACGACAGAGCAGCCTTCTAAAGCTAATAAGCCAGCAATAGATAATCCAGCAGGACCACTACCAACAACTGCCACTTTCTTACCATTAGATGCCTTCTTTTCTAAGATATCCATCTTTAAGCAATCTTCATAGTCAGTGACATATCTTTGAATTCTTCCAATATCAATTGGCTTATCAATACCGCTTCTAGAACAACCGAGTTGACAATATCTTTCGGTTGGACAGACTCTTGCGCAAATTGCGCCTAAAATATTATTGATACGAACTGTTTCTGCTGCGCCTTTAAAATTTTTAAAACGTACAGAACGAATAAATTTTGCTGGATCCGTTCCAGCAGGACAGGCTTTAGAACATGGAGCGTCGTGACAAAGTAAACAACGTGATGCTTCTTCCATCACGAGTTTAGGTGTATACCCAGCTTCATATTCTTTTAAGTACTTTTCGGACATAAAAATCCTCCTAATTAAGTCTACAAAAAGAAAAATCCTTGTAATTATTTTAACAAATAAAAAAAGAATATGCATTATCAATTGCATACTCTTAATTTTTAGTTATCTTCTATTTTCGTATTCTTCAATTATTCTTTCGCGATTAGAAATCTTTTTAGAAAATACCGCGCCTGAAAGAATGAGGAAGACAATTCCGGCATCTGCGACTAATTCAAATAGCACCCCTAAGAATACATACATCACATATTGGCTAACAGCACCATAACCCGGATTAGCGACATCAATTGCTCTAATTCCTAGAGCAATAAATAAGATACAAAGCGCTAACCCAACTGGTAAAAATATTAAGCCTAAAGTTAAAAATGTTGTTCTTTTAGATTTTAAAGAAGCAATTTCTCTTTTATATCTTTCAATGGTCGCATCATCAACTTTATTATTAGATGAGCTTTGATCAATAAAGCTAGCCGCGACTCTAGTAGATGAAATAGCTTTGCCGCAATAAGAACAATAAACTGCATCTTCTTCAACGCTCGCTCCGCAATGTGGACAAGTCGCGTACTTTACTAATTTACTGCCGCATTTATCACAATACGTTGCCCCATCTCCAAATTCAGCATTACAGGTTGGACATTTTTTCATAATTAATCACCATCCTTTTTAGGATTTAATTCTTTATAAATACTCACTAATTGTTTAGCCCATTTATCACTAGAATAATTTAGCATCGTCTTTTTAGCGTTTTTAATGATTTGTTTAATATCATCAAATAACGCTTTTTCTAGTTTAGAAACCCATTCATCATAGTTATGATAAATTAAAGCGTTTTCCCCATCAACAAATACCCCATCTAAAGCGGTATCAGCTTTCGCTAATATTGGAGTGCCACACACTGCGGCCTCAAAATAAGTTAAGCCTTGAGTTTCAAAATTACTCGCGGTGACAAAAACGTCGAATAAAGAATAATAATATTTGAGTTTGGAGTTTTCAATTTCTCCCACAAATATTACGTTTTCTTCTAAATCTAACTTTTTCACAGTCTTTTTAAGCATCGGAATTGCATCTCCGATTCCCACAATAATAAAGGCTAGGTTAGGGATTTCGTGCTTAATTTTTGCAATATAATCTAAAGTCTCGACAATGTTCTTTTCTAAAGAAACTCTTCCTACGTAACCAATAACTTTTTTATGTTTAAGTCCATACGAATCTCTTAAGTTATTAATTAATTCATTATCCATCTTAGAGATTTCAAAGCGAGCGACATTAACTGGAGAAGGAATAATACGAATATCTTTTTCTCCAACATCTTTTTTTAGAATCTCATAGCTTTTTTGAGAAGGAACAGTAATAATCTTACAGTCATTATAAATACGTTGGAAAATTAAACTTTTCGCAGTTTTATAGATAATATTGCCTAAATCTAAACCAAACTTCTTTTCATAATATAAATTCCATAAGGTGTGATATGTATATAAAATATTAACTCCTGTTAACTTCGCTAATTTAAGAGCGATTACCCCGACAGAATATTCGGTATGTAAATGAATATAGTCAAAACCAAATAAAGCAAGCATCTTCGCTGATTTAGTAAACTGGAATGTTTTTAACATATGTAGTTCTTTATTTCCTCTAAGTAAGGATGCATAACTTGCAGGAATTGGAATATAGTTATCTTTAGGTAATTCTTTATAAGATGAGCTATTATTCCAAAGCGCTCCAATATAGACCTCATAACCAAGTTTTTGTAGCTCTAACTGTAATAAATCAATAACCACTGCCACTCCGTTAACAAATAAAGGACAAACATCAGTTAATAACGCAATTCTAGGTTTATTAGGAATATCATCTAGTTCATTAAATAAATGAGTAAAAAATGCCTCATTTAATATAGCTTCTTCTGGAAGGGCAGAAGCGATGTATTTAGATTTTTTACCCACTAATGGGTTATAGTGATGTTTCTTATAATACTCTTCAAGTCGAATAGACAATATATCCTTATAATATAAATAATGCCCACATACTGGATAAGAAGAGAATTTCACTAAAGGATTTAAATGTCCTTTTTCATAAATCTTAAATCGGTTATCAAGTGACACCACTTCATCATTTTGTCCAAAGTGGATATAAGTAGGAACTGTAAAATTAACGATTTCATCACTCAATTCATATTCAGCTTTATAAGAGTTAACCGGAGAAATAAGAATCATCTTGCTGATATTTAAATCAGTGTTCTTATGAAGCTTAGAGGCTAAATACGCCCCTACTCCAAATCCTAATAAAGTTAGTGATTGATCTTTTCTAATAACTTTGTTAGAGAATAATTCAAAAATAATTCTTTCAAAAACATCAAAGTAATATTCTAAATATAAAACACGGTCATGTTTTGTAATAAAGTTAATTACAATAACTTGCTCCCCGCGATTAATAATAGGAGCAAGTAAATCATAAAATTGTCTTTCCCCTTCAAAATGAAATAAAGGAAAGATAATAATATTTTTTAAGTTATTCTTACTATTATAAAAACTAACCTGATATGGGTTATGATCTAAAACAATTTCAATCTTTTTGCCTTTAAAAGACGGACGTACTTTAGACATAGAAATATTATAAACTAAATAATTTTATTTACATATAAAAACCCCATCTAACGTTTAGATGAGGTCTTAAATAATTTAGTGTAGATTATTCAACCCAAGTCACTAAGACAACTGGGGCGTCATCTCCACGACGGTTTTCAAGTTTTAATCTTCTTGTATAACCACCATTTCTAGATGAGAATCTAGGACCGATGACAGAGAATAATTTATCTAAAGCAGAAACTCCTTCACTAGCTTCGATATTTCTCACGAATCTAGCGGCTTCTCTTTTAGCATTCATAACGTCAGCTTTCTTAGTTAAAGTAACTAATCTATCAGCTTCTTTAACGACATCACGAGCAACAGCTTCAGTAACTTTGACGGATTCATGAATAATTAAATCAGTGACCACATTACGAAGCATATTTTCATATTTGCTTTTGGTGTACGCGGCTTTAAATCTCACGCCGGTTTTACCATGTACATTTTTACGACCTTGTGCTGGCATAATTTATTTCCTTTCTAATTATTCAAAATCTCTGAATGATAAGCCAATGGATTGAAGTTTTTCTTTAATTTCTTTAAGAGACTTCTTACCAAGATTTTTGACTTTCATCATTTCTTCTTCACTCTTCTCAGTTAATTCTAAGACAGTGCCGATATTCGCTCTTTTTAAGCAGTTATAGCTTCTGACAGATAAATCGAGATCTTCAATAGTGATGTTCTCATATTTATTTTCTTCAACAGTAACGACTTCTTTTTCGATATTAATATCTTGAGTGATTTCCGCTAAACCTAAGAATTTATTAAGATGTTCGATTAATAATCTAGCAGCCCAAACAACAGCTTCTTGAGGAAGAATACTTCCGCTAGTCCAAACTTCTAATGTAAGTTTATCAAATTTGGAATCGTGACCAACACGAGTGTTATCAACGATGTAATTTGCTTTTCTTACTGGAGAATAGTTACTATCTGTAGCGATAACTCCAACTGGGAAATTAGGATGTAATACTTTATTTTGTTCTCCAGTGAAATATCCTCTACCGTTACGAGCGTGAAGCACCATATGTAATTTGCCGCCTTCCGCTACGTGAGCGATAACGACATCTTTATTAATAACTTCAACGCCAGTTGGGCACACGATATCAGCACCAGTAACAACTTTTGCTTCATCAACATTAATTTCAAGTCTCTTATTAGCGTCATCAGTTTCATCAATCTTTAAGACTAAATCTTTAAGATTAAGAACGATAGAAGTAACATCTTCTTCAACGCCTTCTAAACTTGAGAATTCGTGTTGAGCACCTTCTACTTCAACAGCATAGATGCTAGCGCCTGGAAGAGCGGATAATAAGACTCTTCTTAAAGCGTTTCCAAGGGTTAATCCGAATCCTCTTTCAAGAGGTTCGATGACGAAACGACCATAATTTTCATTACCGTCGTAGTCAGCTTGGGTAATACCAAACCTTTCAAATGGATTTGCAATTTTCATTGTTATATCCTCCTAAAATTAACCACGTGGACGTTTTGGTGGACGGCAGCCATTATGTGGGATTGGGGTTGTGTCAACAATGGACATAACTTGTAAGCCCGCAACCGCTAAAGAACGGATAGCGCCTTCTCTACCTGGGCCTGGACCTTTGACATCAACATCAACTTGTCTAATGCCTTGTTCATAAGCACTTTTTGCTGCGGCTTCACTAGCTTGTTGAGCAGCAAATGGAGTGGATTTTTTCGCTCCTTTAAAACCTAATGCACCGGCGCTACTCCAAGCGATGGCATTGCCGTCGGCATCAGTAATAGTAACGATGGTGTTATTGAATGTGGAGTGAATGTGCGCCACGCCTTTAGTATAGGAACGTTTGACTTTCTTTTTACGTACAACTTTAGCCATGATACATCTCTCCTTTCATTATTTAGGTGCGACTTTCTTATTCGCAATGGTTTTACGTGGACCTTTACGGGTACGCGCATTTGTTTTGGTTTTTTGACCGCGGACTGGTAAACCTTTTTTATGTCTAATTCCACGATAACAACCAATTTCAGTTAATCTTTTGATATTTAAGGCGACTTCTCTTCTTAAATCACCTTCGACTTTTAATTTGCTAACTTCTGCTCTGATTGCATTCATTTGAGCGTCGGATAAATCCTTAACTCTAATTTGTGGATCAACTTTAGCAGTTTCACAAATCTTTCTAGCAGTAGTTCTTCCAATACCGTAAATATAGGTAAGGGAGAAGGCTACTTGTTTGTCGTTTGGAATATCAACACCAACAATACGTGCCATATTCTAATTTCCTCCTATATTAACCTTGTCTTTGCTTGTGCTTTGGATCGCTACAAATGACCATGATTTTACCATGTCTTTTGATGACTCTGCACTTTGAGCAAATAGGTTTGACTGAAGGTCTGACTTTCATAATTTCTTTCCTCCTTAATAGTTTTGTTAGGACTATTTAAACCTGAATGTTATTCGGCCCCGTGTTAAATCATAAGGCGAGATTTCTACGGTAACTTTATCACCTGGAAGAATGCGAATGTAATTCATTCGGATTTTACCAGAAACGGTAGCCAAGATTACCATGTCGTTTTCAAGTTTGACTCTAAACATTGCGTTTGGAAGAGTCTCAGTAACGACCGCCTGAACTTCGATGACATCTGCTTTAGACATTTATTTACTCTTCTCCTTCATACATTGTAATGATTTCAATTCCCTCACTAGTGACTATCACTGTGTTTTCATAGTGGGCAGTTAATTTGTGGTCTTTAGAGACCGCTGTCCAGCCATCAGGTAGGACCCTGATGTCTTTTTTACCTTCTAGAACCATAGGCTCTATACATAGTGACATACCTTCTTCAATCTTCATTCCTGTTCCCGCTTTTCCGTAATTTGGAATCGTTGGATCTTCATGCATATGAGTTCCAATTGAATGACCAGTATAATCACGAGTGACGTTATAACCATGATTTTCAATATAGGACTGTATCGCGTGAGATATATCTCCAATATAGTTACCGACCTTAACTTGTTTTAAGCTTTCAAAGAATGCCTCTTTAGTGACTTTCACAAGTTGTTCGGCTCTATCGGAGAGCTTGCCAACCGCGAAGGTACGGCAAGCATCTGCCATATAGCCCTGATAAGACGCCACTAAATCTACGGAAACAATATCGCCTTCTTTTAAGATTTTTTTATTAGAAGGGATACCGTGCACTAACTCTTCATTAACGGATACGCAGGCATTAGCGGGATATCCATAATATCCTTTTTCCGCACTGATACATCCGTGTTTGATGAATGTGTTAATGACAATTTGATCAATATCCATAGTGGTCATACCTGGCTTAATGACTTCTTTAATAGTTTTGAAGGCATCAGCGACAGCTTGACCCGCCACTTTCATTAATGCAATTTCTCTTTTAGATTTAATGTACACCATAGTTATTTTTTTAAGTATGAAGAAACTTCATCGAATAGTTCTTCTTTACCAACTAAAGAGTTAAATGACTCTAATAGCCCAAGCTTCTTATAGAAATCAAGAAGTGGTTTGGTTTCAGAAACATAATGTTCCAATCTCACTTTGAGAGCTTCTTCGTTATCGTCTTTTCTTTGGAATAATGGTCCTCCACATAAATCACAGACACCTTCAACTTTTGGTTTCATGGTGACAACGTGATATGGAGCGCCACAATCTTTACAGACTCTACGACCGGAGATTCTTCTCACAAGTTCTTCGTTATCACAGTCTAAATTGATAACTGCTTCGATTGGACGAGAGATAGACTTAGCGATTTCATCTAACGCTTCAGCTTGCGCTAAAGTGCGAGGAAAACCGTCAAGTAAGAACCCAGCTTCACAGTCTTTTTGACTGAGTCTCTCTTTGACTAAGCCAATAGTCACATCATCAGGGACTAAATCGCCTTTATTGATATAACTAGCGGCAAGTACGCCGAGTTCTGTTTGTGCTTTAATTGCTTCTCTAAACATATCTCCAGTAGAAATATGAACGAGATTTAAAGCTTCTTTTAATTGCTTTGCAAGTGTACCCTTGCCTGCTCCTGGGGGACCCATTAAGATAATGTTCTTTTTCATAAATATTAATGACCTCCTGAAGCCACAACTTCATCGAATGATTTACCAGCAAGTAAGCCATCGATTTGGTTATTTAATTCTAAGCAAACACCGACAACAATGATCATTCCGGTACCGCCCATGACTAAGCTTGCATCGCCTCCGAATATACCGCTCATTGTTAACACTGGCGGTAAAGCGGCAATTAATACAAGAGCCATAGCGCCGATAAAGGTCACTCTATTTAAGACACGACGGATATATCTTTCAGTTTCAATACCTGGTTTAACTCCAGGGATATAGCTTCCATTCTTTTGGAAGTTTTCCGCCATTTGTTGTGGATCGATTTGTAAATTCGCATAGAAGAATGTAAATGCGACTACAAGGACAATATAGATAATTAATCCCCAAGGCATTTTCCAACTTCCCATGTCGTATAATTCGCTGGTAGAGAAGATCTTTAACCAACCAGCGTTAGCCCCATCACTAGAGACAAATGCCGCAATGACACTTGGCGCCATTAATAAGGAGCTAGCGAAGATGACAGGGATAACTCCTGCACTATTAATCTTAATTGGTAAGAAGCTCGCTCTAGCCATTGATTGAGTTTGTCCTCCACCTTTACCCGAATGTTGAATTGGGATTTTACGTTGAGATAACTCAATGAATGTTACGAATGCGATAATGACGAGGTAAGCAACAACATAGAGTATAAACTTGAATACTCCAGCGATCACTAGACTATCAGGAGCACCACCAGTGCTACTAATATAGGTAGTAAAGGCATGAGCGAATTGATTTGGTAATGAACAGACAATACCCGCAAAGATGATCATGGAGATACCGTTACCGATACCTTTAACGGAGATTTGATCACCAAGCCACATCACAAGCATTGAGCCTGCAAGCATAACTATGATGATATATAAATATCCCATCCATGCGTTTCCATTAGCAGAAAGCTGATTCATTAATTCAAATGTCACACCACTATCAGAAGAGTTTTCAATAGTTTTGATAATACCATACGCTTGGACCGCACCTAATAATAAGGTTAGGTAACGGGTTGCATATTCCATTTTCCTTCTTCCGTATTGGCCTTGACGTCTAAGCTCAGATAGAGCAGGTAATACATCAGTACTTAATAGTTGCACAATAATTTGCGCGGTGATGTATGGAGAGACGCCGAGGGCGAAGATGGAGAACGTTTGTAACGTACCTCCACCAAGTAGGTTCATAAGAGATAGAGCAGACCCGGAATTGAGATAATCGTCAAATCCTGAGACTTTTACTCCCGGGACTGTAATCTGTGCTCCGATACGGAAGATAAAGAGAATGAGGACCGTAAACAAAATACGGTTCATGATTTCTTTATTTTTAAGAATCGAAGCAATCTTTTTCATAATTAGATTACCTCAGCGGTTCCACCTGCGGCTTTAATTGCTTCAAGAGCGCTCTTAGAGAATTTAGAAGCTTGAACAGTTAATGCTTTTTCAAGCTTGCCTTTTCCTAAAACTTTTACACCGCAATATTCTTTGCCGATTAAACCGGCTTCTTTGAGAAGTGCAGCATTGACCACTTTGCCAGCTTCGAATCTATTTAAATCTTCGACGTTAACAACAGCGAATTCGACGCGATTGACATTCTTAAAACCTCTTTTTGGAAGTCTTCTCCATAAAGGCATTTGTCCACCTTCAAAGCCTAAAGCGACTCCACCACCACTACGGGCGTTTTGTCCTTTATGACCTTTTCCAGCGGTCTTGCCGTTTCCGGAGCCGATGCCTCTACCTTTACGGTAGTGAGCGCTTCTACTGCCTTCTACTGCTTGTAATTCATGTAATTTCATGTGACTAAGCCTCCTTATTCTTTGCTACGAAGAGCTTGCATTTCTTTGTAGCTCTTGAGGTTGTCTAAGCCTTGGTTAGTCGCTCTAATGATATTGATTGGAGCGCGGCTACCATAGACTTTAGAGCACACGTTTTGTACGCCAGCAAGTTCAAGAATTGCTCTCACAGGACCACCAGCGATAATACCAGTACCTTCAGGAGCAGGTTTTAAATAAACATTGCAAGCGCCATATTTACCAACCACTTCGTGGGAAATAGTATTTCCTTTAACTAAATGGATGGAATATAACTTTTTACGAGCTTGTTCACTAGCCTTTTTGATGGCATCTGGGACTTCAGCAGCTTTACTTAAAGCAAAACCATAATGTCCTTTATGATCACCAACAACAACAAGGGCGGTGAATTTCATACGACGTCCACCTTTAACGGTTTTAGAAACACGATTGATGTAAACGACTCTTTCTTCGAAATCATCTTTTACTTCTTTACGTTCTCTTCTTTCGTCTTTTCTAGCTGGTTTACCGCCTTTACGGTCACCATGAGGACGTCTATCTCCGCGTGGAGCTCTTTCTTCTTTAGGAGCTTCGGTGGCTGGAGCTTCTGCTTTTGCTTCTTCTGGAGCAGCAACAACTTTTTCTTCTTCCATGATTAATCTCCTTATTAGAATTCTAAGCCAGCTTCACGAGCGGCTTCAGCAAGGGCTTTAACTCTTCCGTGATAAATATAACCACTTCTGTCAAAGACCACTTTCTTAATTTTCTTAGCTTTAGCTTTTTCAGCTAAATCCGCACCGACTTTACTAGCAGCTTCAATATTGGAGCCATTTTCAAGTTTTAAGCTCATTGAACTAGATGCGACTAAAGTGACTTTCTTCACATCATCAATAATTTGAGCTTCGATGTTTTTGTTAGAACGATAGACACATAATCTTGGGCAACTAGTTGTTCCAGAGACTTTAGCTCTAACACGGGCATGTCTTCTTTTTCTAGAGACATTTTTGCTTTCTTTAGAAACCATTTTATATACCTACCTTTCTAATTATTTCTTACCACCAGCACGTTTACCTTCTTTAGTGACAACGTGTTCGTCTTTATAACGAATACCTTTTCCTAAATATGGTTCTGGTGGTCTCACTTCACGGATTCTAGCAGCGGTTTGTCCAACGGCTTGCTTGTCAATACCTTCAATGTCGATTTCAGTTGGAGAGAGAAGAGTCACTTTGACACCTTCATTTGGTTTGATGGTGATGGTGTGGCTATATCCAGCCCATAAGACAATGTTAGTGCCTTGCATTTGAGCTTTATAACCAATACCTCTCATTTCTAAGGATTTCTTATATCCTTTAGAAACTCCAACAACGGCGTTATGGATATTAGCACGGGTAGTTCCGTGATTTTGTTTTGTTTGTTTTAAGTCGTTTGCTCTTTTGCAAACCACTGTTGTTCCTTCGACTTCCACGGAGATACCGTGATTCATAGGAACAACTAAGCTACCTTTAGGACCGCTAACTTTGACGTTAGTGCCTTCAACAGTAACGGTGACTCCAGCAGGAAGAGTAATGTGTTTGTTACCAATACGTGACATAACTTTCCTCCTTACCAGACATAAGCAACGACTTCTCCGCCGATTCCTAAGGTACGAGCTTTCGCATCAGTCATCACACCTTGGGAAGTAGAGATAATCGCAATTCCTAAGCCTTTTAAAACTCTTGGGAGTTTATCGCAGCCCACGTTAACACGTAAGCCTGGTTTAGAAATTTTCTTTAAGCCAGAGATGACTCTAGTGCCATCGCTAGCGTATTTTAAGGAAATTGATAATTCTTTTTTAGTGGTTCCTTTGACTTTGTAGTCAACAATGAATCCTTCTTCTTTTAAGATCTTAGCGATTTCCACCTTCATCTTGCTAGAAGGCATTTTTACAGTTTCATATTTTAATGCATTTGCATTTCTAATGCGGGTAAGCATATCCGCAATTGGATCTGTCATCATAATCGAACTTTACCTCCTTATTACCAAGATGATTTCTTTAAGCCTGGGATTTCTCCCTTGTATGCGAGTTCACGGATACAAATACGGCATAAATGGAATTTTGAATAGACAGCATGAGGACGTCCACAACGTTCACAACGTGTGTATTCTCTAACTTTGAATTTCTTTGGTCTCGCACAGCGGACTTTAGCACTTGTTTTCGCCATTAGTACATCCTCCTATCTTGAGAAAGGCATACCTAATAATTCTAATAAGGTATACGCTTCTTTATCAGTTTTAGCGGTAGTAACGACAACAACGTCCATACCTCTAACTTTTGAAACTTTATCGTAGTCAATTTCTGGGAAAATTAATTGTTCTTTGACACCTAAAGTGTAATTACCACGTCCGTCAAAGGCGTTTTTAGATACACCACGGAAGTCACGAACTCTTGGGAGAGCGATTGACACTAATTTGTCAAAGAAGTCCCACATTCTAATTCCTCTAAGAGTGACTTTACAACCAATTGCTTGGCCTTCTCTTAATTTGAAGCTAGCGATGGATTTCTTAGCTTTAGTAACCACAGGTTTTTGACCAGTGATTTGAGTAAGTTCAGCGACAGCTTCTTCAAGTCGTTTGGCATCTTGAGTGGCATCACCAACACCGATGTTCACAACGATTTTATCTAAACCAGGAATTTCCATGACACTGGAGTATTTATATTGCTCCATAAGAGCCTTTTTCACTTCAGTTTCATATCTAGCTTGTAATCTATTGACTACAGTGGCCTTTTTATTTCCGGTTTTAGCCTTTGGGGCTTTAGGAGCAGCTTTAGGTGCTTCTACTTTTGCTTCTGCAGGTTTTTCCGCTTTTGGTGCAGCAGGTTTTTTTGCTGTACTTGCTGGCTTTTTGGCTGCAGGTTTATTAGCTTCTGCCATTTTTAGCTACCTCCTTATAATTCAGTGCCGCTAGCTTTAGCGACTCTGACTTTCTTTCCTTTAACAACCTTATGGCCAACTCTAGTTGGTTTTTTGGTTTTTGGATCAACAAGCATGACGTTAGAAGCATCAATTGGAGCGTAAATCTCGACGATACTTCCTTCTGGAGTTTGTTGAGTTGGTTTTTTGTGTTTCTTACGGAGATTGACACCTTCGACAACCACACGGTTAGTTTTTGGATCAACCTTTTGGATGACACCAGTCTTTCCCTTGTCTTTGCCAGAGATGACAATGACTTTATCACCTTTTAATAATTTCATTGTTTACTCCTCCTTATAACACTTCTGGAGCAAGGGAGAGGATTTTCATAAATCCATCAATACCCTTCTCTCTTAACTCACGGGCCACAGGTCCAAAGACACGTGTTCCGACTGGGGCATTATCATCATTAATGATAACAACTGCGTTATCATCAAAGGCGATGGTGCTACCGTCAGCTCTTTGAGTTGGTTTTTTACATCTCACGATGACGCATCTGACAATGTCACCTTTTTTCACTTTTCCATTTGGAATAGCTTCTTTAACGGAACATTGGATGATATCACCGATATAAGATGTTTTTCTTTTACTTCCTCCGTAGAGGGTGAAAGCGCGAACTTTACGAGCGCCACTATTATCAGCGACAACAAGATTTGTTTCCTTCTGGATCATAATTATTCGGCCTCCTTTTCTTCTTTAGCTGGTTCTGCTTCTTCAACTTTCTCTGCTGCAGGTTTCTCTTCGACTTCTTCAGCAGGAATTTCACCAGTAAGAATTTCTTCTTTTAATTCTTTTTCTGCCTCTTTAACAGACATTTCGGCAGTCTTATCGATTGAGACTAATCTCCATCTTTTGGTAGCGGAGAGTTTTCTAGTTTCCATGATGGTCACTACATCTCCAACTTTAGCCTCGTTCTTTTCATCGTGCGCGTAATACTTCTTTCTATATTTAACGCGCTTGCCATACTTAGCGTGTTTTTTGTGAGTTTCAACAAGGACACCGATGGTCTTGTCGTTTTTATCACTAACAACTACGCCTTGAATGGAACGTCTTAAGTTTCTTTCTTCCATTTTTAACGATCTCCTTATTTAGATTCACTTAATTCTCTTTCACGTAACACCATGTTTACGCGGGCGATATCTTTTCTCACGCCAATGACTTCTTCTCCTCTTTCAAGAGTTCCGACGGCTTTTTTACGTCTTAACTCAAAGAGTTGTTCTTTTAATGAGTAGAGCTTTTCTTTAAGTTCACTCGTAGACATTTCACGGACTTCACTAATTTTCATTGCTACTACTCTCCTTTTCCGACAACTTTACATTTGATTGGGAGTTTATAAGCAGCAAGTCTAAGAGCTTCTCTTGCGACTTCGGCTTCAACGCCACCAATTTCAAACATTACTTGTCCTTGTTTAACAACTGCGACCCAGTCTTCTGGAGATCCTTTACCAGATCCCATACGAACTTCGGCAGGTTTCTTTGTTTTTGCTAAGTGAGGGAAAATTCTAATCCAAATTTGTCCTCCACGTTTGGTGTATCTAGATAATACAATACGGGCAGCTTCGATTTGTCTTGTGGTAATCCAAGCACCTTCAAGGGCTTGTAAACCAAATTCACCAAAGCTGATTTCTGTACCGCCTTTTGCGTGTCCTTCATATTTAATAATATGTGGACGACGATATTTCACTCTGTTTGGTTGTAACATCTCTTACTCTCCCTTCTCGCTTTTCTTAAGTTCTGGGCGGATTTCTCCTCTACAGATCCAGACCTTAACACCTAAGCGACCATATTGAGTAGCTGCTTCACTGACTGCGTAATCGATATCACTTCTAAGGGTGTGTAGAGGGATAACTCCTTCTTTGTAGCCTTCGCTTCTAGCGATATCAGCACCACCAAGTCTACCAGAGACCATGGTTCTGCATCCTTTAGCGCCAGCTTTTCTCACTCTTTGAATAGCTTTCTTTTGCACAGTTCTGAAACTTGCTCTTTCTTCTAATTGCTTTGCAATTGTTTGGGCAACGATTGTCGCATCTAAGTCAGGATTCTTGACTTCTACTACGTCCACGCGCACGCTCTTATTTTTAATTAATTTAGCGAGTGCTTCTTTTAAGGCTAAGATGTTCTTGCCATCTTGACCGATAACAACACCTGGGCGAGCAACAAATGTTTTTACGACAACACTTGTGCCTTTATCTGTTTTGGTTCTTTCAATTTCAACATGAGATAATAATGCTTCTTTTAAAGAACTTGCGAGATATTTACGAATTTTAACGTCTTCATTTAAGTAGACAGGGTATTCTTTGTCTTCGGCGAACCAACGAGAATTCCAATCCTTGTTGACACCGATACGCATACCTACTGGATTAACTTTTTGACCCATTGTATCTATCTCCTTATCTCATTTTGACCACCACAGTAATGTGGCAGCATCTTTTCACTAAACCAGAAGCGGAACCTTTCGCTCTTGGTAAGTATCTTCTCATTTTTAAGCCATCATTAGCATAGATTTCTTTGACATATAATTTATCTTCATCCATACCGAAGTTATTGATAGCATTTGCCGCAGCGGACTTAATTACTTTAGTAACTGGTTCACATGCTGCACGGTTGATGTTTCTTAATAAACCTAAGGCAACTTTGACATCCTTACCTCTCACTTGGTCGATGACTAAGCGAGCTTTTCTAGGAGTTAAGCGAACGTTTGTAGCGGTCGCTCTTGCTTCAGTTGGCATTGGCTTTTTAGGAGCTTCAACCTTCTTTTCTTTTTTAGCCTTTTTGGCTTTAGGAGCTTCTTCTACTTTGGTAGCTTCTTCTTTGACTTCTGCTTCTTTGACTTCAGCTTTCTTAGCTGGGGTCTTTTTAGCAGGGGCTTTCTTTGTTTCTGCCATTATTAGAACCTCCTATTATTTACCAGCCGCGGCTGCTTTATCTTCAGCAGTGTGGCCTGTATGACCGGTGTATTTTCTGGTTGGAGAGAATTCACCGAGTTTATGTCCTACCATATCATCTGTGACGTAAACGGAGATGTGTTCTTTTCCGTTATAGACCGCGAAGGTGTGTCCGACGAATGATGGGTAGATTGTAGAACGGCGGGACCATGTCTTAATGACTTCTTTTTTGCCAGCAGCATTTAAAGCTTCGACTTTTTTCATTAAGTGTTCATCACAGAATGCGCCTTTTTTCAAACTTCTTGCCATTTGCGTTTACCTCCTATTTCGCGTTACGTCTACGAATAATTAATTTAGTAGACTTTTTCTTGTTATTTCTGGTCTTAACACCCATTGCACGTTTACCCCAAGGAGTTCTTGGTGCATCACGTCCAACTGGACATTTACCTTCACCACCACCATGTGGGTGGTCGTTAGGGTTCATAACGGAACCTCTAACTGTTGGTCTAGTACCATACCATCTGGTTTTACCAGCTTTACCAAGATTGATTAAGTTCCAATCTTCGTTACCAACGGTACCAACTGTGGCTCTACAAGTTGCGAGAACTTTTCTCATTTCTCCACTTGCGAGTCTAAGCATGACGTATTTGCCTTCGCTACCAAGGACTTGAGCAGCCGCTCCAGCAGCACGACATAATTGTCCGCCTTTTCCTGGAACTAATTCGACGTTATGGACGAATGTACCTTCAGGAATGTTTTTTAATGTGAGGGCGTTACCGGTTTTAATATCAGCGGTTTCCCCAGATATGATTTTATCCCCGACTTTGAGATCTTTAGGTGCTAAGATGTATCTCTTTTCACCATCTAAGTAAGCGACTAAGCAGATGTTAGCGTTACGGTTTGGATCGTACTCAACAGTCTTTACAACAGCAGGGATATTGTCCTTATTACGTTTGAAGTCAATTAAACGATATTTACGTTTGTGACCTCCACCAATGTGACGGCAGGTAATAACGCCTTGGTTATTTCTTCCGCCAGACTTGGATAAGCTGACTAATAAACTTTTTTCAGGAGTGCTTGTTGTAATTTCTTCGAATGTCGAGTTTGTCATGTTTCGTCTACTTGCAGAAGTAGGCTTATAAGTTCTAATTGACATTACTTTTTCCTCCTATAGTTTGAGAATATGAACTTGATTATTCTCTGAATAAGTCGATTGCTTCACCACTTGCGATAGTGACAATCGCTTTCTTATAGCCTTGGATGTATCCATGATAACGGGTACCTCTTGTTGTGGCTTTAGCGTGGACGTTAACGATTCTGACATCAACAACTTTCACTTGGAAGATTCTTTCAAATGCAAGTTTGACTTCGGTCTTGTTAGCATCTTTTGCGACTTTAACAGTGACTTTGTTGCTGTTTTGCATACCTGCCATACTCTTTTCAGTGATGACTGGTTTTAAGATCACAGCGAAGTCTTTTTCTGTTGGTTTTTGGAAGCTGCTTTTTGGAGCTTCAACTTTCTTCTTGGCTGCCATTATTTAAGTGCCTCCTCAACTTCTTTAACTGCGGCTTCACTCATAACTAATTTCTCAGCATTTAATAAGTCAAACACAGAGACGTTATCAGTGGTAACCACTTTGGCGTAGCTTACGTTACGCACGCTGGCGAATAAATTTTCATCAATTTCGCTCACAACCACGAGAGTCTTAACTTCGGATTTAAGAGCAGCAAGCATCTTGACGAATTCTTTAGTCTTTTTACCTTCGAATTTGATTTCGTTAACAACAACGAGATCTTTTGGGGTCTTAAGAGATAAAGCACTTCTTAAGGCTAATTGATGTTCTTTTCTGTTTTGGGATAAGGTGAAGTTTTGGTTACCAACTGGTCCAAATACTGTTCCACCACCAACCCAGATTGGGGATCTAGAGCTACCAGCACGGGCTCTACCTGTTCCCTTTTGTCTCCATGGTTTCTTACCACCACCAGAGACTTCGTGTCTAACTTTGGTCTTAGCAGTTGCTTGACGTTGGTTAGCTTGCTCGACTTGGACGGCGTTGAACATTGCTTGTTTGTGTGGTTCGACAGCGAACACAGCACCATTTAAGCTTAATTTGCCAACTTCTTCGCCGGCCATGTTAAGAACTTTAACACTGACGGTTTTCTTTTCTGACATAATGTTCTCCTTCCGTCCTATTCAGCTTTTGCTTCTTCAGCAACAGGAGCTTCTACTGGAGCTGCTTCTGCTTTAGGAGCTTCAACCTTTTTAACTCTTTGAATTAAAGGTTTTACACTTTCTTTGTTTTTGACTGTCTTAATTGCGGAACGGATTGTCACAATGCTCTTCTTGGAGCCTGGTAAACCGCCTCTAATTAAGATGTAGCCTTTTTCGACATCAACCTTGACCACTAATAAATTTAATAAAGTGGCAGATTTGTTACCGTGATGTCCAGACATGTGTTTGCCTGGCATAACACCGTGGTT
>DDQE01000013.1:46890-97978 GCA_002342545.1 Caryophanales bacterium UBA2450
CCTAATTGGTAAGAACCCATTTCATCGCCTCTTAATTCCGCGGACACGTAATGTGGAACGGTATTGGCTTTCTTTGCAATGCCTTTTTCTGCTTTGTTAGCACGAGATTCTTTCTTTTCTTCGTAGCCAACTTGGACAGCGACATAGCCATCTTTCTCTAAGGTTTTAACTTGTGTAACAACGTTTGGTAAGACTTCAACGACTGTCACTGGGTATAAGGTACCATCTTCAGCAAAGACAGAAGTCATGCCCATTTTACGACCTAAAATTGCTTTCATTTCGTCTTACCTCCTTAAAGTTTAATTTCGATATCTACTCCTGAAGGTAAGTCTAAGTTCTTGAGAGCTTCAAGAGTTTCCTTCTTTGGATTTGTAATATCGATAATTCTTTTGTGTGTTCTAATTTCGAATTGTTCACGAGAATCTTTGTACTTGTGAACCGCTCTTAAAATGGTAAACACTTGTTTTTCCGTTGGTAGTGGGATAGGGCCAACAACGGTCGCCCCAGAGTTCTTCGCTACTTGAACGATTCTCTCAGCAGATAAATCAAGGTTAACGTGATCATAAGCTTTGAGACGAACTCTAATCTTAGTAGTTTTTGCCATGAAATTTCCTCCTATATCACTTTCAGGCTTTGACCTCACTCTCTCAGTACGAATTCCCAGATACACCTTCATGACAACGCCTGTGGGTGTGTCCGCAACCTCGCACGTCAACGCGAGCAGTCAACGTTCAAATACTACTCTTATGCGTATGTATGTGTCAATAATTTATTTATAAATATTTTTAATAGATAAAAGCACGTCTGGAAAAAGTACAAAAAAATATCAAATTTTTACGCCAAATATGATTTTAGATGGCTCATTTTTGATATTTTGACTCTTAATTTTAGGACACCAAATGGGAATCCTCGGTTGTTCAACTGCCGAGATGAAAATGAGCCTTAATCAATAAGAGCATCATCCTCACCATATGTGATGTAAATATGTGGAAATAATATAAATATTAAGTGGTATTAATACCACCTTTTTGATATACTATATGTAGAGGATATAGATATGGGTAAGTTGAGGCATGGACGAACATGTGTTTTTAACATTAACTATCATATTGTTTGGTCTACTAAATATCGAAGGAAAGCATTAAACACTGATATTGAAAGAAGATTAAAAGAAATATTAATTGATGTTGGTAAACAAAAAGGATTTGAAATCGCAGAGATTGAAGTAATAACAAAAGACCATGTTCATGTATTTGTCTCCGCTATACCGAAAATATCAATCTCTTATATCGCTAAGATGATGAAAGGAATATCGGGAAGATTATTATTAAAAGAATTTCCTGAATTATCTAAGGATCTATGGAATGGAGAGCTATGGAATCCTTCATATTACGTAGAAACAATTGGATCAGTATCTATAGAAGCAATTAGAGAATATATTCAAAATCAAGAAAAGGAGTAAAGATGTTACTAACTTACCAATTTGAACTAAATGTAGATGAAAAGACATCCATAATTCTGGGTCATCTTTGCTACGCTGCTAGTAAGTTGTTTAATGTTGGTAATTATGAAAGAAAAGAATATAAGTCTTTGGGATTTGAGAAGATGCCTGATTGGTATAGTCAAAAGAAAAGATTGAAAGATAATATCTGGTACAAGTCTTTACCTAGTCAAACTAGTCAAGATGTTCTTGCTAGACTTAATGAAGCTTGGAAGAGCTATTTTGCTCTTAAAAATAGATATGAATATAGGAAAGAGAAAGGACACTTAAAAGAATATGAAGGAGAACCACAGTCACCTTATTATAAGAAAGATGGCTCACACACAAACTTTAAATACCTTCAGAATTCTATTAAGGTTATTGATAATCAAATCCGCTTTTCTATTCCTAAAAGGCTTAAAGAACACCTAGAAGAAAAATATAACATAAAGAAAGACTTCTTCTATATTCCGCTAAAAAGAAATTTCTCTATTATTAAACAAGTTGAATTCGCATATATGGATAAGAATAAATATAAAGTCTACATCATCTATGAAGAAGACACTAAACCATTAAAAGAAGATAATAAGCATTATATAAGTATTGATATTGGTACAAAGAACCTGTTAACAGTCTATGACAATAACGGATCTTCATTTATTGTCTCAGGTCAATCTTTGTTAAACACCAATTACTATTTTTCTAAAAAGATTGCTTATTATCAGTCAAAGTTTGATAAATGTTATCCAAATCATAAGAAAGGAGTCTCTACTAATAGGATTAAACATTTATACGAGCTTAAGAATAAGAGGATTAATCTCATCCTCCATCGTGCATCTAGATATATTGTTAACTACTGCAATAACCACGATATCTCTAAGGTGATCGTTGGAGATGTAACTGGTATTCTTCATCAAAAGAAAGAGTTTAATTCTAACAAAGATAAGCGTCGATATAACCAAAATATGAGAGCTATATGTTTTGCTAGAATCTATGAATATCTTTCTTATAAGTTGAAACAAGTTGGAATTGAACTAGTTATCATCGATGAAGCATATTCTTCAGGATGTTCTCCTAAATCATTAACTGTATCAAAAGATTATTATGATAAAACAAAAAGAAAACATCGTGGTTTATTTGTAGACGGCAATGATATCTATAACGCTGATGTAGTTGGAGCCTATAACATCATGAGATTATTTCGACAAGAAGCTCGTTATTATTTCCCAATACCTCTAAAAGGATTATCTAATCCAACTAAAGAATATATTCCTGTAACAGATCAGTTTTTAAATGAAGATTATATTAATTGGAATGGAAAAGCTGCTAACGTAGGGATATCGGGTAGGAACTACCCAGATGGATATGAATTGGTTAACTTGATTAATCAATCCGTAACCCAGATGCTCGATTATTCAATTGCCGAGTAGGTTCACTTACTTTTTGACTTTAGCTTCTTTTGGTATGCTTCATAAGAGTATTTGCAGCCGCAATACTCCTGAAAATACATCTCATGTTCTTTAATAATTATCAGAGATTTTTCATAGCCATCATTTTTCTTAAAATCAGCATATAACCATTTAGTTGTAGGGTATTCTAATTGTAATTTTTCACCTATTTTATTAATATCTTGAGCATTTTTGTATCTCGAGATTGTCATCACTGTTCCATAGTAATCAAAATAATATTTACTAGCGTATTCAAAACCTTCTTTTAAACGCTTATTAAAGCAGATTCGACATCTTTCATGACCTTCTTTATCATCTTTATGAGGTTCTAAATCTAAATTATATGTTTCATTATCATATTTGGTCTCAATAACTTTAATATTTGCTCCAATTTCTTTGATATAGTTCTTGAGTTCTTCTAGTCTACGATCATGTTCTTGTTTAGGATAGATGTTAGAATTGTTATATAGGATCGTGATATCAAAATAGTCCTTGAGTAATTCATAAGGAATAGTAAAACAAGGACCACAACAAGCATGTAACAAAAGAGTGGCCTTTTTACCACTATTTTTTATATTTTCTACTTCAATTTCGAACTTTTTTTGAAAATTTATTCTATTTTCCATAAATGATCATCGAGTCGCCAAAGGAGAAAAATCTATATCTTTCATCAACAGCGTGCTTATAAACTTCAAGTGTAAATTCTCTTCCTAAAAATGCTGAAACAAGCATAATCAAAGTCGATTTTGGAAGATGAAAATTCGTAATAATACAATCAACAGCTTTAAATTCATAGCCAGGTTTAATAAAGATATTAGTTTCCTTTTTAATCGGAGTAAATTTGCCAAATTCTTGCATATTTGCTTCTAGTGTTCTAACCGAAGTTGTCCCAATGGCTATAATTCTTCTTTTTTCTTCTTTAGCCTTGTTTAAAATTTCACAAGCTTCACTAGTAATTTCATATAGTTCGCTGTGCATGACATGATTATCAGTATCTTCAACTTTTACTGGCCTAAAAGTACCAAGTCCAATATGTAGTGTAATGTCTACAACAGTTATTCCCTTAGCTTTTATCTTATCAAATAGCTCTTCTGTAAAGTGAAATCCAGCAGTAGGAGCTGCTGCACTACCTTCATATTTTGCATAGACTGTTTGATATCTATCATTAGTGCATAATTGTTCTTTAATATATGGAGGAAGAGGCATCTTGCCTAAAGAATCGAGTACTTCTAGAAATATTCCTTTATAGTAGAACTTCACTAAGCGTAGTCCTTCTTCTTTTTCTTTGACTACTTCACCAATTAATTTACCTTCTCCGAAATTAATTTTTGCACCAACCTTTAATGATTTAGCGGGTTTGGTGAGACATTCCCAGATATCATCCTCAACTTGTTTAAGTAAAAGAAGTTCACAGTGCGCTCCTGTAATTTCTTTAATTCCGATAAGTCTAGCAGGGATAACTTTAGTATTGTTTCTAACTAAAACATCTCCTGGTCTTAAATATTCAATGATGTCATAAAAATGTCTATCTTCATAAGTTTTAGCGTCTTTATTAATTGCTAATAAACGAGAATGATCCCTTTTATCACTTGGTTTTTGGGCGATTAGTTCTTCAGGCAAATAAAAATCAAATAGATTAATATCCATTAGAAACCTCTTTCATTACCAAATGCGGCAAGAACAGCAGTCATATAATCGCCAAAACGATCTTCTTTAATTGCTTCTCTAGCGCCTTCCATGATGCCAATTAAGAATCTTGTATTATGAATAGAAAGTAGTCTCTTTCCAAATGTTTCATCACAAATATATAAGTGTCTTAAATAGGCTTTGGTATAATTCTTACAGCAATAGCAATCACACTTTTCATCTAAAGATGAAAAATCTTCTTTATATTTAGCATCTCTAATATTTACACGTCCACTATGAGTCATTAAAGCGCCGTGTCTAGCAAGTCTAGTAGGAAGGACGCAATCAAACATATCGATGCCTCTAGCAATTCCGCCTAATAAATAATCAAGCGAACCAACACCCATTAGATATCTAGGTTTATCTTGAGGCAAATATTTCACTGCGTAATCAATCATTCTAAAGCACACTTCTTTTGGTTCACCAATTGAAGTACCTCCAATTGAATAACCTGGGAAATCCATTTTTGCTAATTCTTCAGCACACATTTTGCGAAGATCTTCATAATCTCCACCTTGAACAATGCCAAATAATGCTTGATCTTCTCTTTTATGAGCATCAAGCCCTCTTTTGGCCCATCTAATAGTTCTTTCGGTTGAACGCTTAGTGTATTCATAATTGCTAGGATATGGGATACATTCATCAAATGACATGATGATATCTGCTCCTAGTTTTTCTTCAATTTCTATGGCAATTTCCGGAGAAAAAAATAATTTATCGCCATTTAAGTGGTTTTTAAAGTGCACGCCTTCCTCAGATATTTTTCTTCTTTCAGCAAGAGAAAATACTTGGAAACCACCACTATCAGTAAGAATTGGTCCGTCCCAGTTCATAAACTTATGTAAACCACCAGCTTTAGCCACAATGTCAGCACCAGGTCTAATTGATAAATGGTAAGTATTAGCCAAAATTACACCAGCACCCATGTCATGTAATTCTTCTGGAGATAAAGTTTTAACAGTGGCTAAAGTACCAACTGGCATAAACATTGGAACTTCAACATCTCCATGTGGAGTATGTAAAATTCCATATCTTGCTCCTGTTTGTTTATCTATATGTTTAATTTCTAAATAGAAGTTTTTCATGATGTATCCTTATAATTTAATAATTTTAGAAATATCTAAAACGGAAATATTTTTTGGTAATCTTTTTTCAATTGTATTAGTAAACACTAAATCTTTAAGATGTGATTCTAAAAGTGTATGGATGCTCTTATTTGATAAAACTGCATGACTAGCGCCAACTAAAACGCCTTTAGCACCATGCTCTAAAAGCAAATTAGAAGCAGAAATAATTGTTCCGCCTGTATCGATAATATCATCAAGAATAATACAGATTTTGTCTTTAACATCATCTTCAAAAGCTAAATGCTCAGCATAATTTGGGGCAGTTCTTATTTTACTTAAGATAACTTTCCTGGTTCCTGGTAACTCTTTAACTAAAGCATCTGCTCTATTATTTGCTCCGTGATCTGGAGAAACAACCACAACATCTTTAATATCAATACGTTCTTTTTTTAAATAATCTTTGTAGTACTTTGCAAATAAACTAGTAGTTGGTAAAGATGTGAATTTAGTTTTAAAGAATTTTTCAATATCAGGATGATGTAAATCGAAGGTTAATATTTCATCGACTTTAGCAGTATCTAAAATCTTTGCCACCACTTCACATGAGATTGGTTCATTAATCCAAGACACTCTTTCTTGTCTAGAGTATCCAAAATAAGGAATATAGAGTCTGATACTCTTAGATCCAGTTCTTTTTATAGAGTCAACCAAGAGCAAAAGTTCAAATAATCTTTCATGAGCTTTAATCGCTGTACTTTCAAAGATGATAACGTCTTTATCTTTGCAATTAGTAAGGGTCTTAACAAGTACTTCTCCATCCTTAAAATGATCAATTGAAATTTCCCCTAACTCAGCGCCATATTTTTTAGCAATTCGCTTTGCAAGTTTTCTATTAGACAACAATGAAAATATCACTAGATTGCTCATATTAAAGATAGTATTTGCAGGTCATTAAGACCATCTCCTTATTAACAGAAAATTCGTTTTTTATACGCTTTTTGTCAAAAATAATGCCTTTTTGTTTATAATATTCAGCTAATTCATGAGTAAAGAACCACTCTCTCATCTTAAATTTAGTGAAGTCATTTTTTGGATCGTATTTTTCACAATATTCACTAACATAATATAGAGTGTCATTAACTAACATCCATTTGTCTAGTGAGAAGTCTAAATTAAGTCCAGCAGCTCTGGCCATATAGGAATTTTTAAAAATTTGTTTATAGATATTTTCATTAAAGTCATTATCCAAAATATAGTCGCTAATAAGCACTCCATCAAGCCACTGAAAAGCCACATAACCATTCTTTTTATCCATTAATTTAATTTTAGGAGTACAGATATTGGATTTATGAAGTTTTTTAAGCATATCAAGACTAATTGATCCTGGTTCATATTTCTTTATAAAATATGTCTCGTTTTTGAATTCAGCTTTAAAAGTATCGTTAGATAAGATCTCAACAACTTCAAATTCTTTACGTTTTATTCTCAAATTTTCCATCTGTGTTATTATACATTATTTATTTAGATAAATATAGATAGCAAAATTATATGTATCATTTTTTGTGATAGTAGGTTATTCCAATAAATTTATAATTTTTTGTTATTATTGGGGATTATTTATAATCTTTGTTATAATAGAGAAGTGACAAAAAAGGTGAGATTATGACTAGTTTAGAAAGATTTATTAGATATGTAAAAATTGACACTCAAGCGAGTGATAAAACGGGAACTACTCCTAGTACTGAAAAACAAAAAAATCTTGGAGCGCTTTTAGTAAAAGAATTATTAGAACTCGGTTTAGAAGATGCTCATATGGATGAATTTGGTGTCGTTTACGGACATCTACCAGGAAAAGGAACAAGAATTGGCTTAAATGCCCATATGGATACAGCATTAGAAGTCACTGATGAAAACGTTAAGCCTCATCTCATTAAAGAATACAAAGGTGGCACGATTAAATTAGCAAATGGACTAGAAATGTCACCAAGCCAATTTCCTATTTTAAGAAAACATGTTGGTCATGATTTAGTAGTGACCGATGGAAACACCCTTTTAGGCGCTGATGACAAGGCTGGAATTGCCATTATCATGTCTGCACTACAATATTTCAAAGATAATCCAAAAGTTGCTCATAACACCATTTGTGTAGCGTTTACAGTCGATGAAGAGATTGGAGAAGGACCAAAACATTTTAATTACAAGGAATTTAATGCTAAATATGCTTATACAATTGATGGAAGCGATATAAATGTCGTAGAAGCTGAAAACTTTAACGCATACGCTGCAAGCGTTGATATTGTGGGCGTATCCATACACCCAGGCGAGGCAAAAGGAAAATTAATCAATGCTTTACTATTAGCAAAAGAATTAATTGCTTCTCTTCCAGAAAAAGAAACTCCATTTGATAGCGAAGGAAAACAAGGTTATTGGCATATCAATGAAATTGTTGGAGATTCTGAACACGCGACAATGCACTTTATATTAAGAGATTTTGATGATGACGGAATCAAAAGTCGAATCGAAACAGTTAAAAAAGCTGTTAAAACATTACAAGATAAATATCCAACCGCTAAAATTGAAGTTAACTTTAAAGAGCAATATCGCAACATGAAAAAATATGTCGCTAAAAAGCCAATTGCCCTAAAAAGAGTTAGATCAATAATGCGTAAAAATGGCATCGAACCAATTAGTGGAGCAATTAGAGGCGGAACAGATGGAGCAACCTTCTCTAGAAACGGATTAATTACCCCAAATTTAGGCACTGGAAGCTACAATCATCATGGACGATACGAATTCCTAGATTTATATGAATTTAACAAGATGATATCAGTAGTTATCGGCTTAATGAAAAAATAGATTATTTAAATTTATTTAAACTACAAGTCTTTAATAGACAAAAATAAAGCACAAAAACGTTAATTTTAGACAGTGTCCTAATTTTAACAAAAATGTGCTTTTTTTAGTTGCTAATATTTCATATTTTGATATGCTTTTCTCAAGCGCTAAAACAATTAGTGGGAAAGAGGAAAAAACATGTTAAGTATCCGAAAAAGGGATGGTTCTTTACAAGACTTCAACCTTGAAAAGATTTCCAAAGCGATCGAAAAAGCTTTTATGGCCGATCACAAATTCTATAACGATGACATTATCAATATGTTATCTCTTAGAGTAGTTGCGCAAATGAACTCCAAAATCAATAACGATGTCATTGATATTGAAGATGTTCAAGACGCAGTCGAAGTTACTTTAATTCAAGCAGGTTACGTCGATGTCGCACGTAGTTATATTTTATATAGAAAGGCGCGCGCGAATTTAAGAGAGCAAAAACAAACCGATTTAGACTATAAGAAAACTGTTGATAACTATTTAAAGATTAATGACTGGAGAGTTAAAGAAAACTCCACTGTTACATATTCTGTAGGTGGACTTATTCTTTCTAACTCTGGTGCAGTTACTGCTAATTACTGGTTAAGTGAAGTATACGATCAAGAAATTGGTCAAGCTCATAAAAACGCGGATATTCATATTCATGATTTAAGCATGTTAACTGGTTATTGTGCAGGTTGGTCACTTAAACAATTAATACAAGAAGGCTTAGGTGGAGTCGTTGGAAAAATAACCTCCGCACCAGCAAATCACTTATCAACATTATGTAACCAAATGGTCAACTTCTTAGGTATTATGCAAAACGAATGGGCTGGTGCTCAAGCCTTCTCATCTTTTGATACATATTTAGCCCCATTTGTGAAAAAGGATCACTTAACATATAAAGAAGTCAAACAATGTATTCAATCTTTCATCTATGGCGTTAATACCCCATCTAGATGGGGTACACAAGCTCCATTCACCAACATTACTCTTGACTGGGTTGTACCAAATGATATGGCAGAACTTAACGCTATCGTAGGTGGCAAGGAAATGGACTTCAAATATAAAGACTGTGTTGAAGAAATGGCAATGGTCAATAAAGCCTTCATCGAAGTAATGATTGAAGGTGACGCCAATGGAAGAGGATTCCAATATCCAATCCCAACTTATTCAATTACTCGTACATTTGACTGGTCAGAAACCGAAAATAACAAATTATTATTCGAAATGACTGCTAAATACGGCACTCCATATTTCTCAAACTACATCAATAGTGATATGGAACCAAGTGACGTCAGAAGTATGTGCTGCCGCTTAAGACTCGACTTAAGAGAATTAAGAAAGAAATCTGGTGGATTCTTCGGTTCTGGTGAATCTACTGGTTCAGTCGGTGTTGTCACTATCAATATGCCAAGAATTGCTTATTTAGCAGTTGATAAAGCTGATTTCTATGATCGTTTAGATAAAATCATGGATATCGCTGCAAGATCACTAAAGGTCAAAAGAAACACTATTACAAAATTATTAGATGCTGGATTATATCCATATACCAAAAGATATCTTGGTACATTCAATAACCACTTCTCCACCATTGGCTTAGTTGGTATGAATGAATGTTGCTTAAATGCGAGATGGATCAGACAAGATTTAACTCATAAAGAAGCTCAAGAATTCACTAAAGAAGTTCTTAACCATATGAGAAATAAATTATCTGATTATCAAGAATTATATGGTGACTTATATAACTTAGAAGCCACTCCAGCAGAATCTACTGCCTATCGTTTAGCTAAACACGATAAAGAAAAATATCCAGATATTATTACTGCAAGTGAAGAAGGAAGAACTCCATATTACACTAACTCCTCTCACTTACCAGTGGGCTTCACCGATGATATTTTTACCGCTTTAGATATCCAAGATGAATTACAAACCTTATATACATCTGGTACTGTTTTCCACGCTTTCTTAGGTGAAAAACTTCCAACCTGGAAATCTTGTATGAATTTAGTAAGAAAGATTGCTGAAAACTATCACTTACCTTATTACACAATGTCTCCAACATATTCAGTTTGTAAAGAACATGGCTATTTAGTTGGTGAACAATATGTCTGTCCAAAATGTGGTTCTAGAACTGAAGTCTATTCCCGTATTACTGGTTACTATCGACCAATTCAAAACTGGAATGATGGTAAGAGCGAAGAATTCTTAAACAGAAAGACATATAACATCAAAACCAGCAAACTCACTCACGGAATTAAAGATGAAGTTTGTGAAGAAGAAAAGCCACAAACCCTACAGGAAACCCTCTTATTTGGTACTAAAACCTGTCCAAACTGTAAGATGGCAAAGATGCTTTTAGAAAAAGCTGGCGTTAAATATAAATGGGTTGACGCTGAAGAAAATGTTGAATTAACCACAAAAATGGGAGTTAAAAAAGCACCTACCTTATTAGTTCCTGAAGATGGTGAAGTTAGAGTATTCGAAAATGCTTCTAACATCAAAGGATATATCGAAAGCAAAAAATAATTATGCATGACATTATTGTTATAGGCGGTGGCCCAGCAGGAATGACTGCTGCCTTATATGCTTTAAGAAATAATAAGTCTGTTCTCGTTTTAGAAAAAGAAGCATTTGGAGGACAAATTGCAACTTCTCCTAGACTTGAAAACTATCCAACTATTGAATCTATTTCTGGTAGTGAATGGGCGGATAGATTATTCGAGCAAATCACTAACTTAGGAGCCGAATTTGAACTAGAAGACGTGAAATCTGTCGAGAAAATCGATAATATCTTCCATGTTAAGACAAATTATGGAGAACATGAAGCTTTAGCGGTTATTATCGCTAATGGAGTAAAGCCAAGAAAGATGGGTTTACCTAATGAAGACGATTTAGTCGGTAAAGGCGTTAGCTATTGCGCTGTTTGTGATGGACCTTTCTATAAAGGGAAAGAAATCTACTTAATTGGAGATGCAAATACCGCACTTCAATATGCCTTATTATTAAGTGGATATTGTCCAAGAGTTCATATGCTCACTTTGTTTGATAAGCTATTCGGTGATCAAATTCTTATCGATAGAGTTCTTCAAACTGAAAATATTGATATTAGACATAACTTATTACTCAAAAAACTTGTAGAAAAAGATGGTGAACTAGTCGCTATCGAATTAGAAGACACTATTTCAAAAGAAAAAGTGAAATTCGAAACTAATAACTGCTTCATTGCTATTGGCCAAGTTCCTCAAAACGAATTCTTAAAAGATAACTTAGAATTAGACCACGGATTTATCAAAACAAACGAATCTATGGCTACTTCTATTCCAGGATTATTTGCAGCAGGAGATACCAGAGTAAAAGAAAACAAGCAAGTTATAACCGCTTGTAATGATGGTGCGATCGCTGCAATGAGTGCGGTTAAATATATCAATACCCTCTAAGTTCTACTGTTTCAATACTTTGAGATAAAATCTCAACAAATTTATTAGCAAGACCTTCATCAACAGCGTGGAGGTCTTTATTTATTACTCCATCAGAAACTTTAAATTGCTGTAAATATAATCTTTTACTACCTTTTAAAGTATCTTTAACTTTATTAATAACTTCTAAAGAATGATATTCATCAATTAAAGTCATTCTAAATTCATAATCCACTATTCCTGATTTTAATAATTCGATAGATTCTTTAACATTTTCAATTAAAGCATCATTATTAGTAAATCTATGATAATCATCTAATGATGACTTGATGTCCATGGCAATATAATCAATTAATCCTTTAGACACTAAATCTTTAATCACTTCAGGATGTGAACCATTCGTATCTAATTTAATAGAATATCCAAGTTCTTTTATCGCCCTAATTTTTTCTTCTAAATTAGGCATTAAAGTTGGTTCTCCTCCAGAGATCACCACACCATCAAGAATACCCACTCTTTTCTTTAAAAAAGAAAGGATATCATTAAAAATAAGATCTTCATTATCATCACAGGCAATTAAAGTATTCCAGTTATGACAGTATTCGCATCTAAAATTACATTTATCGATATATAAAATAGCGGCGATCTTACCTGGATAATCTAATAAAGATAACTTGTTGATACCTTGGAATTCCATGAGGATAGTATATCACTTTTTATTCATTTATTTACGTGTTTCTTTGAATCACTAAATAACTTTGGTAAAATATACTGCGAACGAGGTCTATATTATGAAAAAATACGACAATATATCTTGGGATGAATATTTTATGGGTATGGCGGTCTTATCTTCTTTAAGAAGTAAAGATCCAAGTACTAAAGTAGGTGCTGTTATTGTTTCTCCAGAAAACAAAGTAATTTCTATTGGATATAACGGCATGCCTTCTAAATTAGATGAAGAAGAATTAACTTGGAATAAAGGCGAAGGATTAGACAGCAAATACTTATATGTCTGTCACGCTGAATTTAACGCTATTTTAAATACACAAGTCGGCGGTTCTTTAAAAGATGCTAGAGTCTATGTCACATTATTCCCATGTAATGAATGTACTAAAGCTATTATTCAAACAGGAATTAAAGAAATTATCTATCTCTCAGATAAATACGCAGATACCACAATGATTAAAGCCAGTAAAAAGATGCTTGATTTAGCAGGTATCCCTTATCGTCAATTTAGCGTAGACACTCTCGAAATTAGGAAAAAATAATGACTATTAAAGAATATATTAAAACAAGAAAACAAGAGATCAAAAATGAAGTTTCTAAGCTCGAAAAGAAACCATTTTTAGTCGTCATTCAAGTTAATGAAGATGCAGGAAGTAATGCCTATGTTAAAGGCAAATTAAAGGACTGTGATGAACTTGGAATTAAAGCCGAACTCATCAAGCTTCCAATCGACACAAGTGAAGAAAATTTGTTAAAAATAATTGAAAATTGCAATAAAAATCCTGAAATTACAGGGTTTATTGTGCAAATGCCTCTTCCAAAACACATCAATGAAGAAACCATCAAATTAGCAATTTCTCCAGAAAAAGATGTGGACGGATTTCACCCACTTTCTAAGCTTAATCCATGTACCCCTCAAGGTATAATTGACTACTTAAAATCAGAAGGGACAAATTTTGTTGGAAAAAACGCTTTAGTTATCGGAAGAAGTAACATTGTAGGTAAGCCAATGGCAAAGCTCTTACTTGCGGAGCACTGCAATGTCACTGTGACCCATTCTAGAACTAAATTTGAAGACATGAATTGGTTTATTAATCACGCGGACATTATTGTTATTGCAATTGGTAGACAACACTATTTAGATAATAAATATAATTACAAACCAGATTCAATTGTTGTGGATGTCGGAATTTCTAGAGATGAGAATGGTTTACACGGAGATGCTCTCCCTGGTTTACCAGTAAAACTACAAACACCAGTTCCAGGTGGAGTTGGTTTATTAACTAGATTATCTCTAATTGAGAATTTACTTAAAATCTATAAAGGACTTTAAATGGACAAACAAAAAATCATAATCGACTGCGATCCAGGGCACGACGATGCGATCGGTCTTTTAGTTGCCTATTATTCAGATGAATTAGATTTAATTGGAGTCTCTACTTGTGCAGGTAATCAAACTATCGATAAAACAAGTAGAAACGCTAATAACTTATTAAGATTCTTTAATAGTGACATCAAAGTCGCTAAAGGGGAAACTGACCCAATTAAAAGAAAAGTTAAAACATGCCCAGAAATACATGGAGAATCGGGATTAGACGGATATGATTTCCCTTTTTATAAAGAAGAATACGATTCTAGGCCGGCCTATCAATTTATTATTGATACTGTATCAGCAAATAAAGATATTATTGTCGTCACAACAGGACCAATGACTAATCTTGCTTTAGCGATATCTAAATGCCCTGACATAACTAAAAATATCAAAGAGATAGTCTTGATGGGTGGTTCCACTACTGAAGGCAATATCACTCCTGAAGCAGAATTTAATATCATTGTGGATCCAGAAGCTGCGGATATCTGCTTTAAATCAGGTGTTCCAATAAGGATGCTAGGTTTAAATGTCACTCGAAAAATCTTAGTGAATAATGATGTTCTAGCTAAGGCTAGCAAAATAAACACTAAAGGTAGTGACTTATTTATAAAATTAATGAAAGTCTTTAATGAAAATCAAAGAACATTCTTTGGTTTAGAATTTGGTCCATTACATGACCCTGCTACTATTGTTTCACTAATTAATCCAAAAGCTTTTGAATTTACTCCAATGCATGTAGAAATAGATACAACTGAGACAAAATATTTAGGAAAAACAAGATGTAGCAAATCTGAGCCATTTAACTGCATTGTGGCTACAAAAGTAAACTTAGAAGAATATTGGTCCACTATATTTGAAAGTTTAAGGAGATGTAAATAATGAAAAAGAAAATTTTAGTTATTGGAAGTATATCAATAGATAACACCATTTTTACTAAACAGCTCCCAAGTGCTGGCACTACTACTGTTGCGGATTCTTATTTTCAAAATATTGGCGGAAAAGGCGCTAATCAAGCCTGTGCCTCACTCTTTTTAGGAGGAGATGTCTCTTTTATCGGGGCCATTGGAAAAGACCATAATGGTGACATGGTTGAAAAATTTCTAAAGGAGCAAGGCCTACACGCTAGACTAAAAAGAAGTGAAAAGCCTACGGGGATCGCTTTTATTATTTTAGAAGAAGAGACTGCAGAAAATAGAATCTTAATCATTCAAGGGGCAAACACTGATTTAACTAAAGAAGATATTGATAAGAATATAGATTTATTCAGCGAAGGAGATATCTTATTAACTCAATTTGAAAATGATATGGAAACAGTTAGTTATGTTATTAAAAAAGCATATGAAAAACATATGTTAGTGGTTGTTAATCCTGCTCCAATAAAAGAATTAAAAGAAGAATACTATCAATATATTGATTATTTAGTGCCAAATGAGCACGAATTAGAAGCGTTAAGTCATAAAACAGATATTTTATTAGCGGCAAAGGAATTACTCTCTAGAGGGGCTAAAAACGTGATTGTTACTTTAGGAGAAAAAGGATCTGTTTTAATTAATAAAGATGAATATATAAAAGTCGAACCGCATAAAGTTGATGCGGTTGATACGACTGCAGCAGGAGATTCCTATTTAGGAGCGTTAGTCACTAAACTTTCTGAAGGTAAGTCAATTAAAGAAGCTATGGAATTTGCCTCACTATGTAGTAGTAAAACAGTCACTAAAAAAGGAGCGATTGTTTCGCTCCCTCATTTAAATGAATTGTAAGATTAATCAAGCGTTATATTTACTTTTAAATTTAATCCTTTTGCGATGCGATTAAGCATTTTAACTGTTGGATTGGCCAATCCTTTTTCAATTTTTGATAAGTCAGACTGATCAATCCCTATTTTTTTTGCTAAATCCTCTTGTGACATAAATAAAGCCAATCTGGCGTCCTTAATTTTATACCCAAGGACAGCTAAATATATCTCATCATAATCATATTCGTTTGTAACGTCGATTCCCTCTTCATAAACAGTATCTACACTTATGTCTAGTTCGTCATTCCATACAACAGTGCTCCATCCAAGCATTCTCCCTTTTTCAAATAGAGTTCTGTCCTTTAATTGATTTAGCTGAGGAAATTTATCACTCAAGGATAAAATATCGTATCGCTTAACAGTACTATCAAGAAACCAAACATCAAATAATGTTTTCTCCCTTAACACCACTTTAACTGCTTCTCTCATCATAGTAATTATTCTAAAGGCGGTAATTTTATATATCGCTCTGTTTCCCACATATCCATAAGTTCTTTTTGATATTTCAATATAAACTCCTTAACAAGATTTGCTCCATTTTTAGGAAATCTTCCTTTATAAATAGAGCCGTCTGAGATTAAGAAAGTTGCTTCGATACCACCATACTTCGCATGTATGTGTGGAGGACAATGTTCTTTCCTTGTTAAGTTCATCCATATCAAAATTCCATAGAACATTGATATAGCAGGCACTTTGTATACCTCCTTTCAATATAATTTTATGGTATATATCCCCTATTTACAAGTTAAAAAAAAAACTATTCAATCAGCATTAAATCATCAGTGCGGCTTAATACAAAGACATCAATAATATTAAGCAAAAGCGCCCAACCTAGTAAAAAGAATATCACGAGTCCAGCGATATTCTTTTTACTATGTAGACGAATAACTGCAAAAACTCTTACTCCTATTTCCACTAAGTAGCCGATAAAAGGAATAACGATTAGTATTGCTTGGGATAAGAAATCTAATTTTGAGAACCACTTTTCCATAAGACATTTTGTATTATACAAAAATATAAAGATACAGTTAATGAAAAATGTTATAATGCTACTTGTCTATGAAAAAGATAATAGCTCCAATTTTATTGTCGACATTATTATTTTCAACATTTGTTTTGTCTACCAATCAAAAAGAGGCTCAAGCCGCTAACGCTACTGCCCCAAGCGATTATTATTCATCAATCAACTCCACTATGAAGGGCGATACTTTAAAAGTCGCACTTTATAACATTATTAAAGGTCACACAAGAATTCCTTATGATAGTTTAGAGCCTGCAATGAAAGTCACCGATAGAGATTATAATCTCTCTCCTTTAGGCACTGACGATGATAATCCATATATTGTTACTCTATATGCTGATTATAATGGAGATAAATCAACAGCAATAAGATACGGAGATTCATGTGGTGGTTATAACACAAGCGGAAATCAAATTTGGAACAAAGAACATATTTGGGCTAAATCAAATGGATTCGCCACAGAAAGCAAACCAGCTCATAGCGACCTTCATCATTTGAGAGCAAGCGATGAAAGATGTAATAATTTACGCGGAAATCTTCCATTTAACACAGTCAGTCAACATACAAGTTCTAATGCAGTAGAAAACCACTACAAGCAAAAAACAGACAACTATCGAATTACCAATTCTTATTTTGAACCACGGGATTCTGATAAAGGTGATGTTGCTAGAGCCTTATTCTATATGGCAACACGATATTATAACGGTGATGGATCTAATAGCGCTTTATCTTTAACAAATGGTACTGATTCTTCAGGTGGAAAATGGGGTTATTTAGATACTCTACTTGCGTGGCATGAAGCTGATCCAGTAGACGAATTTGAAGCTCATAGAAACGATTTAATCTACGAACAATTCCAACACAATAGAAATCCATATATCGACCATCCAGAATACGCTCGAGCGGTTTTTAAAAACGAACCACTTGTTGAACCAGATACATTAACAAACTTAACTTATACAGGTAATCCAACTAAAACTTCTTATAGAGAAGGTGAATCATTTAACTCTAATGGCTTAACTGTGACTGCTACTTTTAAAAAAGAAGATAATTCAACATATACCACTAACGTTACTGAATTTGTTTCTTGGTCTCCTAATCCATTAACTAAAAACACCACTTCCGTTACTGGTTCATATACATTTGGAGATGTCACAAAATCAATAACCATTACTGGATTAACTGTTTCATCATTAGATTCTATTAAAATATCTGGTAGCCCTAATAAAGCAGTTTATGATGAAGGAGATATCTTTGTATCTACTGGTTTAACTGTATACGCAAAATATGGACAAGACGAAGTTGATGTTTCTAGTACCGCTACTTGGAGTAGCACTCCTTTAGAAAAAGGGCAAACTAGTGTGACAGTTACTTATGGCGGATTTAACGCTGCTTATATAGGCCTTTTAGTTAAAGAAAAAGCATTATCTACAAACACCATTACTTTTGCTGATTCATCTAATGATGGTTCTGGACAAATAAGCACTGCTACTGCAAATAAAAAGATGATGAACGGAAGTGATATAGCGTCTGTGACAGCAATCAACAATGTCTACGAAGGTAAAACAGGATTAAAAGTTGCCAGTAAAAATGCTGGTTCTTTAACCATTTCATTAAAGCAATCAACATATGTATCTAAAATAGTTGTTCGTGCAAAAAAATATAGCACAGATAACACTACTGCAACTGTATCAACTAACGGACCAAGTTCATCGACATTCTCTCCACAAAGTGAATTAGACGACTATGAAATTACTGTTAACGCATCAATCACGACAATTACATTCTCTACATCCGGCAAACAAAGATTTTATCTTAAAGGCTTTGATATAGTTTCTGGTTCAGGAAGCGGAACTGACTCAATCACCGAATGGGGAGTTAGTTATTTACATATTGGTGATTCATCTTTTGATGGACAAGGTACTGGGTTATGTAAATCAAATGATTTATATAAATATGCAAAGGTGGCCTTATTTAATCTAAACTCTGCTGAGAGTGGTACCATCAGCAAGCTTCAAAATGATTCTAAATATTCAAATGAATACGCTAGATATTTAGCGTGGGCAAAAGCATGTGAAGATGATTCTCCATTTATTAATACTTTTGAATTTGTCTCTAATAGAGTAAATAGTTCCATAAATATTGAATCTAATTCCACTATGATTGTCATCCTTTCTATAAGTTCAATAAGCGTTTTAGCGTTTTCAGTTTTATTAATCATCAAAAAACGTAAACATCAATGAAAAAAGATTTTGTGATATTAATCCCATCTTATGAATCAGATGAGCAACTAATAAAAGTTGTAGATTCTTTAATTAATGAAGAACTACCTGTTTTAGTGGTTAACGATGGATCTAGTGAGCAATATGATGCTGTCTTTAAAAAAATTAAAGATAAGATTCAATATATTAAGTTAGACCATAACCAAGGTAAGGGTGCAGCCTTAAAAGAAGGATATAGAAATATCCCTACTTTATTTCCTGAGGCTAGATACGTTATAACCGCGGATGGAGACGGACAACATTCCACTAAAGATATCGTTAAGATGTCTAAGTTATTATTAGAAAAAGATGAATGCGTATTAGGTATAAGACCATTTGATAAATCAGTGCCTTTTAGAAGTAGGTTTGGTAATTATTTTTCTCAAACCACTAGAGGGTTAGCCACTAAGACATATCTAAAGGACGATCAATGTGGATTAAGAGGGTTCCCTATTAGATATTTAGATGAATTATCGAAAATCAAAGGAAATAGATATGATTATGAAATTAATCAATTAACTTCATTTCAGTTAAGAGATTATCCAATCATTCCTATGGAAATAGAGTTAATCTATCCTAAAGATAACAACAAAAAAACTCACTTTAGAAACGTTAAAGATACTTGGAATATCCAATGTATTATTGCTTTCCAAGGACTACCATCTTTAATATCTTTATCATTATTAATTGCAGGTCTATTAGTCCTATATCATTTTGGATATTCTTTCCATCACTTAATAATCTTCCCAGCTTATCTAATTAGTGCATGTTTAACTTTATTAATGTGGACAATATTAGAGCCATCTCAAAAGCCTTTAAATAGAGTATTAAAAGAATTATTATTCACCATAATAAAAATGACATCCGTTTTCGCACTCATGTATTTATTTACAGATGCCTTTAAGATGTCATTTTTTATCGCGATCCCGTTATTAGTGATTTTGGCTTGTTTCTATAACTTGCTATTATCTAGAATTTTCGTTAATTAATATATTTTTATCCCTTCTACTAAAACATTTTCGACAAATGCAGCACTCCCAACAAGTTGTTCAACCGTTTGAAGATCAATTTTTTTGCCTAATGCATTAGTTAATTCGTCCGCCATTCCAAAAAATGAAAGACCCATCTTGTGACAAACAACGATGATATCTACATCACTTTCTGGTTTGGCCTCTTTTCTAGCATAGCTGCCATACAAATAAGCACATCTAACTTCTGGATACTTTTTAAAAATTTGAGCGCATGTTAATTTGATAAATTGTAAACCAAGAATTCTATTCTTTTCAGCATTATCAAGGATCTCTAAAACTTTTCTTCTCATTTCTTCATATTCATTGTTTTCTTCATAATATTGAAAAGAACGTCTAGAAACACCGCATATTTGGGCGGCCTCAACTTGGGTTAGACCTAGTTCTTTTCTTTTTTGTTTTAGCTCATTCATAAAATATAGTCTCCTAATTTTTCTTTATATAGTTTTAAGTCCTTGATTTCTAATATTGTTGTTATTCTATTACCACTATCCTTAGAAGAATGGCCGCAATGATATATTTTTTCGGTATTATATCCTATATCTATAAAGATATAACGATCATGAAATCTTCCTTCATTCGGTTTTAGTTTAATTGATATGCCAGTGTCCATCCTAAAATCATTAAGCATATTGTCATCTACTTTATCTTTAAATTTGTTATCACTAATAACAGTTATTTCAACATCCTTGTTCACTGATTTTAATAAAGACAAAGTTTTGATATTGATATAGTCATCTATGATCACTAATGAATGTTTGGCGAAAGAATATATTTGCTTATAAGCGATATCTGATTCAATTCTTTCTCCATTCATAATTAAGAAATGTCTAAATTTAGATGGATCCATAAAGTTATCCATCACTATTTCTAATTTAGATTCGATATTTTCAAATCTTTTATCGCACTCAGAAAATCTATTTTCAATATATGCATTTGTATTTGTTAATAAATGTCCGCTTTCCTCAATGTAATCTTTCATATTTTTAAAGAGCTTAATAAGGGCGATACTTTGCTTAATAGCAAGATCACCTTTTAAAACAGTCATAAGCATATAGATACCTTGTTCAGTAAAAGCATACGGGGGTTTTCTAGTACCTCCCCAACTTGATGTGAAATTTTTGCACTTCAAGAACGCACTCCACTCTTTTTCAGTTAATTGAAACATAAATCCAACATCAAATCTTTCAATATTATTTTTTACTTGTCTATTAAAATATCGTGTTTCATAACCATATATCTCTGCTAAATCAAAATCCAGCATCACTCTTTGGCCGCGTATTAAATAAATCTTGTCTTTAATACTTTTTTCATCAACAATCACAAGTTCTTCGTTTGCTACATTCGACATACTAAACACCTCTTAAATAGTCATAAGCATATAAATGCCTTGTTCGGTAAAAGCATATGGTAAATATCTTCTTTTAGAAGATAAAGTTTTTGCGGTCCGATTTTTCGACCGCAAAATTGATTCCCATTCACTTTTTTAAGTTGAAACATAAAATCCGGACCAAATCTTTTTATATTAGTTTTAACTTGTTCGTTTAATTTACGAGTTTCATATCCGTAAATTTCTGCCAAATCAAAATCTAGCATCACTCTTTGGCCACGTATTAAATAAATCTTGTCTTTAATACTATTTTCATCAACTATCATAATTTCTTTATTTGCTACATTTGACATAATGCACATCTCTTAAAAAGTCATAACCATATAGATACCTAGTTCGATAAATGCATAAGGCAAAGATGAACGTCCACCGCTATTTCCAACTGTCCATATTCGCGTGGTCACAATTTGTGACCTCACAAAATAATTTGATTCCTCCTTAGTAATTTGAAACATAAAACCATCAGAAAAACGCTCTATATTACGATTAATTTGCTGGTTGAATACTTTTGTTGAATATCCATAGATTTCCGCTAAATCAAAATCTAACATTACTTTTTGGCCGCGGACTAAATAAATCTTATCTTTAATGTTGTTTTCATCAACTATCATAATTTCTTTATTTACTACATTTGACATAATACATACCTGTAAATATTAGATATCTATATTATATATGCGCATTTAATTTTGCGCAAACAAAAAGAGCCTTGTTTGTATATGAATTTTAGGCTCTAATTTGTTTACTTAATCGAAGCTAAGAATTGATCAATTTCTTCTTCGCTAGGAGCAACATTAATCGCTCCTTTTTTAAGAGTGGCAAGTCCTCCAACTACATTTGCTCTAGTAAGATAATGAATAACTTCTTTATCACAATTAATAAATTCAGGGTGATTAACTAAAGACGCTAAGAAATAGGAATAGAAAGCATCTCCCGCTCCAGTCGTATCTACTGGTTTTACTTTTATAGTAGGAACTTCTACTATATGGCCATTATGATAATAAATTGAGCCTTTAGAGCCTAATGTTATGACTGCGATTTGATTTTCATTTAATAGAGTTTTTAAACCTTTAACTAAATCTTTTTCTTTGGTTAATAATTCAACTTCCTCAATAGAAAACTTTAAAATATCTGCCTCTTTTAATGCTTTAATAAATATTTCTTTAGCCTCGGCTTCACTATTAAAGATGTCGTCACGATAATTAATATCAAAAGATATTTTAGCGTTAGTTTCTTTTTTAATTCTCTTTACTAGTTCAAAGAAGAATTCTCTACCTTCTTTTTCTGATAGCATTAATGAACCGATATGGATAATATCGTTATATTTAATATCCTTTAAGTTAATTGAATTAATATCAAAGATATAATCCGCTCCAAAAGAGCGATCAAATTTAAATGACCTTTCTCCATTATCTAGACTAACAATCGCTTTAGAAGTATATCGATCAGTTAAAACTTTAATATCTAAATATTTAAAAGGTTTACCTTTAGCGGTATTTAATAACAAATCTCCATCTTCGTCTTTACCAACAGTGCCAATAAAGCCAACGTCTTTGGTATATAAAAGAGCGTTACACGCAACATTAAAAGGCGCTCCACCAGGTAAGGTGGTTTTAGACTCACCATCTTTAAAGATGTCCACTAAGATTTCACCAATTGAAATAAACATATTTATATTCCTTTTAAAAAGCCGAGAATTAACTCGGCTTATAAGTTAGTATTATTTTTGTTTTTTATGTTTTTTAACAACGAAGAACAATAAGAACGTTAAGATAACACTACATGAAACAATGATAATAATCGTGTAGGATGAGCCGTCTAAACTTAAAGGAGATAAGAAGCCTATGCCATTTGGAACAGGATAAACACCAGTTTTAATTGCAGTCATACTTTGACCTATGTTATAAACCTTGCTAACTTGAGAATTGACATAATAGTAATCTTCGCTTGAATCAACAAGAACTTTAGCTTCATCAGATAAACTATCATAATCGTCTTCTAAAGTTCCTAAATCAGATTTAGAAACAGAACACCATGAATAATTACTAGAAGAGTTTCTAGCAACTCCAAAGTACTCCTCAACAAAGTCAAAAGCCTCTTTAAACTCTGGAATAAATTTACCTTCTTCGCTAGAAGCAAGTACTAATTTGTTCATAACAACGCCATAATCAACATGTTCACTATTTGGATGTGTTTGACGGAGAGAATCGAGTACAAAAGATGGAAGAGAACTATATTTTGTAATGATTTCATCAAAGAAGGCTAAGCCCCATCCGCCACCGACTTTAGAATCTTCAATAGCGATATGCACTCTTTGATTTAAATATTTAGAACAATCAAGGTAGAATCTTGTCATTGTGCACATTCTAGCGCCGCTTGCAAAGATATTTGTCATATCAGCGTCTTTAAATGCTGGGTTATTACCATCACCATCTGCAGTAGTTGCTAACACATTATAATTAGCATCTAACAATGATAATCTTGCATAATGACCACCGATTTTTGCAGAGATTAATCCAGTACCAGATAATGTAAATTCAGGAGAAACGAATCTATATTTTGCGGATTCTGGAAGACCGGTATTAAATGTATCAATATCATCTGGTTCGCCAGTTAAGAATTTCTCTCCGGTTTTATTTAAAGGCATAAGGCCATCTTTATTATAGAAATAACCACCCCATTTATATTCTTTATCAGAATACATATAACCAAAATTAACGCTAGCTAAATTGCCATTTTCATAAATTGAATTTCTTTGATCATATGCCCAGTTCGATAATTGAGTATTAACTTCAAATCCATCGTCAACGCTATCAACATTAGATTCTGCAGTTCTAACAGCTAAATAATAATCATTAGTCTCATAAAAATTCATAACGTAATCAATTGCGTTATTATTCCATGGAGTTGTGTTGAGTTGCTTATTTAATTGCATTTGTGTTTTTTGAACAGAATAATGCTTAGCAACTTCTGTTAAAGTTTGGTTAATGTATAGACCACCAAAGGTGAAGAAGCCAAAGCCAGCAGTGCTACCATCATGGACAAAGATTAAGAATTTTTCTCCAACATTAATACCTTTATCACCACTAGGAAGTTCTAAAAATCTAAATGTTTGGTTACAAGTAATTTCACCATATTTTTTAAGATCGTCAGCCTTATCCTTATTTTCGTCATAAGTTCCATTAGGGGTTTCATCAAAGAAAGGCTTTATGTTGGTAATAACATCGAAACTTCTTGAAACATTCCAGACGTTAATAAATATCTCACCAGAATTTAAACCACTATAATTAAAACAAATATATCTATGGTCGTCATCATGTAAAGTCAACTCAGGTGTTCGATAGTTAATTCTAGTTCCGTTGCCACCTTCTTTACAGGAATCAATAAATTGGTCAACAGCGTTAAATGTTCTTTCTTGAGAATCCCATCCTTCAGCAGCACCACTCCAGAAGCGATCATTTCTGCCTCTTAAATATGCGCTGTAGTCGTCAAGCCTATAATAGTCTATGCCATTATCAGTTTTTTCGACCCAACCACTATTAACTGGTACATATGTTTGATAGTCTTCATCAGCTCTGACTTCAGAACTACTTTTTGGTGCCAAAGCCATCGCAGCCAAAGAACCACCAAAAACGCCAGCGGTCAAAGCGATACTTAAAAATTTGTTAATTTTTTTCATAATTTTTCTCCTCGTGGAAACGTTTCCACAGATATTGTACATATAATGTACTATACTTTTTGCTTAAAAACAAAGCATTTATTTGTAAAGGCTAATCCTATTACAACCAGATTCAATTTTTAGAGTGAATTTTTCGCTCTTCTCAGTCGGATAAATTGTATTACTCATTGATAGTCCATTAACAAACACTTCAATTGAGTATTTATCTAAAACAATATAGATTTTTGTGTGATCTAATTTTCTATAAGGCATAATTCTTATGCCTTTTTTAGAATATTCGTCGACTTCCGCTCCGGTGATGGTTTCACCCGATTCACTCCTATCGAAGTAGATTTTGTCATCTTTTAAATATAATTTAGTGGACTCTTTTGTCCCTTTCCTAAATTCGAAAGAAAAAGTTTTTAAATTTTCGATATCTAATTCAATAGTGCCGACGCTTAACTCACCTTCATATTCTTTTTCAAATGATTCTTCCAATACTTTTTGTCCGTAAATGATTGGAGTCTGAAGCATTAAGTTATCTTCAACATAAACTTTTCTAGGAACAGTTAACATACCAGCAAAACCATATTTAGAACTTGGAATAGTTCGATCCCACATATTAAGCCAGGCAATTAATATATGTTCCTTATCCATAATTTGAGGCGCATAAAAATCAAAGCCATAGTCTATTAAAGTTTTATTAGAACTTGGAATAAATTTATAGTCTTTATTAAACGCTCCTAATTCATATTCACAAGAATGAATATTTAAGCAGTGATTATTATCACTAGGGAAATTTTGTTCACAGTAAATTAATAATCCTAAATCTTCATGATAGTCTGCGCATTCAATCATCTCACCTTCAGATTTATGAGTTAAGACATCACTTACAAAATTCCACTTCTTTAAATCTTGAGATTTATATAGAACAATTGCGCCACCATTGTTCACTCTTCTAGTGGCCACTAATAAATAGTAAAAGCCATCTTTATAAAAGAGTTTAGGATCTCTAAAATCACAAGGCTTATATTCTTTCGGTAAATCTTTGCCGGTAATAATTGCTCCGTGTTTAGTGAAATGAACTCCATCTTTAGAAAACGCTAAACATTGGATTTGTTGTATTTTTTTTGGATCTTCATTGTTGATAAATCCAGTGTAGACAATATATAAAGTATCACCCACTACTAGGCTAGTTCCGGAAAAGCAGCCATCTTTATCAAATTCATCTCCAGGAGTTAAAGCGTAAGGCAAATACTTCCAGTGCATTAAATCATCACTAACGACATGCCCCCAATGCATTGGTCCCCACTCACAAGAATATGGATGGTGTTGGAAAAAGACATGGTATTGTCCTAAAAATTTAACAACACCATTAGGGTCATTAATCCAGCCCTTTTCTCCAGTAATATGAAATATCGGTTTATTATTCATTTGTGACCTTTTCTGCTAAAACATAATTAGATGGGATATCATTACTAGATTCATAGTAAGTAATAAAATCATCAGCGAATAATAATCCCCAATCATCAGTCGCATTATCGACAATTCTAATTTGAATGTGTCGACCAATAAATTCGCTTAAATCAACTTTATATTCCGCCATATTAGCCGCGTAGAAGCCGTCTAAAGCTAAATCTTTTGGATAGCCTTGATAATAATAAGATTTAGTGATTTCTTTAAATCTTTGATTATAAGTAGTTGCTAAAACATCACCAGTATCCGCATCAATAAATTCGACGTGACATAATTCTTTATTTTTACCGCCACCTAAGCGATAAGAAACAAATCCACTACCACCTAAAGTAAACGAACTAGAAGTTAATGTACCAACGCTTTCTTCTTTAGCAACCCAGCCGTTTAAGAAGTAAGAGCCTTGTTTATTATATAAGAAGCATTCATGCCACCAAGTATAATCTCTAGAAATGCCTAATATAGGATCTCCGTCTATTACCCAGCCACTCATATCACCAGTTTCAAAGGTGCCATTAGTGACTTGATATTCGGAAACGCTTTCTTTATATTCCAAAGCATTTGGATTTAATAAAGCTGATGAATCAATCGCGCTCATACTCTCATAATAAGTAATAAAGCTATCAACACACACTAATCCCCAATTACTAGTGGCCTTATCTACGACTTGGATTTTCACCTCTTTACCTAATAAGGAAGTTAAATCTGCTTTATAGAAGATCATATTCATTAAGTTTTCTCCATGTCCCACTCTTTCGGTTTCATCGTCAAGATCATTAAACATGAAGTTTGTAAATCTTAATAATTCTTCATTAGTTGTCGCGTCAATAATAGAAACATAAACACTTAATGGGTCTCTTGCGCCTGACATTCTAAATGTCATATAGCCCACTCCACCAACTTTAAAGCTACTTGAAGTTAATGTACCTGTACCGACTTCATTATTTTCTCCAGAGAAGAAATAAGTACCACGTTTATTAAATGTTAATCTAGGATTATTCCACCAATATGATTTAGAGGAAATAACTCCAATATCAGTCTCATTCGTGGACTCTAAAGTCCAACCAGTTAAATCACCAGTTTCAAAAGTGCCGTTCACTGGTTGATATTCATTAACTGGCTCTCTTTCATAAGTCGAAGCAATATCAATCTTATAGTATTCTTTATCCGTCCAAAATGGAGTGTCTTCGTAATAGGTTTCAAAACTATCAAAAGTCATGCAGCCTAAATCATCTGCGCTTGTGTTATTATCCACGATTTCGATATATAAACTTTCTCCAACATATTCACCTAAATCAATATAATATTGGACCATATTTAAAAGGTGCATCTTCATTGGAATAAATGGGAATTGTTCATTTTTATATTGAACGTTAGAAACTTTAGCAACTTCAATAGGCTCTCCCCCATTAACCGCCATAAAGCGGATATAAGTTAAAGCTTGTTCCTGGCATCCTCCTAACTTAAAGGAAATAAATCCTTTTCCACCTAATTCAAATATCGATGAGCAGAGAATACCTGTCGCACTTGGTTTATAGTGACCGTAATGATATTTACCATCTTTATTATAGGTAATATATTCGTTCCACCAGCCATTTTCGACATTTACTCCTTCGTTAGAGAAAGCTTCTCCTTCAACAACTGTCCAGCCACCTAAAGAGCCAATTTCGAAATCAGGGTTCTTGATATGATATTTATCAATAGCCTCCACATCGTCTATATATTCACGCGATTTTGTGTAATATGCCCCTTCAGTTTGTGCGCCTACATAACCAACACGAATATCATCAACACTTAAATAGCCATAGTAAACATCTTTATCGTTATCGACAATACGAACATAGACTTCTTGATTAGCGTATTCCTCTAAATCAATCGTATATTCATAGAAATTATCAGTGTTGTAATAGTTATTGTTATATTTACTTGCTTCAACATATTCTGTATGTTGCTTAAAGAATTTATTTGTTTGTTTAGCAATCATTTGATCGCTAGAGGCTAAATAAACTCCAAAATAACAAATTTCTTGTTCGTTTTTAAGTGGAGAATCATCATATTTACCTTTTCTAGTCGCCCCACCAGCGAGTTTCACTGTAATTAAACCATCATTATCTAAATAGAAATTATTACTTCTAATAGAACCCACTCTCGCGTGAGAGTATGCTAAATCATAACCTTGACCAGATAAATACCAGTTTCCCGTCTTTTTAATATCGAGTCTATTGTGTTCAGTATCATCATCAAAGGTAAAATAGGTTCTAGAAGACACTGAATCATCAGTGTAGGCATCACCATATTCCACAGTCCATCCACTTAAATCAGAGGTTTCAAATCCTCCGTTTAATACAGAATGATTGATAACTTTAGAACTAGATGAGCCACATCCAACTAAAGGAATAGCAAATAGGCTAATAAACAAAGTTTTAATATATTTATTCATACTCATAGCCTCCTAGTTATAATCCGCTAAATTGCCAACGTTACCATAATAAGCAGGCTCTACTTCATCTTTAAAGCAGCCTTTCATTTGCGTAACTTTGAATTTAGTAATAGACATATTGCCACCATTATCGAATAAGGAAATATAATCACTATCTCCATATTTTGGATAAATACGAGTGGTAATAGTCTCAATATCATTAATGTATATTTCTAACATTGAACGGTCGACTAAAATACGAACGTTAAATTCTTTTGTGTTTACTGGTAAATGCCATGTATCAGATGTATCGATATAGTCGATGGTTGTAGATAATAAACGGTCGACAAAGACTTTGTCAGTGTTATCTGTATAGGCAGTCTTTTCAAATTTAATGGCCGTTCTTTCTGTACCCATATAGTTATCATTTGGGTTATATCTTACGTAAATTCCACTAATATAGTTATCTGAAGGATTTAAGGAGAAAGTCGCTTCAATTTGATACATATCGCTTCTCACATTTTTAAGTTCTTCAGCAAGTTCAGAAGCAGATTTACCACTTCCTTCATATTCAAATAAAGTTTCTTTATATAAAGTGTCAATAGCGTTCACTGGTCTTCTAATAACATCTTTTCCATTCGGGGCTAAGAAGATTTCTACTGGCATCGCAAAGTTATGCGCCCAGCCCGCAATCTTATTTTGATTTGTACCAGCGGATTTACCTTGGGCAATCGCATAAATCACTGTGTGCCCATCTTCATAATTTGAGATACCCGCTGCTCTTTCTTCATCAGTTAAATAAGTAAATCCAGTTTGACCAGTCCAAATGCCTTTGCCATGGTCAAATAATCTTGGTTTAGGATCATCAGGAATAAATCTACATGTGTCTTTATTAAATGTTCCAATCCAGTAATATGTATCAACAACATATCCAGAAACTGTATATTGAGGAGAATCCATAAAGATATATTTAGTCACACTCTTATCTTCAGTAGAAATAGGAAGCATGACACAACATTCCCAGTGTTTTCCTTGTTCTGGATAATCTTGATAACTCACTTCAAAAGTGAAACCTTTATATTCCCAGTTTCTCATATCAGTAGATCTATACATATTAGTGGATCCACCATGAGATTGATCCCAGTCAGCAGCAACAGAAGTCGACACCATCATGTAATAATACGGAGCATCATACCAAATAAATGGATCTCTAAATTCTTCTATCTTTCCTTGAGACCAGTCACTTGGTTGAACTAGAGTATTAACATCTTCAACATACCAATCGGTTAAATACGGATCGTTAGGATCAACTGGATGAACATAACACACTGATTGATGTGAGAATTTTGATGATTCTTCATAGTCTATATAGGTAGTTCCTGCAGTAATTGTTAACCAAGGGACCCCGTCTGGACCAATAACTGAACCTCCAGTCCACGCTCCTTCTGGGCAAGCTGGCTTAGTAGGAGCGACTGCGTCTTTAACATAACGCCAGTGAATCATATCTGGAGAACAAATATGAGCCCATCTAATTTGAGACCAATAAGGTCCAATTGGGTTATGTTGATAAAAGACGTGATACATGCCCTTATAATAAATTGGGGCGTGAGGTTCATTCATCCACACTGCTGGAGGAATCGCATGATATTGCGGTCTAAATCGATCTCCATCATAGACACTACTATCAAGTTGAACTTCGCTAAATGGTAAAGTTGGAACTTTGCCGTTATCAGAGTAACGTGTAAATAAATAATTCATTTGTTTTGGGGTCATAGACTCATGATATACTTCTGCTTCATCCACTAACGCAGAAGGCATTTGTCTAGGAACACCAAATTCGTAAATGGTAGAGCAGTAATAACCAAAATATAAAGGCTTTGTGCTACTAACAATCTCTGTATTTTCTAAATCAGGAATTAAAGATTCATAAGCGACTTGACCGTTAAAAGTTAGACAAATATAACCTTTATCTCCATCATAAGTAGCGGAAATATGACTCCATTCATATAAAGGTAAAGCGTTAAGTGGGTCATAATATCCAACGAATACCTTTTGACCGGTAGTCTTATTTATCAAATTCATTTGTAAACCCCATAAACCGAGTCTACCATAGCCAAATAAGAATCCTTCTTCAGCTTCCATATGACCCCAGTTAAATAGGGAAGTCATTCTAGGATGACCTCGAGCAATGGTGTCGTTACCGTATCTATTTAAATTTTCAAAGCCACGTGGAGCAACCCAAGTAGAGAATGTAATTTTATTAGTAGGACCAGTATAATCACTCATTTCAATGCGAGTAGAAAAGCCGTCCATATATAAGGATTTACCAGAGACACCTTGTTTTTGAAGTGGATCATTAGGTTTTTTAAATAATGATTCCTCGTTTTCTTTAGAGAAAACATAATCGATATAACGATCTTTTTTCGCTCCTGAATCTCTTGTATAACTATCTTTAGTGCTTTCAAAAGAGAAACTCACCACCGCAGTAGTTTCTTTATCTACTGCATTAGAACAGCCTCCAAGAGTTAATGAACAAATATAAGCAAATAAAGGTAACAAATTTCTTTTTCTCATATTTAATCGTCCTTTCTACATCTTAAGTCCAGCAGTGCCAAATCCTTTGACGATATATTTCTGCGCTGCGACATATAATATAAATATTGGTAAAGTTGTAATCACTAACGCTGCCATAATTTGACCGGTAGTGATACCATCAGAGCTAGTAATAATATTGACCGCGTATTGAATTGGATATAACGGCCAACCCGAGGTTCCTCTATTATCCACAACTAAGCTTGGCCACACATAATCGTTCCACACACCAATAAAGGTGAAAACTGCAGTAGTCGCCACAATTGGTTTAGATAATGGAAGAATTAAATTAAAGAACATTCTTACTCTACCTGCTCCATCAATATGCATTGCTTCTTCATATTCTTTAGGAATCGAAGAGAAGAATTGGGTATATAAGAAGATATTAAAGACGGAAATAATACTTGGTATCACTATCGCTATTATCGAGAAGAATCCTTTATTTAGATGTAATAAATCCTGAACGATAGATAAAAGAGGAATAATACTTGTCTCTACCGGGACTACCATTAAGAAAATAATGATAAAACTGAAGAATCCTTTAGCAGGGAAATGGAATTTTGCTAATACATATCCCGCTAATCCATTTACTAAGGTATTTAAAACAATAACAACTAAACAATAAATTAAACTGTTAATCGCATATGTCCAAATGTGGTATCTTTCACCAAACACCACCGCATAGTTATCAAAGAATACACTTAAGTTAGTGAAATCAGGGATAAACATTAAGAAAGTTCCATTAGAGGTTGCAACCGCAGCTTCACTCTTAGTGGAAGCGGCAAGCATATATAAAAGAGGAAGAATGAATAATAAAGATAAAGCAGTGCCAGTTAGATAATAAATAACTGAATAAATAATCTTTTTCTTTGATTTTTTAGAGCGAACAAAATTAGGATCGTTAAGATATCTCTTTTTCATTATTTCTTCTTCTCCTTTAGAAGCTGCCTTTGTAAGAAGGTAATAGAGCCTATGACAATAGTCATAAGTAACGCCACCGCACACGATAATCCAACATTACCGTATTTTTGGCCTTGGTTATACATATATAAACTTAAAGTGACACTACCAGGATAGACGCCTTGATCTAATAACATTGGTTGAATTAAAACACGACACGCTCCAATAAAAACAGTAATCAAAATAAATAACATTGTTGGTCTAAGTCCTGGAATAGTGACTGTTTTAAATCTTTGGAATGAATTTGCCCCATCTACTCTAGCGGCCTCATATAAATCTTTTCTAATATTTCCTAAAGCAGAAAGGAATATTAACATTTGATAGCCACATCCTTGCCAAGCAGAGATCGCAATCATCCAACCTAAAATCTTGTCGGTTCCTAAGAAATCTTGATTAGGGATTCCAAAATTAGCGAGGATAGAATTCATAATGCCATCCGGTCTATTAGCTAATACTTCTCTCCAGAAGAAAGCAGTAACTGATAAAGAAACCGCAACTGGAGCAAAGAAACATACTTTAAAGATTGTTGTACCTCTTCTTTTATTGTTAACAAATAAGGCTAAACCTAAGGCTAAACCAATTTGAATTGGGACGACAAAGACCACGAAGATGGCGGTATTTTTTATCGCATGATAGAAATCACCTTTAATTTGGAATTCACTTATTAAATCTCTAAAGTTACCAAATCCATCTCCACCAGCAAGGCTAATGTTATTTGGATCACCAAGCGTGTAATTTGTAAAAGAAAAACCTAAAGAAGTAATAATCGGTAATAGCACTAAAAAGAACGCTAATACCACACTAGGGGCAAGTAAAACGAAAGCCATAATTACTTCACCCTTATGGTATTTATAATGCGATTTTCTATTCTTTATAAAGTCTTTGATGAAAACAGCCAAGAAAATGACTATAAATGCAGCAAAAACATAAAGAGCTATTAACGCCATAAACCTTCCTTTTTACTTTAATCTACTTAATTCTTTTTCTAAGTATTGAGCAGCGTCATCAACTGATTTATCAACGCCATAATCTTTTAAATATTTAATTGCTCTACCAAACGCTGAAGAGAATTGAGCGTAGCCAACAGTCTCTGGGCGTTGAACACTAGTTTTATTTAATTGTTGTAATAAAACATCTTCAGCAGATCCAGGATTAGCATAGCCAACTTGAGCTTCTTTATTCGCAGGAATCATACCTGTATGTTGGGTAATGACTTTAGATGATTTTGCATTAGTAATGTATTTTAATAAAGTCACAACATTACTCTTATCGGTACGAGGGTTATTTCCAATTGCATAGCTCCAAGAACCATTACAGCTAACAGCGGTGCCGTCATCGGCTTTTGGATAAGGTAATAATCCCCAAGAGTTTCTATCTGGGAAATATTGTCCCCATTTCACATGGTTATCTAATTCTGGGATAGTCCATCCACTAGATAAATACATACCAACTTGGTGAGTAAAGAAATCTTGAGCACCATAGTTAGTACCGGTATAACCGTTATCAAGTAAATCTTTAAGGAATTGGAAGCCTTTCTTACTATTAGCGCTATTAAAGTAATTTAAAGCGTGTAAACCAGTGCTATCAACAAATGATCCACCACAAGAATAAATGAATGGATAAAGTAAATATGTTGCTGTTTCATCAGCGGTCGCATCAAGTCTCATATCAACCGCGCCTTTTAATCCTGGAAGAGCCTTAAGTTTTGCACAAGCCTCTTTAAATTGAGAGAATGTCCAAGGATTATCAACAGTGATACCACTAACATCAATGCCAGCTCTATTAAACATGTCTTTGTTATAGTAGAATCCAGCACTACTTTCTTGGATAGGGATTCCGAATAATTTACTTTGGTATCTATTTAAAGCCACAAAGTTATCTTGTTCAGTAGTAGAAAAGCTACTAGATAAATCATATAAATAACCATTTTTAGCGTAATACGCACATTTAGGAGCGTCGAATGTAAATAAATCTGGTAATGTGTTCTTTCTTTTGTCGTTATCTAATTGAGTTTCATAGATGCCACCACTTCTAGCAACAAATTCAAGATCCACTCTAATTTTGCCGTTATTCTCACGGTTAAAAGCGGTAATTATTTCTTTATAACCGTTTCCTTCTTCTGAACCTTCGTCAACGTGGACTCTCATGGTTAATCTAGTGTTATCAGTGTAATCAACATCAGGTTCTCCACATCCCACTAACGATAAAGTCATCGCTGCTAAGGGGACTAATAATACTTTCTTATTCATAACTAATTTCCTCCAATTATTTAGTTGTTTCACCTTTTATGAATCGGCAGTTGAATTTCGATAGTGATTCAACTTCTTTGCCGTTAATTTTATCGATTAATAATTCGACACATTTCTTCGCCATCACATCTAGTGGCTGTTCTAGAGTAGAAATATGATGGACATCATCTAATGCAAATTCTCCGTCATACGACACCATTTGTATGTCTTCTGGAGTTTTAATTCCCGTTAATTTCATTCTGTTATATAGGAGAGTGGCTAATGTACAACCTGAGACAAATACTCCATCAAACTCTTTATAGGAATTAAATAATTCATCAATCAATTTCTTTTCTTCGCCGTGCCCCACATTTTGATTCACAATCATTAGTGGCATATTATGTTCTTTACAAACATCTTCGTATGCTTTTTCTCTTAAAGAAACTTCGCTTAATTGATTTGGTTTGGTTCCTAAATAGGCAATTTTCTTACATCCTTTTTCAATTAAATACTCAATTGCTTTTTTAGTGGATTCGTAGTTATCAGTAGTGACAACTGGAATATTTTTTCCTAAGTGTCTATCAATTGAGACAATCGCTAAACCTTTAAATTCTTCTTCTTGGTGTTCGTAGTGAGTGACGAATAAGGCTCCATCAGCTTCACCTTGTTGAAGTCTTCTTAAGATTTCATGTTCTTTTTCTATACGATGTTGACTAGTAGCGAGTAATAAGGAATATCCTTTTTTATCAGCCTCAATTTCTAAGTTAGAGACAAGTCTAGCAAAGAAGGGATGATCGATAACTGGCACTAAAACCGCAATAACATAGCTTTTCTTTTGTGAGAGTCTTTTTCCCGCGACATTAGGAACATAATCAAGTTCTTTAATCGCCTTTAATACTTTTTTTCTAGTCGCTTCAGAAATCTGAGGAGAATTATTAAGAACTCTAGAAACAGTCCCTATTCCCACTCCCGATTTAGCGGCTACTTCTTTTATTGTCGCCCCCATTATTTGTCTTCCTTTCTTCTTTTAATAGAAATAATAACTAATAATGCTGTAAATAAACTTAATGACGATAATAAGATACTAGTAGAAGCAATATTTCCTCCACATCCACCAGTGGAAATAGGAACAACTTCACTACTATTTTTAACAGTAACTTTAAAAGAAGTCATACCGTTAATAACTACGTTATTTTTTCCTTCTTTAAATGCTGAGGAGTCAATTGTTAATACGTAATCATGAACATCATATTTAGAAGCATCTAAAGTTACGTTATTAACTGAAACTTCTTGAACAACAGTGACTCCAACATAAACAGAGACATCTAATCCTACTTCAGTAGTGACATCTTTAATCACTAATTCTTGTTCGGCTTTATAGACTTGAACAGTTACAGTAATTGTGGACATAGAACCCACTACTTTAAAAATATAAGTACCATTATCAAGTAAGTTGAAATATTCTTCAGAGATATATAATTTGTCACTAGATTGATGATAATAACCAGGTTGAAGTTTAGTGTTATCTTTTGTAACGTTATAAACTTCGCTAACAAATTGAGAAATGCCTAAATCAATTTCTAATTCTCCATCCGTATAGTCATAAGTTTGTTCATCTTCAATTAAAGATAAATTTTTAAATGTCACTTTTGAAGAGAATACATTGACTCCAAAATAGCCCGCTAAAGGTTCATTATCTAATAATGTATAGCGAATAACTTCATTACCGTTAATTGAAATCGTTAATTCAGAGCCAACAGCTTTAATAGATAAAGAAACATTAGTAGAGATAACATCAACCGGATTACTTCTAGTTAATTCTCCATGAGTTGACCAAAGTTTCACCACTTTTTCATTAGAGTCGTAATTACAAACTAAATATGAAGACATATCTTTTTGGGCTCTAAAGACTAACGCGCCCGCAGTGCCGTAATTTATATCAAATGTACCAGTATAGGAGAAATCACTCGCGCTTTCTTCAGCTAAAATAAAGCCGTTTCCTGATTGTTTCTCACCGATTAAAGCGTTATTAGTCATTGACCAACTACCAGAAATTATATTGTCTTTATTAAATGTAAAGTCACTTTCAAAAGAAGCGTTATTGACTTTAACTTCAATAATTTGTTCTTGTTCATCCGCACTCACTTTATAAGAGGCGGTACCTTCTTTAATAGCCGTTAATGAGATGCCGTTATCACTAACTACACCTTCAACTGCACCAGTATTACTAACTTCTTTAATCTCAACACTAGATTCACCTGTATACCAGCATGAAACAAATTTAGAGGTTGTTAATTTTGTATCTAAAGTAACATTAGTAGAAGAAACATATAAGGCTCCTTCTCCAGGTGCTTTTTCTTTTTGATAAGCAGATTTAATTTCATTAACTCTCAAATAGTTAACAATAGAGCATTCAAGTACATCTTCTGTATCTTTATTATCTACTGGTCCGTCTACAAATAAAGACGCACCATTAGAACTAATATCAGCGGTAGTGACAAAATAGAATGGAATAGAATAATCTTCGCAGAAAACTTCTAATCCACCATTATCATTTAAAACATAAAATGTTTTGGTGTCACTATCACCTAAGATATGAGAAGCATATTTGGTGTGCCAATCGATATTAGTGTTAATACCTTTATCATCGAGATAGGTTCTATCAACATAATATCCATCAGTTTCGTTCCAACCAAACTGCATATATTCATCTTCTCCAACATCAACTTTAAAAATAATTGGAGCGTTTTCTTTAATAGTTATAGAGGCTTCAAGTTCAAACGTATGAGAATGAACATCTTTTAATAAGTTACCAGTTTGATAATCAATAGGTTCATTATTAAATTCAATCTTTTTAGATTCATCTCTATCTAAATGTTCATTATTCACAGTGATCGGTTTTTGAGATAATCTCATTTCTCCTTTAGAGTCGGTATAGATGCCATATTCTACAGGGGTGGTAAATCCTCCGTTCCATCTACCTCTTAAAGCAGCATATTCTCCTGGACCAGTACAATATGGAGCATTTAAATCACCAGAGAACCAGTTGATGACAATGTCTTTACCATAATATTCACTAGTCGGATCACTAATATAGAAAGATTGAGATGCATAAGAATCTGGACCAAAATCTAATGGTTTTAATTTAGCGTTCATTTCTTCTAAAGAATAAGTAGAAATATTCACTCCTTCTTCATCTACAAAGCGGAGATCGCCATTATAAAATCCAATCGAGCCAAATAAATATGTTCTAGATTTATTAGTTAAATAAGTATGAGTAACTCCATCTTCATCTTCTAATTGACCAATACCAATACATTCAGGAGTTGGTAAGGCAAATTGTTGAGTGTAACGCCAATTAATTAAGTCTGTTGATTGCATTAACCAACCTTTATTAAGAGCGTAGCTACTTAAAGACATACCCCAAGTAGTAACTTTTCCACTTTCATCTTTTTCGGCTGGGAAGATTTTTGGATCTCTCCAGTCAATTTTACGATCATAATATGGAGTTCTTTCTCTTTGATAGATTGTATCTCTTTTAATCCATGTTAAACCTTCATCATCACTTGTGATGATCATTTGGTTTTGTGCTTCTTCATATCCTCCACATCTGTCTTCTGTATAAATCGCAAATAAGCCGTTACCATTTCCTTTAGGGAACCAGTTACGAGCATCAACTTCTGCGCTCATCCCTTTATAATAAGCAACCGCACATCCTGACCACATATAAGAGATTGAACCATCATCATTATTCGATGGGAATAAACAAATAGGCATATATTCAAAATGAATTAAGTCTCTACTTCTTGCGTGTCCCCAATACATATCACTCCAAAGTAGGCCAAATGGGTTAGTTTGATAAAAGATATGATACCAACCGTTATAATAGACTAAAGCATTTGGGTCATTAGTCCATTTTGCAAATGGTTGGAAATGATATTGATTTCGATACGCTTCAGTAAAATAAGAATAATCACTTTTACCAGCTTGAATATCTTTTAAAGTCACTGCGCCATTAAAGACATTTAAGCCCACTTTACCAGCAACATAGTTGCCGTCTTTATTTAAATCAATTGTGGTGTCTCTAAATCTTCTTATACCTTCAACATATATTTCTGTATAAGCATGTCCCTCTTCTATAGAAACCACAACTTTCATATTTACATTAGGAATAGTTCTTACTTGAGGATTAATATGTCTCCATTCTTGTTCAGTAACATTCCATCCTTCTGAAGTTTGATAATTATTACCAATAAAGTCACATGAATATAATTCATCCACTCGAGATTCGTTTAATCTAAAATCAAGTAATTTAATGTGATTTTCTTTTCTATCTAAAGTAAGAACATAATAATGTTCATTTTCTACTCCACCAAAAACTAAGCCACCCGCTTGAGCGTCATCATGATAATAGAGTTCACCAGTATAGACAAATCCTTCATCTGCACTAAATTCTTTATCTAATAAAATAAAGCCGTCTCCACTATTAGAGACACTTAAATCATCATAAGCTTGTAATAGAGAGGCTTCTTTATTTTCATTAAAAGAAATCGCGGCCCCTAGAATTAAAAATGAGCTAAACAATATAGGCAATAACTTATTTTTCATCTTTAACTTCCTCTAAACCGTATTTATAAATTGTCTTTCCGGTTTCTTTATCAAATAAATGGACATTTTTCCCTAAGAAAGAGACTTTAACTTTATCTCCACTAGTAAGTTCACTTCTTTCTTGAACAGTGACATTAAATTCAATTTCAGATCCATCTAACTTACATAAGATGTTTGTGGTATTTCCTAAAATCTCTACAAAACTGACAGTCGCGTCAATTCCTTTATCACCTAAAACTAAGTGTTCACCTCTAATACCAAGAGTTAATTCTTTTTCTTCTCCAGAAATATATTCATCTTGGATATCTCTTAAATCCTTTAAAGAAATAGAAACTTCTTTATTATTTGGTAAAGTAATAACTACTTCTTTAGCTTTAGCAGTTAATTTCACATCAAAGAAGTTCATTTGTGGGGTGCCAATAAAGCCCGCGACAAATGTATTCATTGGATTATCATAAATCTCACTAGGAGAACCAACTTGTTGGATAATTCCATCTTTCATAACCACGATTCGATCACCCATCGTCATCGCTTCAATTTGGTCATGGGTAACATAAACAAATGTTGTTTTCACGCGTTTATGAAGTTTAACAATTTCACTACGCATAGACGCTCTTAATTTGGCGTCAAGATTAGACAATGGTTCATCAAGTAAGAAGACTTTTGGATCTCTTACTAAGGCTCTACCTAAAGCGACACGTTGTCTTTGTCCACCAGACATATCTGATGGTTTTCTATCTAATAAGTGCTTAATATCTAATATTTCAGCAGCCTTTTGTACTCTTTCATCAATTTCTTCTTTAGAGTAATGCACCATCTTCATTTTTGGTACACATTTATCGTTTTCCACTTTTTCTAATTCTTTAACTAGTGGTTCAACTTCTTCAGGAGTTTTAGCTTCTTTAATTTGTTTCTTTAGTAATTTGATTCGATCTTTATCCACTGTGTAAATTACATGGTGTTCTTTATCTAACGCTACTTTAGGAATTTTTCTTAACTTCAAACCATAGGACATGTTTTGATAAGAATTCATATGTGGATATAAAGCGTAGTTTTGGAAAACCATCGCAATATTTCTTTTAGAAGCATCAACGTTATTTGAATAAACATCACCAATATAAAGTTCACCACCAGTGATATCTTCTAATCCAGCGATCATTCTTAAAGTAGTAGATTTACCACATCCAGAAGGACCAACTAAAACAACAAACTCTCCATCTTTTATTTCTAAATTAAAATCACGCACGGCAAAAGGAGATAAGTCACCTTCATTAATTTTCTTTGCCTCTTTCTTACTGTGTGTATACTCTTTGTAAATATGCTTAAGTAAAATTGACGCCATAAAAGACTCCTTTATTTGTTTGTGCTATGGAAACGTTTCCACATATATTTTAATTAATTAATAACCGCTGTCAACATTTTTATGGAAACGATTCCATGAATAAACAAAATCACCAAAACAAAACAGAAGCGGTTTTCACCACTTCTGCCTGTATTAGATTAGTTTTTAACTAATTAATTATTTTTGTTTCTTCTTTTTGAAGACTAATAAGGTTGTGAATGCAAGAGCACTAATAGCAGCGATAGCAATGACAATAATCATTGTATTGTTATCTGCACTTAAATCAGAATCAAATCTAATTGCACCACCAGAAACAGGGGATGGATTTCTTCCTATAAAGTCTGTGAATGATGCATCAAGTCCGGTAACAAAATATTTGCCAACAATGTAGTCATATTTTGCAAGTGCTTCTTCAACGATTTCTTTATCGGTTGAAGGTTCTTCATGATGGACAGCAAAGATTTCTTTTAATTGTTCTTTGCCTTTTTCACTCACGCTTGCGTATTGGCCTTCTAATGTTGACCAAGCAGAAGCGGATGGTTTAGTTTTACCATTAGCATCACATGTAATGTCGCTGATAATTTTATTTGCAAAAGCAACTGCTGTTGGATCTAATTCTATGGCTGGAGCATATAATTGAACTGCTGTTTGTCCCTTATAAGCCGCGAATCTTGGTGAACTGTGGTTCCATGCAATAAATCTATGACTATCACCATCTAATGCACAGTTCGTAATCTTAGCGTTGCCATTTTCGAATTCAATTATCCAAGAAGAACTTTCACTAACATCTTCAACCAATCCGATATCAGCAGCGCCTTCTTTAATCCATGCAAGATATGTGTCTTCAGAACTCTTCAAAGCAAACGATCCTTCAACAGAGCCTTCTTCTAATACAAAATCAAAAACACTGTCTGGTGCATCTTCATAGAAGACATAGGAACCAATCTTATTAGCAACACCTGATAATTGTGTTCCATCTGCTTCGCAAACGATAGCAACTGTGTCGCCAACAGAAACGCTATATACTTTTTCATAGGAACCAGAAACAACACTTACAACAGTGATATCTTTTGTAGAAGCTGTATATTCTTGTCCGTTAGAGTCTGTAGCATTTAATGTTAATTTTGCCTTACCTGGGCCAACAGCAGTGTAAGTATCACCAGAAACCGAGAACACTGCGGTATCAGATGATGTCCAAGTGTGAGAAGCAATTGTTGTGGAAGGTGCTTCTTCTGGTGCGGTCCAACTGAATGTTGCACTTGCACTTGCACCTTGTCTTAATAAAGTATCAGTAGGAGCAGTAATCGCTATTGTTCCACGAACAGGAGCATCTTCAATAACAGCCAATGAAACAGAATTATATCCTGAACTTTCGGTTGTTTTTCCTTCGTAACAAGCAAAACGTGGTGTGCCAGAATTCCACCAAATTTCTCTAGTTGCCATTGCTACATTTGAAATAATCATGTGATCATCATATGAAATAACAAACCAAGATGTATTATTGCTTTTTGATGCATTTGTAGCTAAAGAATTGCCTGATGTCCAAGATAAATAATTATCACCATTTTTGAATGCAAAGGATCCGGTTTTGCTTCCTTCCTCAACGGTTAAAGCATAAGCACCAATTGGGCTGCCTGAATATGCTGTACCGATACCATATTTTGTGGAAGTATCACTAATGCCGGATAACTCCATGCTAGCTGCCTCTGAATACAGAGCAACATTGTCTCCAATAGCAAATTCATATTCGTTTGTAACATAGATTTTTCCAGATTGAACGGAATATTCTTCATTATTACTATCGGTGGCATTTAAAGTTACGGTAACGACTCCTGGAGCAACACCAGTATATGTATTTCCGGAAATAGATAGAACTTCTGAATTAGATGACACCCAAGAATATGATTCTATTGTTGCAGAGCTTCCAGAAGCAGGTGTCCATGAATAAGAAAGTGAACCAGATGCTTCAACATTAACTATAGGTGATGACAATTCATTGATTTCAATTTCACCACGAGGAGTTGAAGATTCATAATAAAAATTAACAGCAGTTAGTGTTAAACACCCATTACTGGTTGAATGATTTGTAATATGTAAATTAACACGATAATAACTATCAGCCGCCCAAGAGGTTCCACTAGTTGGTTCAGCAATAGCAGTTCCACTTTTTGATCTGTCAAGCGTCACAGTACTAGTGGTGTCAATAATATCAGTAAAGTCTGCGTCTGAAGCAACTTCAACATCCCAAGTTACATCGGAGCTAACAGTATTAGCAACAACAACAACTTCAACTTTTGTTATATTTTGCGTTAAGGCAGTAGTTCCTTTAATATAGCCTTCTGTGATTTTGTCAGGATCATCTTTGTTTGACTTTTTAGCGCCAAACTTAAAATATTCCCATCCACCATTGTTGTTTTGGCCACCATAAATTTTATAGTTTCCATAACTATGCTCTTTCGAATAGCCAGTACAGTTCGCAGTTTTAGCAGCTAAGTTACAAGAGTCTGCTAATGCTTCAGTTGCCTTTGCCACTTTAGCACTTCTACCGCCAACAGCGACTCCTACTCCGATTGCTAAAGCTAGACCAACGCTTAACCCAGCAATCTTTGAAAAAACTTTATTCATAAAAGTTTATTTCCTTTCTGCCGTATTTATACGGCTAACAAATTAAATAAAAACACGAATAGAAAGATGCTTTAGCTATTAACATCTAGAATTGGTTATATCTAATCTATACTTAATTATTTTACATTTTATGTAATAGATAATCAAAAGAAAAAGGTGATAACTTATCGTCTCTTTCATTTTATTTGATTGCGTCAACTAATTTGATAATGTAGTTGGATTCCCTCTAACGCTTCCAGATATATGCTTTTCAGCATTAAATCTAGATAAGAATCCACCAAAGTTGTTATATTCTATTTCTTCGTTAACAAAATACCATGAACAATCTAAGGAAGCTGGTTTACTTTTCTTATTCATATAGCAATGTAATTACATCACAAATATTATTATTAAATATTCCTCAGTGTTGTTTTTTACTATATTGATTATATCAATAAGCTAATTTTTATCAATTTTCAAAACAAGATAATCAGCGGTTTTTAATCATTTTTGTTAACTTTCCGCTGATTATCTGGAGAATTTTGTCACATTTTCAGCGGTTTTCACACTTTTTTACCAACTTTCCGCTGATTATGTTGATTCAGATTTTGAATTAATATATTATTAAATCGGAGGAAGAATTATGTCAGTAATAGGAAGATCACTTGAAGAAAAAGAATTATTAAACTCCTACAATTCATCTACATCGGAGTTAGTCGCTGTATATGGCAGAAGAAGAGTTGGCAAAACATATTTAATAGACAATACTTTTGCCGATTCATTCGACTTTAAACATACAGGATTATCCCCAATTGAATTGAATTCTTTAAAAACAAAAGATAAGAACAAAACAATATTGGAATTACAACTTCAACATTTTTACCATTCTTTAAAATTATATGGAATGAAAGAAAATAAAATTCCAAGTAACTGGTTAGAAGCATTCTTTATGTTAGAGCAACTTCTTGATTCAAAAGAAAAAAACAGGAAGCTTGTTGTCTTCATTGATGAACTTCCATGGCTAGATACCAAAAAGTCCCTTTTTATTACAAGCTTTGAATCATTCTGGAATGGTTGGGCAAATGGCAAAAATATTTTAGTTATAGTTTGCGGAAGCGCAATTTCATGGATGACAAATGCTTTAATCAACAATCATGGCGGGTTATATGGTCGTGTGACAAAGGAAATCAACGTTCTTCCATTGAACTTATCCCAATGCAAGGAATTGCTTTTAAGCAAGCATATAAATCTGTCAGATTATGATATTGCGCAAACATATATGATTTTTGGAGGAATTCCATATTATCTAAACTATTTAAAAAGAAATCTTTCATTGTCTCAAAATGTTGATTCACTTTTCTTTGGAAATAATTCAATATTAGCAAATGAATTTGATAGATTATTTGCTTCAACCTTTAACGATGATGAATTAGCTAAAAAAGTTGTAAATGCATTATCAGAAAAGAAAATAGGATATACAAGAAATGAATTAGCAGACAAAATAAAAATATCCGATGGAGATAGGTTTTCGAAAGTTATTAATTCTCTAATAGTAAGTGGATACATTGTTAAATATAAGCCATTACAAGACAATGAGAAAAAACTATATTTTAAATTAATTGATCCATTTTGCTTGTTTTATTTATCATTTGTTAAAAATCAAACATCACTTGATAAAAGTTTATTTTCCGCTAATGCTTCTTCTCAAAAAATTACCTCTTGGAGAGGAATTGCGTTTGAGAATGTTTGCTATAATCATATTCCTCAACTAAAAGCAGTTTTAGGAATATCTGGTGTTGTAACCAATCACTACTCATTAGTCTATCAAAGCGATAGTGAAAAAGGAGCGCAAATAGATTTAATATTAGAAAGAAACGATAATATAGTTCACTTGTGCGAAATTAAATTCTATTCAAATGTTTTTGTCCAAACAAAAGAAGAACACATTAAATTGTTAAATAAATCCAATGTTTTGTCTAAGTTTATTAAACGCAAAGAGTCGATAAGAAATGTTTTAATCACAACATATGGATTAAAAGAGAATGAATACCAGTGGGATTATGACCACGTTATAACATTAGAAGACTTAATACAATAATCTACATTTTCAGCGATTTTCTTACTTTTTTATCAACTTTCCGCTGATTATGTTGGATTGAATATAATTATTTTTCGCTTTAATTTCCAATACAAAACAGAAGCGGTTTTACCCACTTCTGTCCGTATAATATTAGTTTTAACTAATCAATTATTTTTGTTTCTTCTTTTTGAAGACTAATAATGTAGTAAATGCTAAAGCACTGACCGCAGCGATAACGACAACGATAATCATTGTGTTATTATCGCTTGCAACATCATTTAAGCCAAAGCCAACATAAGCAAATTGAACTGGAGTACGACCAGTAATGAAGTTATCTAGTCCGTATTTACCAACTAAATAATCATATCTTGCTACGGCTCTTTCAACAGCAGTACCACTTTCATCACGCTCAGCACCCATCAAAATAGATTTTTGATTGTCATATAAGGCGCTATATGAAGAAGATAATGAACTCCAAATGGCTTCAAGAGCTTCACTATTATCAGACTTACCATCATATCCTTCGCAGATAGCATCTGTTTGACTAATGAAGTTAAGTGCAAATGTAATAGCAGATGCATTACTTCCAACTTTTTCTGGTTCAACAATTTCGTATTTATCATTGTAGTTTTGAAGTTTTCCTTTAACAACAATACGATCGCCAAGACTTAATCCTTCAACAAAGTTTGCGTATAGATCAGTATTTGTGTAAACCATGATTGATGATTCTTCATCAAGAGTCATAATATCAAACGCACGAGGATTACCATCTTTTGAAGATGTAGCAAATTCTTTAACATAACCTTCTACGTAAATCTCGTATGCGGTTGTTTTTCCGCTTTCTACACCGGAACAAATTGTATTAGCATCAGCAACTGAATAATAGTAACCGGCACCACCATTAACAACAAAATCGACAAAAGCAAATCCTTCTTTGCCACCAGCAGAAGCGGTAACGGTAACTCTAGCAACACCTAAGCCCATAGCTTCATAGGCACCAGTAGATGCATTAACACTTAAAACACTAGAGTCATCAACAGCCCAAGTAAAGGTGACACCACTAGTTTCTGAAGTAGCTGTAAACGTACCTGTGGCACCAATATCGAAGCTAGTAGATGCTGGCTCAAAAGTAACATCAACATCACCAGTCTCTGGCGCTTGAATATCTAATAAATAACATCCACGAGCATATTCTGGAGTGTTATTGTTGTAGTTAAGCAAGTTACCAGTAATAGTAACTGTAGCACCAACAACAATTTCAGCAGCAGTTTCTTCAGTGAAACCAGCATTTTCTAAATACTTACAGTCATATGCATATATTGAAGGGCTGGTAGTTTTGCCATCTTCCGTAATATAGAATCTAGCATTTTGATAACCAGTAGTTAAAACTTGAACGATACTACTAATTTGTCCTGTAGTAACCCATGGTCCTTCTCCACCAGACTTATTTCCGATTTCCACACATTTTGCAATACCTTCAGCAACATTGAATGGATCAGCAGCAGTACCTGCATGAGCAACTGAAACAGTAACTGATTGGGCAGGGCTACTAACAGAGTCTTCACCTAATGTTGCTGTGGCAACGACACTTGTGACACCATCAGCAGGTGTGGCAGGATTAAATGACCACTCGACACTAGAAGTCACATCTTCTTCCCAACCAGAATGATATGAAGCATTAACAATTAAACCAGAAGCATCCCAAGATTCGGCTGTAGTATAAGAAGTTTTTGTCATTGAGCCTGAGATTTTTAATTCTTCAACCCAGCTCTTTGAAATTTCAATTGCAGCAGAGGCTTTGTTATATCCTTCAGCTTCTGCGTAAACAACCACATTACCTGGTTTAACAGTTGTCATAGCACCAGTAGATGCAACAATTGTTGCAACGGTGGTGTCGCTAACAGACCATGTAACACCAGAAACAGGAGTTTCTTCTTCCATAGCGGAGAAATTATGAATACCAGCAGTACTGCTCCACAAAAGTGTAGCACCATCAGCTGGATTTCCACTTGTGTAAATAGTCATATTCTTTTTAGATGGGTCAACACTAGTCTCGTAATTAACAACAATCTTTAAAACTTGACCATTGTATGCTGCTCCAAGTGTAAGACAGAAATATTTTGCTCCAGAAACACTTGAATTCACGAATTCATGACTATTACCACCTGTAATATTTACAGCGCCAATACCAGAAGTTGCAGTTGTATATTCTGATGTGCCGAAAGCAATATCATATGTTGCGCTTCCAGAAGCTCCGGAATTAATAAATACTTCAATGCTAGTAATGTCGCCAGGCATTTCAGTTTGGTTAGAAACAAAAGCGCCAACACTCTTTGTCATAAAAATAGCATCATTTTGTTTTTTACATTGTAAGTAGTTCAATGTATAAGAATCGCTACCATCAGCAATGTCTACAGTCGCCATTGTTGTATTTGCGGTACGACCCAAAGTTGTGCCAATTTTATCTAAAGTAACAGCTAAAGGCTTATCTTCCCAAATAGCAAATAAGTCTAAATCAGATGCTGCAGAATCACCTTCGGCATATGCTGTTCCACTACCATTAGCAGCAGTATTCCATTCTTTAAAGCGTTTTCCTTCAGGAGCAGTAAATGTACATGCTGAAACAGTATTTGTTGAGTCTGACATTGAACCAGATCCGCCATTAGCGTCATAGGTAATTGTGTAAGAAACAACTGGTCCTCCGCCACTGACCGTTACAGAAAAAGTTGTAAATCTGACTTGCCCACCGCTAGCAGATAATGTAATAGACGATGCACTTCCAGTCCAAGAACTATTAGACCAAGTACCAACATTGGCAGTAAATGTGTTCTGGGAAATTGTAAAACTCATAGCAGTTATATTTCCAGAAGAACATGAAACTGTCATGCTGTTGTTCGCATATACACGATAGTTATCAGTTCTATTGAATACTCCACTTGTTGTGGTAACAGAAACGCCATCCTTAGAAAGCGATGTAGTCCCAGAATCAGTTCCAACAGTAAATGTTACTACACTATCAGCTCTAGCCACTCTAGCCTCTTTTGAACCAACAGCAACTCCAACTCCGATTGCCATAGCTAGACCTACGCTTAACGTGGCAACCTTTGAAAAAAGTTTGTTCATTTTTTCTTTTCCTTTCTGCCTTTAATAGGCATAAATCAAACAAACAAAATAAATAATCATTATTTTAAATTATTAGACTAGCATTAACATTTAGTGAGCCTAATAATCGAGATATGTTTGTTTTCTAATATATTCTACTTTATAAATATAATTTATCAACATAAAAAAGAGAACCCTATGAAAATTGGGTCCCCTATTTAGATTGATACTATAAATTATATAAGTAATGTTGGATAATATTTTGCCCCTGTTGGTGAGACACTTGCAGGTAAATATCCGGCTTTATAAACGCCTTGATATAGTTCTAAAAATCCTTTAACTACAATAGTTGCTTCATCTAAGCCTCCATCTACTTTAGAAATGCTGCTACCGTCACTTAAATGTGCGCCTGTAACAACAAGTTGTTTACCTTCACTAGTTGGAGAACCTAAGTTACACGACCATTCTCCATATTTAGTGTTGTATTTTGAATTAGATACTTTACCAATAACGTAATATTCAACATTACCGCTGACAATGTTGCCTTCTCCATAGACATCCATCCAGTAAATAGCTTCAGCAGGAGTATAGGCTGATTCAGGAGATAAGCCGTCTCTATAGATATCCCACTCAGCTTTTAATGTGATGTCAGATCCAAAATTATATGGTTCTAAGGAATTACCATATTCATCGGTGACCTTGGTGGTGCCATAATACCATCCCGCAAAAGAATAATTGGTTCTAGTTGGTACTGGGCAAGTGAAATCTTTGCCAGTATACACCACTCCACTTTTTTCATATGGGCTAGGAGCGCCACTATAGTTCTCATCTAAAGTAATCGTATATGCCTCTGGATATAAAATTGCTAATAAATCCATATCACTAGTGACAACACTTCCATAAAATGACCATGCTTCAGGATTTTTACCATTTTCATCAACCGCGTACCAATTAGACGAGAAATAATATCCAGGGAATTCAGGTAGTTCTGGTCTAGTGACTTTCTCTCCATGACTCACAACTTGAGTAGTTAACTCTACTAATTCATCATTTTGATCAAAATAGCTGAAGGTCACAGTGTGGGTTTCTACTTCTTCTAAAACGCCCACTCTAGCGGCTAAATCATTAATTTGAGATTGATAATCAGATTGAATGTTTGCGATTGCGGTATTTAACTCAGTTTGTAAGCTAGATAAGGAAGTTTGTAAGGTACTGATTGCAGTATTAATCTCACTAACTTCAGTCTCGTACTTATTATCAAGAGCTGTAATCTTAGCGTTATAGTCACTTTGAAGAGCAGCTTTATCAGCATTGAATTGGTTAGTTAAATTAGTGATTGCGGTAGAGTTAGCGTTAATACTAGCTTGTAAAGCAGTAACTTGTTCACTAAAGGAAGTGTTTAAAGAAGCAATACTAGCTTCTAATTCTTCTTTTAACGATGCTCTTTCACTAGCTTCTTTTGAGACTAAATCACTTATCGCTTTTTGATAATCACTAATGACTATAGCGAGATCATTATTGTGTTTATCAGTTAAAGCAGCAATCGCATCTTTATTCGTAGATATATCGCCTTCTAATGCTGCTACTTCAGCTTCAAAAGATTCATTAAGAGAAGTAACACTAGCGTTAAAAGCTTCTTCTAATGCTTCTCTAGCTTCTTTTTCAGAAGCGGATAAATCACTAATAGCAGCCTCATATGCACTTGTGACATCTAAAATATCTTGCGCGTGTTTATTAGTTAGATTAGTGATTGCTGTCTTATTAGCCTCAATTTCAGTATTTAATTCACTAACACTTGTATTGAATGCAGTAGTTAAGTTAGTGAGTTTACTATTATAATCTGCTTCTATATCCGCTTTATCTTTATTGTGTTTAGCTTCTAAAGCGTCTAAATCATCTTCTAAGCCTTTGATATCAATATTCACTTTATCAATCTTAGCTTGATAATCACTTTTAACTGCTTCAATAGATTCGCTCATCTCTCCTTTTAAGGTAGTGATTTGAGTTTTAATTCCTTTGATCTCTTCTTTAACTTCATCAAGCTGAGTTTGGAAATCATTTTTTAAATTCGCAATCTCATCTTCATTACATCCAGTTAAAGAAGTAATCGCAAATAATGATGAAAATATCGCTATTGGTAATAGTTTTTTACGCATATATATTGTCCCCCTATTATCCTTATTAATTATATTTTATTTATAGGGACATTGACAATTATCTTAGTCCTAAGCTTAATGGCACGATAAAGAACTTAACTGGTGGGTTTTTTATATTAAGGATTTATTCTATAATTTAAGTAAGGAATTTATTTATGAGCTATACAAAAGATGACATCCACGAGATTGTGGAGAAACAAAGACAATTTTTTAATACTGGAATTACTTTAGATGTTAAATATCGAAAAGAACAATTAAAGAAACTTAAAAAGATGCTTAAGGATAATCAAGAAAAGATTATTGAAGCA